>NZ_CP018335.1:636336-954504 GCF_001902295.1 Clostridium kluyveri | reverse complement strand
AAATTTTTTGAATTCATTAATAAAATGAGATTGATCATAATATCCGCATTCCAATATTGTATCCATCACATGGTAATTACCCTCATTAATAATAATATATAAACAGTTTTGGAATCTCACAATCTGACTTAACAGTTTTGGTGATATTCCCACAAAAGTTTCAAATGTTTTCCTTAGGTATCTGGTTGAATACCCCGTATATTCTGCCAATTCACTTATACTTACTAGGCCTTTATTTTCACATATTCTATTTATTGAGTTTTGAATTATAATTGGTATATGTGTATCCAAAAGAAAACTTGTAATAAAATTTTTAAATACAGCTATTCTATCATAAAAATTCTCTGCTTTAGATATTTTTTCGCTAATAAATAAATCCTTTTTAACTATGTCAATTAAAGGTATTTCATTATCAATGAATTCTTTAATTGAACACTTTAAAACTCTAATAGCTTCTCCCGGGAAAAATCTAACTCCAAAATATTCACATCCATATAAAAAAGATATTTTTTTACTTTTAATAACACTGCCACAAATATTTGAAAAAGAATTATCTGGACTGCAGTAAAATATAATGTCAACACATCCATCTGGAATTACCGGGATAAAATTCTCCACACTTTCAGTAACTTTAAATTGATAAAATACAGATATGGTTTTGCTCAATGCATCAGTTTTATCTAATTTCATCTCCATATAGTTTTCACACTTAATTTCGAAACCTGGCTGCAAAGGTAGATAATTATATTTAAGTAACCTTATATTTTCATTTATGTTCTTTTTCATAACTAAATACAATTCTCCTTTACATGAAATTTCACAACAAATAACTAAATGATATTTTTAATATTAATTTATTAATAAAATAACATTTTTAATAGCTAAATGTCAATAAAATATTAAAAATATATTTATATATTTTAATATTAATATCTATTGTGTTTAAAACAAATCTTATAATATTGTAAATAAAAATACTCATAGATTATATCAATCCATGAGTTAAATAACTTACTTTATATTTAATTTACAAATATCCTGGGACCATTTTTTAGCCTTCTCTACATTTTCTCCTCTATCATTTTTAAGAGGATCCTTAAATTCAATTTCACCTAAAAATTCATTTCCCCCGAGTTCTGCTTTCATATTTTGAAAAGTTTTTCCGTTAGCTCCTCCATTACAACTAAATAGTGCTATCTTTTTATTCTTTAAATTTGTGTTAGCAAAAAAACTTCTTATGGCAGGTGCAAAAGTCCACGCCCAAACTGGAGTCCCAATAAATAAAATTTCATAATTTTCAATATTCACATCATAATGTACAAGTTCCGGCTTCTCTTTGGTTATAGCTTGCTTCCCACCTATTAAATATTTTATTTTACTATGAGGCTCTATGTCTTTTTTAGGTTTTACTTCCAATATATCAGCTGACACTTCATTTGAAATAGTTTCAGCTATTAATTTGGTATTTCCTTCAAGTGAATAGTACACAACTAAAATTTTACTTTCCATAAACAACTCACTCCCAACTTTAAATTATTTACAGTACACTATTCTATGTTTACATCTTTTACATAAGGTACCTTCAGAATATTTACCATAATATCTTTTGTCTGACTCTGATTTACACCATACATTCTAAAAATAATTTTAGCTTCAGAATCCTTATTATTTTTATTGTAATGTCTATTAACTTGAATATTAGATATTCTCTCTTTAGAATTTTTTAATATATCAAGCACTGGGTTAATTCCGTCTAGAGATAAAATTACTCTGCCTAAACAATGAACAGAATTTTTTTGTACTCTATTAAATATCTCGAGTCCTATTACTATAAATATAGTAGCTCCTATACCAGGTATATACATACCTGCTCCAATTGCTATACCAATTCCCGCAGTAGCCCACAATCCAGCAGCAGTAGTCAGTCCTCTTACAAATTGATGTTCTACAATTATAGTACCTGCTCCAAGAAACCCAACTCCACTTACCACCTGGGCGGCTATTCTACTTGGATCAATTGAAACTGAAGACACATCTAACAAATCCTGAAAGCCATATTTAGATACCAGCATAATAAGTGCACTTCCAACTGCCACAACAAAGTGGGTTCTAAGTCCTGCCTGTTTAGAACGACTTCTTCTTTCAAATCCTATCAGAGCCCCAAGTACTCCTGAAAGAACCAATTTCAGCATCATTTCCCACTGATCCATAGTATTCTCCCCCCATTCTAATGTATAGATTTTATTATAATATATATTTTTACTAAAATATATATATTTATGGAAATAATTTGAATATATACATTCCCATTTAAAATCAGTATTTCATGCCTTCTCCCTCTCCTTGCAATATTTTAATAATTGTATGAAAAAAACCATCAATAATATATTATGACACATAATATATTTCATTTTTTTAAAAAATATTATATAATTATAAAATGTACAAAATAAAATATACTAGTTTTTACTGACATTAAGATTATGGATCACTAAAGACTAAAGGGAGGACTTCTTTTATGGATCTTTTTAAAAAAAAGTCTCTAGATCAATTAAGAGATAGCGTTAAAAAGACAAATTTACAAAAAAATCTCAGGGCAAAAGATATAGCTGCATTAGGCATAGGTGCTGTAGTAGGTGTAGGTATATTCGTTGCCACAGGCGAGGGAGCACACTCTGCAGGACCTGGAATTATACTCTCATTTATATTATCTGGAATAGTGGCTTGTCTATGTGGACTATGTTATTGTGAACTTGCCACTATGTTTCCTGTAGCGGGAAGTACATATTCTTATGCTTATATTGCTTTTGGAGAATTTACTGCTATGATAATAGGTTGGTGTTTAACTGCAGAATATTTAGTTGCAGTGAGTGCAGTAGCCTCAGGATGGTCAGGAACCTTTAGAGGAGTTCTAACCTCTGCAGGAATTACGCTGCCTAAGGCCATAGCTGCATCACCAAGTAACGGTGGAATAATCGATGTACCTGCAGTTGCCATAATATTAATATTAACATCACTTCTTTGTTATGGCATGCAGCAAAGTTCCAAGATAAATAATATTATTGTAGGAATAAAAATACTTATAATTCTTTTATTCATTTTTTTAGGAGCATCGCATATAAATGTGTCTAACTATAAACCTTTTATGCCTTATGGCTGGAAAGGAGTTTTCACTGGTGCAAGTATGGTGTTCTTCTCTTTTATAGGATTTGATGCCATTTCCACATCTGCAGAAGAAGCAGTAGATCCTAAAAAGGATGTATCCAGAGGAATAATATTATGTCTTATAGTAGTTTGTATACTCTATGTTCTAGTGGCTGTAGTACTTACAGGAATAGTTCCTTATAAAGAAATAGTTTCAGATAATGCAGTACCTGATGCCCTTGGAAGGATAGGAATTAACTGGGGTTCAGCATTAGTTGGAGTTGGTGCCATTGTAGGAATGGTTTCTGTAATGCTTACAATGCTTTATGGACAGGTTAGAATATTTATGGTTATGTCAAGAGATGGATTGATGCCCAAAATTTTTTCTAAAATCAACAAAGTTCATAATACTCCAGTTAAAGCAACTATAATAACAGGAATTATAGCTTCCATTATAGCAGGTATATTACCACTTAGAATAATAGTTGAATTTTTAAGTATAGGAACTTTATTAAGCTTTATAATTGTATCTATGGGAGTTATCTATTTAAGAAAATCCATGCCAGATATTGAAAGAAAATTCAAATGTCCAGGTGTACCATTTACACCCATAATAACGGTATTATGCTGCTTGTTACTTTTAACATCAATGCGAAAAATAACCTGGATTGGCTTCCTCATCTGGCTGTGTCTGGGACTTATAGTCTATTTTATCTACGGAAGAACTCACAGTACAGTTCAAAATGAAAATAAATAATTTAGTTCACAGATTTAAAATCTTAATAAAAAACAAAATGGTCTAGTCCTGCCTCTAAATAGGACTAGACTATCTTGTTTCATGTAAAAATTTATAAACCGTAGTCAATATTAATCTAGGTAATATATTAAAAGAATAGGGTTTACATACTCTTTCCGTCCATTTATGAGCATCTTTACCATAGCATCCATAATTAACTGAGGGTATATCCAATTTCTTTATATTATCCACAGGTATATTATATATTTCCTTCCAATTAGGAAAATTATCCATTAAATTTTTCAAAGAATTAAAATTATCATCTATCTTTAAGTAACTGCTATCTGATAAACTGGGAAAAAACTGCAGTATTTTGAATTCCTCATTACTTTTCCTAGAGATCTCCTCTACGCATTCTTCTATTTTTTCTATAACATTACGTTCATTCTTATCTTTAATTTTTAAAGTATTATGTGGACAATAGGGTGGAGCGAAGAATATTACAATGGAAGGCTCTCTATTATTGCTTAACCTCCAAAGTTTTTCTACTATATTAAGACAAATTTCCCTTCTATCCATACCCTGTTTGGTTAAAGTTTTAGTTAAATTACTTATTTCCTCATCTACTTTACATCCATGCCCATTTTTTACTTCCTCATATAATTCTTTATAAGTAATTACATTACTTTTCCATGGTAAAGGACTATATTCTTCCTTTGTTAATTTGCAAAACTTTTCATATTCTGTATTAACCTTAGAAATAACTTCACCAAAGGATTTTTCTGCTATGTTTTTTAAATTATTTATTATTTTATTCACAGAAGAGTTGTGTACAAAATAATTGAAATAAATAAATGTAGCAAAAGCTTCTATAATGCCCGTATGCTGATTTTCCTCTACAGGATTTGCCATAAACAAAATATTCCCACTAAAATTCTTAATATTTTTGCTCAGCTCTTTAAGAATCACAAGATGAACAGCCACTCCACTTTTCATATCTGCAGCTCCTCTGCCAAATATCCAATCTCCGCTATGTAAATCATTTTTTATTTCTTTTGGTAAATCTAGTTCCTTCAATTTTTCATTCAGACTTTTACTGTCAAAAGCATATTCTGCCAGTCCTCCAAAATTTTCTATACCCACAGTATCCACATGCCCGTGTAAAATTACAGTTTTATTTGAAAATCCTCCTTCTCCTCTTAATAACGCAAAAACATTAACTCTTCTATAAGGATCCTCATTAAGAGAAACTTGAAAAGTGTACTCTTTATGTTCTTTAAAATATTCTATATTGTTTATGTACTCACTTATTCTATTACATATATTTCTTTCTCCTATAGAATTATTAATACTTGGTATATTAATCAATTCTATAGTTAACTTTTCTATTTCCTCAAATAAATCCTCCAATTAAAAACCTCCTTACTTTTAAAACATTTGTATTTATATAGATCTTTAAACAAATTTTCTTTTAAATATAGTATTTACTCCAGCATTCTTTTACTAACATTTGTAATATGCCACTTCATGTTATATGAAGCTTTTCTATAATCACAATCTTTTATGGCCTTCAATATTTTCTCATGTTCCTCCAGAGCAATTTGTGCATATCTTTTTAAACTTCCTGACAGTATTAAATACCTCTGTACAATAGTATTTATATTCTTTACCATTTCATACATCCATTTATTCCTTGTAAATTCCGCCATACTTACATGAAATTTATACTCCAAATCTATAAATAGTTCATAATTCTCATTCTGACAAGCTTCTATTTGATCTTTTAACATTCTATCTAGTTCTTTTATTTGTTTTTCAGTTATGTTAAATTGTAGCTGTTTAATTACAGCAACTTCCAGAGATTCACGAACAACTGTAATATTATCTATATCATTTTTATCAATGCTGGAAACAATAACATTTCTTGAAGAATTTATAGTAACTAAGTGTTCATAAGCGAGCATTTTCAATGCACTTCTTAAAGGAGTTCTGCTAATAGCAAGTTGTTTTGCTAATCTTTCTTCAATTAATAATTCCCCAGGCTTAAATTTATTAGACATAATAGCATCTTTAATTGCATCATAAGCTTTTTGTGTCAAAGAAACCTTATCTCCTATTTTGGGTAATATATTCATTTTATCCTCCTTAAATAACCGGACACCTCTATATATCTATATCTTTTCCTTCATATATGCTGTTCACGATATATTCCATATGTTCTCTAGTTACTAAAATAGGATTTACCCTAGTTGATCCTAATAAACTATTATCAACTAAAAGATGAAAATCCTTTTTAAAATTTTCCTCTAATATACCGGCTTCTTTAAAAGACAGGGGAATATTTAATTCTCTCTTAAGTTCTTTTACTGCCTCTATTATATCTTCTCTATCAATTATCTTTGAAAGATACTTTAACTTTTCCGCTACTAACTTATTTCTCGAATTATACTGTAGTACATAAGGTAAAACAATAGCATTAGCAAGGCCATGAGCCATATTATACCTGCCGCCGAAAGCATGAGAAATTCCATGTACCATTCCTAATCCCACATTAGAAAAAGCACAACCTGCCATACACTGAAAATTGTGAACTTTTTCTCTACTTACTATATCTTTATCTTTATAAGAATATGGTAAATATTTAAAGAGCCCCTCTACAGCACCTTTTGCCATAACTTCAGTAAAGTCATCTAAAGCATTGTTTGTATAACATTCCAGAGCATGGGTTAAAGCATCCATTCCCGTTTCAGCTGCTATATTATCTGGCATAGTCATTGTTAAATTTGGATCCAGTATAGCTACATCTGGTATTAGTGCTCCACATTTTATGCCTATTTTTAAATTTTTTTCTTTAAATGTAATAACAGATACTTTTGTAACTTCTGTACCCGTACCAGAAGTAGAAGGTACAGCTACAAATTTAACTTTACTTCTATATTCAGGCAGCTTGTTTTCTAACACATTACTAAAATTTATATCCTCATATTCATAAAATAACGTTATAATTTTTGCAGCATCTATAGAAGATCCTCCACCTATAGATATTATAATATCCGGCTTAAATTCTTTTACCCTTTCAAGGCCATTTAATACTGTTTTCGTATCCGGATTCTTAGTAATACCACTGTATATAAAAACCTCTCTATTGGCTTTCTCTATCATATCCTTCACCATAGAAATAACTCCGCTTTTAATCATAGACTGTCCACCAGTTATAATAAAAGCTTTCTTAAACTCCAGGTTCTTTATATACTCCAAAGACCCTTTTCCTATAATAATAGAAGTACCATGAAATACTAATTGTTTCATTTTATTTATCCACCTTTCTAAAGTAATCTATCAAGTAATTCTTAGGTTCAGGTGGAGTTTGCTTATGAGAACTGCTTTTCTCCAACTGAACCTTAGAAGAACTTATCCAGGCGCGTAGCACTGCTTATCCCCCACTTTGATAGAAGATGGGGGGGTTAGCAATGGTAGCGATCTGATAAAAGTAAACTATACCAAATCCTTTACTTTCCAATTTTGATTTATATATTTTAGTAATTTAAAATTATATATTTAGTTATTATGATAAATTATTAATATTAGAATAGATTATATAGGAATATTTTAAAAAAATAAAGCAAATTTTCATATTTTATTTGTATTATAAATTAATATTCAAAGAAATATAGACAAAATACTTCATAACATCTTAAAAGCATTTATAATTTAATAAAAATAATATTTATTTATAAATATTATTGTAATTTCATATGCTATATGCTAATATATTAGCAATAATTTCTTAATTATCTATTAATTTTAGTAAATGATTAAGTTGTTTTGTTTTTAATTGTATACAAATACAAATACATTGGGCCCAAAATACTTGAATAACTTGACAAACTAAAAATAAATGGGGAGGCTTATACATGAAAAGTTTAAAATCAAAATTCGCAGCGGCCATATGCGGTACCTGTATTATAGTTTTATTTTTCTCTATAATTATATCCTATGCTATATCATATAATGCTTTAAATAAACAAATTACAGATAAAACACTTATTACATCCCAAAAATACTCTGAAATTATAAATAGCTGGTTAAGTGTACAGGGGAAATTTTTAGAGGATATTGCAGACGACCTAGAGACCAATCCAGACTTTAACAAAGAAGACGTAATATCATATATGACCCACAAAGCTAAAACTAATTCATACGTTACAGATGTATATATAGGTTTTTCAAGTAAAGATTTTTGGGATGGTTCAGGCTGGATACCCCCTGAAGGATACGACTGTACAGTAAGAGACTGGTATAAAAAAACTATAAAAAATAACAAATTAACTTATTCCGCTCCTTATCTTGATGCAATAACCAAGAAAATGATAATAACTATTGGAAAACCCTTATCCCGAGATGGACAAGTTGTTGGAGTGGTGGGAACTGATATATATATAGATACGGTTACAAAAATTATCGAAAAAGCTAAGCCCGTAAACAACAGTTATGCCTATTTGTTTGATGATGAAAACAATATTATAGTACATCCTAATAAATCATTTAAACCTACTGAAAAAGAACTAAAAAATATCAATAAAGTTATGGAAGGTAGTTATAAACAAATACTTAATAACAGTAAAGGAAGTACGGGAATAATTTTAACAGACTATGATAAAGCAAAAAGATATTTCGCCTCAGCTGAAGTATCATCCTCAAAATGGACAGTAGGCTTTGCCATTCCAACTATTGAATTTAAGAAACCCTTAAATAACTTAATATATGCATATATAGCAATAGCTTTAATTTTTGTAATTATATCTATAATATTTTCCTTAGCTTTTGGAAATAAGATAACAAAGCCTTTAATAGAATTATCAAAAATAGTAAATAAGACCAAAGATCTGGATTTATCTCCTAGCGGTATTGATTATAATTATGTCTTAAAATATAAAGACGAAGTTGGTACAATAGGAATTTCTATAAGAAAATTAAGAGAACAACTTAAAAATATAATTATATCTTTAAAGAATAATTCTGATGAAGTCCACAGTCAGTCGGAAAATGTATCTTCCTCCATAAATAAAACATTTAAAACAATAAAAGAAATTACCAATTCCATGGAAGCAGTGGCAAAAGGTTCTACAGACCAGGCACAAGAAGTATCTCTAGGGCTTGAAAAATTAAATGTTTTATCAAATAAAATAGATAAGGTTACAAAAAATTCTGCAGAAGTCATTGAGTACTCTAAAACCACAGAAAAAATCAATAAGGATGTGTCCTCTGCAGTACGAGAACTTTATTCAAAACTTAACGAAAGAAGTAATGCTGCAAGAAAAGTTTCAGAAAATATATCAATTTTATCAGATAAATCAGACTCAATCGGAAACATAGTACAGACTATAGAATCCATAGCAAAACAAACCAATCTGCTTGCGTTAAACGCTGCCATTGAAGCAGCCAGTGCTGGGGCATCTGGAAAAGGATTTGCTGTTGTTGCAGAGGAAATCAGAAAATTGGCAGAACAGACCTCCAATTCAACTCAGGAAATAAGTGATATGGTAAATGAAATTCAAATTCAAATTAACAATACCAAGGCCAATATGGATAAAACACAGGAGATGGGTAAAACTGCCAATACTTCCATGGTTCAGTCAGAAAAACATTTTGAAACTATGAATACATCTATAAACAACATGATATCTATAATAACTGAACTGAACAGTGAAATTACAGAGATAAATAAAGATAAAAACAGCGTTATAACCTCAATTGAGAATATATCTGCTATATCACAGGAATCCGCTGCAGCATCTGAAGAGGTTTCTGCTTCAATCAAAGAACAGGAGATATCCTTTGAAGTAATAAATACCAGTACTCAAAAGCTTAAGTCTATTGTGACTGAATTAAATGAACTAGTTCATAGATTTAAAATTTCTTAATAATTTAAAGCATATTATTATATTCATCAAAACACAAAATGGTATAACCTTGTTAAAATCATGGTTATACTATTTTTTCTTATTTGTCTGCAGCATTTCATGGCACTTTTGACAGGGAAATTTATTTAATATACAAATATCCATATTGCAATTATTTACTTTTTCAATATATTCTGCTCCCCATTCTATAATCTGAACCATTATTGGAATAAAGCTTTTGCCGATCTCAGTAAGAGAATATTCCACCTTTGGTGGTACCTCCCTATACACCTTTCTATTAACAAGTTTATCCCGTTCCAGTTCTCTCAATTGTTGTGTAAGTACACCTCTCGAAATTGTAGCCATCAATTTCTGTAATTCATTAAAACGTCTTGTCTTGCCTTTAAGAACCCACAAAATCGATAATTTCCATTTTCCCATCAATATATTTTGAGCTACAGATACCGGACAAAATTTAATTTCATCATTCATCAATACCCTATCCTTTCTCAATAGTCTATTTTTTATGACTATGTAATATAAATATGCGTACTTGTATTATATAACATACGTATTATACTAATAATAAGAAAAAAAATCAAGGAGGTATATATAATGGAAGAGGTAATAAAAATTTTTAAAGAAAATGGATATGGATTTCTAGCTACAGTAGAAGATGGAAAACCTAGGGTTAGACCCTTTGGTTTCATGTTTTATGAAAATGGCAAACTTTATTTTTGCACCAGTAATACAAAAAAGGTGTATAAACAATTAATTGAAACTCCCTATGTAGAGTACAGTGCCACTTCTAAAGATATGGTTACGGCAAGAATAAATGGTGAAATTGTATTTACAGAAGATATAGATAAAAAGCAAAAAGTATTGGATTCATCAGAACTTGTGAAAAGCTTGTATAAATCAACTGATAATCCTATCTTTAAAGTATTTTACATTGAACATGGCGCAGCATCAATTTCACATTTAACAGGAGAGCCCCCTAAAGAAATAAAATTTTAAAATTATATATCTGAAAATGAAATAATTCTTAAGTTTAGGTGGAATCTGCCTATAAGAAGTGCTTTTTTCCACCTGAACTTAAGAATCACTTCATTTCAAACGAAAACAAATTTATCCCATAGATATACTATCAGAGAACATTCTCTTAAAAAGTATTATAACCTTAACCATTTAGCTCAATTAAGATGGCATAGCCATCTGTTATTTGAATCCTAGTTATACTGCAATTATCTATGTGGAAATGCCATGCCCCCGCTATTTCCATGCCAAGCAAATGCGCTATAATACTTCTTATTAATCCTGCATGGGTTACAATTAGAACAGTACCTTGTTGCTTTTTATTAATTATTTCATCAACAAAATTTACTGCCCTTTTGTGCATATCCAGAGCACTTTCTCCCCCTGGGAAAATAAACCCTCCCCAATCTTTCATCCACAATTTATAATCTTGTGGATATTTTTCTTTAATCTCTTGAAAAGAAAGGTTATCCCATAACCCAAAATTAGTCTCCTTTAATTCACTGTCATAGATTATATCTTCACTGATAATTTCAGCAGTTTCTCTTGCCCTTTTAAGAGGGCTGGATATTACAACATCAAAACTAATATGTTTTAATTTATCTCTTGCTTTTTCAGCCTGGCTAATTCCATATTTATTAAGCTCTACATCTGTCCATCCCAAGTATTTTCCATTTTTATTACTGTCAGTTTCACCATGTCTTACCATAACTAACTCCAACATTATAAATTCCCCCCATAATTCAAAATAATATATGAAATCATTATAAAAAGTGTCTGATTTAATTCACATACTGCACCCAGTACATCACCTGTGGCACCATTTATCTTCCTACTTAAAAATTTGATAAGTATTATTGCCGTGGCAATTGGAAAAAACATAATTATATATCCCCTATATAAGTTTGTTAGGTAAAATATTATTAAATATAATATTACTCCCATCACCAGTTCTTTAATTCCACAATAGTCAATAAATGACTTTCCCATACCTTCACCGCTTCTTGCATATTTAGACAAACTGGCAGCAATTATAGAGCCAACCCTACCTGCAACAGGAAAAAGAATAAGTATTTTAACCATATATAAAGAATTAATTTCAGATAAAATAACTGAATTAAGAATTAAAAGTGACACTATAGCAAGTACGGCATTTGTTCCCACCCTGCTATCTCTCATGATTTCAAGTATTCTATCCTTTGTCCTATTTGAAAATATCCCATCAAAAGTATCTCCTAAACCATCTAAATGAATCCCCCCCGTAAGAAAAATATATTCTATTAATACCAATGTGGTACTAATCTTTACAGAAAATACATGGAGTAAAATTATATAAGAAATGCCCATTATTATTCCTATAATTAATCCTACCACCGGTATAAATGCCAATGCTTTTCCAAAATCCTCACTGCCAATATCACTTTCAGATTTAATAGGTATTGAAGTAAAAAATTGAATCATTAGAATTAATCTTTTTAAAAATACCACTCTTATCATCCCCAACTTTTATCCAAAAATTACACCACTTTATTTAATTTTTAGAGGTATACCGGAAATACAAAAATACACTTCCTCTGCTTCTTTTGCTATCATCTGATTTACACTGCCTGCCAAATCTCTAAATATCCTCCCCAGAGGATATTCTGGCACTAGTGCCATTCCCACTTCATTGGTAACCATAATAAAAGGCATAGATGCCTCTTTTGAAATATTTATAATTTCTGATACTTCTGCCTTAATATATTTTTCAATTTCTAATGCTCTGGCAGTTGTAGTTTTTTCAGTATCTTCACATTTTTCTAACAATAAATTTGAAACCAAATTTGTTATACAATCCAAAAGCACTCCCGACTTTCCATTTAACATAGGTATTAATTTACTATGAAAATCTTTATAGGCTTCTAAAGTCTCCCAGCTTTCTGGTCTTCTTTCTACATGTTTTTTTATCCTGAGCTTCATTTCCTCATCAAAAGGAATAGAAGTAGCCACATATAAAATGTCACCTTTAAGTTCTTTTGCCAGTTTTTCTGCGTAAGAACTCTTCCCACTTCTTGCACCGCCTGTTATAAGAATCAACTTTCCCATTACTACCATCCTTTACAGTTATGTATTTTGAAAGAACACTAACTCAAAAATTTTCTGATTATCTCATGGCTACATACCCATCTTCTTCAAAACGGAGAATAATCACTATAATTCTGAACTGTAATTGTGCATTGTGAACTGTGAATTGTGCATTGTAAATGGTAAACTCCTACAATACATATCCTCTTGGAGTTATGATTTTATCTTCTTTTATAAATGTATTACTATTTCCAATAATCACTATAGACAACATGTCAACTTCATTGTCACTAAAAGTATCTAAAGTAAACAATTTCACTTTTTCCCCATGTCGTAAAGCATTTTTCACTACACCTACTGGTATATTTCCATCTCTGTATTTTCTTATTAAGTCGGTACACTCTCTTAAATAGTTCGGTCTTCCATTGCTCCTGGGATTATAAAATGATATCACAAAATCACCCTGCGCTGCAAGTTCAACTCTTTTTTTTATTAAATCATAGGGTGTCATTAAATCACTTAAACTTATATTGCAGCTGTCATGCATAAGTGGAGAACCTAATAATGAAGCTGCTGCCGTAGCTGCCGTTACACCCGGTATAATTTCTACTGTCTCCTTTTCCTGCTTCATCTCTAAAATCAAACCAGCCATACCATATATTCCTGCATCACCTGTGCTTATTATTGAAACTACTTTATTATGGGATAACTCCAAAGCTTTTTTACACCTCTCCACTTCAGCCTTCATTCCTGTTGCAAATATTTCTTTTCCTCTAATTAAAGTGTCAACTAACTTAATATATTTTGTATATCCAACAATAACTTCACTTTCCTCTATAACCTGCTTTGCCCTTAAGGTCATATGTTCTATGCCTCCAGGTCCAATTCCTACTACATATAATTTGCCCAAATTTTCCTCCCCCTCAATAGAGCTTTTTATCCTTTATATATTTAACCACTTCTTCCTCATTATAAAAAATATTTTGATATACTTTCTTTTTTCTTTCAATTATGAAAATATATATATCTTTATATAAGGCCGCTTCAATTTTTTCCTCTGTTCCCCCTTGAATTCCGCTATCTTTTAAAATTATTGCCTTTGCATTATACTGCTCTATAAACCCTAAATTAAGCTTATATCCTATAGGACCTTTTATGGCAATAATATCTTCTGTGTTTATGCCTAATTTAAAGCACTGTTTCATTACCTCTACAGAAGGTAGAATTCTATGAACAATCCTATTTAAAATACCTGAACATATAAATTTATCTACATTCTTACTTCCTGTAGTATTTAAAATAGTAGCATTCTTATTATGAAGTTCTTTAATACTTTTTATCTTATCTATCAGTTCCTGATAGTCTTTAACAAAGATTACCTTATCTTTATTTTTATATTTATCACATACAGAAGCTCTCTCATATCTTAGATATTTTATATTTAACTCCTCACATAACTTCTCACAGTTACAAGATATTTCTACAGCATAGGGATGAGATGCATCCACTAAAACTGATATATTATTCTTTAGGAACATTTGTCTTAATTCATCAAAGCTCAGCGGCTTTGTATTTAGAAACTTATATTTATATTCATTAAATAATTCACCGCCATAAATTGTAGCTGTTGAAATCAAAATATTGTCAGTAAATCTATTTAATCCTCCAACTATATTTTTTCCTTCAGAAGTTCCTAGTATGAGGCCAATCATTTACTTTCACCTTTTCTAAACATGTGTGTAAAACTTTTATCATAAAGTAAACTTTTCTTATATTCACAATCTATAAAATCCCCCACAAGTATTTGTGCACATTTTGTAATATTAGCCTCCTTTACTTTTTCACATATATCATCAAGAGTCCCAATTATAGCTCTTTCATCCTCCCAGGAGGCCCTTTCAACTACCGCAATTGGTACATTCCTTCCATATCCTTTTTTCAGCCTTTCCACCACCTTGTCAATCATACCAACCGACAAAAATATAGCCATGGATGCTCCAATACCAGCTAATTTTTCTATATCTTCTTTTCCTGGTACCGGCGTCCTTCCTTCTATCCTTGTAAGAATTACAGTCTGACTTACCTCCGGCAAAGTAAATTCTTTTTTTATAACTGCAGCTGCTGCTGTAAAAGAACTCACCCCTGGGATAATTTCATATTTAATATTTTTTTTATCCAACTCATCCATCTGTTCTTTAATGGCACCATAAATGGAAGGGTCTCCTGTGTGAAGTCTTACTGTTAGCTTATTCTCCTTTTCAGCCTTTTCTATTACACAAAGTACCTGTTCTAAATTCATAGAAGCTGAATTATATATGCTTGTCCCTTCTCTGCAAAAATCCATATGATCACTACTTACTAAGGAACCTGCATATATAACTACATCTGCCTTTTTTAAAATTTCTCTTCCCTTCACTGTAATTAAATCCACATCCCCAGGTCCTGCTCCGATAAAATAAACCATATTAAACTCCTCCTCTCATTTTCTATGAGCTATTATTATAGACATATACTCTTTTTCATTTAATATTTCATCCCTATTTCGTGTAATTTTCTGTCCTTCCCTGCCAGCTTTTTTTACACATACATAGGTAAATTCCCTTTCTTCCAAATAATTTATTATCTCTTCTTCCCTTTTGTAAACTTTCATTATTACAACATTTTTTTCATCCTTTATAGCATCCAGCCTGTTCCCGGGAACTATTAAAAGTGGTTCATCCCCTATAACTAAAGCTTCCTTTGCCACACTGGCACAGGCACAAAAAGATGTAATTCCAGGAATTGTTTCCGTATCATATCCTTTTTCTTCAATATATTTTAACAAATAAATGTAAGTACTATATATGAGAGGATCTCCAATGGTTAAAAAGGCTACATTTTTTCCTTCTTGTATTTTTTGCTCTATAACCTGAAAAGCTTCATATATTTTTCCTTCCTGCTGTTCTCCCCCCATTGGAAAATGCTTTACTATTATCTCTGAGCTTTCTCTTATAAACTGTTTTGCCGTATCAAGTGCAATACTCCTGCCGCCTGCCATGGAACTTGGTGCCACTATAACCTGGCACTTTTCTATTACATTTAATGCCTTTAATGTTAATAATTCACTATCACCTGGTCCTACTCCTACTCCATATAATTTAGCCATATTATAACCTCCATTATTTTTTTCCACTTAATATATAAATTGAGTTATTGGAAAATAACATATAACCTTTATTTTTTGTTTTGCTTATTCCTACCTGGGTGCATTCTGTTTCAAATTCCAGTGCTTTTAGAGCTTCCATAGCCTTATATAGATTGTCGATAGTTATAAAATTCATTACCATCTTTCCACCCTTTTTCAGCTTCAAAGAGTATCTTCTAATTATTTCTTCAATATTTCCCCCACTTCCACCAATAAAAATAGCATCAAATAATTTTTCTATGTCAGGTTCTACCTGAAGTGCCTCTCCTTTTACTATATAAAGATTGTCTGCCTCAAATTTCTTTTTATTTTTCTCAAGTATTTCAAGTGCTTCCTTATCCCTCTCCACAGCTATTACCTTACCTAAGGGGCTGCATTTACTCATTTGTATACTGAGTGAACCTGTTCCTGCACCAATATCCAGTAAAATATCCTTATCTTTGATTTCCATTTTTGCTATACTTAATATTCTAATTTCTTCCTTTGTCATAGGGCAATTTCCCCTTACAAATTCTTCATCTTTTATATATATCATGCTAAGTCATCTCCATTTTCAATAACTACTACGCATAAACTGCTGTAATTTTTTTTGTGAATTTCCTCTGCAGTTCCCTTTGAAATTTTCTCATCTTCATAAGACAGATTTTCACCTACATATACCTGGGCGTTAATATGGTTTTTTATTAATTCACTACAGATATAATTAGGAGTGTTGTTTTTATCTGTAAGCCATACGGTCAGTTTATTATTTTTAACCCTCTCAATTAATTTCTCCTCTCTTCCATGAAGACTGTATAATCTTGCATGCTGCCATGACTTACCCACCTTTGACATTAAATACTGGAAAGAACTTATACCTGAAATTACTTCAAACTCCCCATGAAAATTTCTATTAAAATAATCTGTTATACCATAAAAACAAGGATCTCCTGAAGCTGCAACAGATATATTCTTATCCCTGTTATGCTTTATAAATTCAAGTATCTTAGAAAATGAATCAACTACAATTTTTTTCTGATTTATATAATCAAGACTTTTTATAGCTCTTTCAAAACCAATAACTACATCGGAATTTTTCATAGTCTTTTCTGCCTTAGGTATTATATAATCCGCCGCACCAGGCCCAATGCCAACAATATACACCATAATGTTTATTCTCTCACTTTCTTCCATCCCACAAAACTCCACTTGCCATACAGTACATAATTGCCTCAGCTTCTAAAGTTCCATAGGTAAATTGTTCTATTCTTTTTATTATTTTAATTCCAATTTTTTCATATATATCTCTATACTCAGGGCTTATAATTTTTACTGCCCCCTCTGTGGTTTTCTCATTATATACAGCCTCTACAATTTTTTTATCTGCTCCCATAAGTGCAAGTTCAAGAGCCAGAACCTCCATTCTTACATCACATACCCTGCTGTGGGTATTAAAACACCCTGCAGCAACTTTGGAAAGTTTCCCAATATGTCCCACTATCAGTATTTTCCTTATATTATTTTCCACACAACAATTTAAAGCAAATCCAATATAATTGGATATTATTACGGATTTTTTCATATCAAGTCCAAGTTCTTTTGCCTTATCCTCTCCCATATTTCCAAATAGGAGTATTAAATCTTTATGGCCACTTGCAACTTTTTGAGAAATTTCAAGTTTTATTGATTCCTTTAGTGCCTCTTCTGACATAGGTACTACTATCCCTGTGGTGCCTAAAATAGATATGCCGCCTATTATATTTAATCTTGGATTAAATGTTTTTTCTGCAATTTTTTCACCCTTTGGAACAAATATGGTTATGGTAACCCCTTTTCCCTGGGGCAGAACTTTCCTTACTTCTTTTTCAATCATAACTCTAGGAACAGGATTTATGGCAAAGTCACCTTTTTTAACATATAATCCTTCACCTTGAACTATTCCCACCCCAACACCAGCCTTTAAGCTGTATTCTCTATTACTTTTTTCAGCTCTTGCCCATATTTCAATTCCATTTGTCACATCAGGATCATCTCCACCGTCTTTTATTATACAGCATTCCACGTAATTTAGTCCTCTCTTCACACTTTCAATATGCAAGTTAAGTTCAATATTTTTAGGTGTATCTATGTCTATATAATCTAAATCCGTTTGTGAATAAAGCATTTTTGCAGCAGCCTTTGCAGCAGCTGCAGCACAGGAACCTGTTGTATAACCGCATCTTAATTTTTTTCCTTCACAATTTACATATAGTTTAAGCATCCTTACACTCCCTATTCCCTATTTATAAGCATATATAAAAGTGAATTGACAATTGCCGCCGCTACTGTGCTGCCTCCTTTTCTCCCTCTTACCGTAATCATTGGCAAAGGCAACTTTTCGAAATCTTCTTTTGATTGCGCCGCACCAACAAAGCCCACAGGAGCAGCTATTACAAAATCCGGTTTACACCTGTCTTCTTCCACTAACTCCTTCAGCTTATATAATGCAGTTGGAGCATTTCCAAATACGAAAAAATTTATTCCTTCCCCTGAAGCCTTTTCTATTGACACCATAGAGCGGGTTATACCTTTTTGTTTTGCAATTTGGCTTATTTCATCACTTCCCACATAGGAAACTACTGTACAATTTAAAGCCTTCAGTGCCTTTTTATTTATTCCCGCCAAGATCATATTTGTATCTGTGTAAATTGTAGTTCCCCCTTTTTTTAGCAGTTCTAGTGCAGCATCTATTGCTCCCGGTCTAATATATAATAAATCCTTATATTCAAAATCAGCAGTAGTATGTATTACTCTCTTTATTATTAAAAGTTCCTTATCAGTAAAATTATTAGCCCCTAATTCTTCCTCAATAATTTCAAAACTCTTTTTTTCAATCATCATAGGATTTTTAATATAATCCATAAAAATGTCACTTCCTTTTTATTAAAATGTACCTAAGTAGTTAAATGCTTTATAAAATCTACATTTCCGAAAAAATGTACATGGGCATAGGCTGCCAGAGTATTATTTTTCAAGTAACCACATTTCCATTTTTTTTGTTCTCCGCTATATGTGTCTTTAATTAATTTATATATTCTTCTCTCCCCTGTTTTTATATACGACTTATGAAATTCATGACAATTTATTTTTATGCCTTTAGGTATTATATAATTATCAACTTCCACTTCAATTTCTGCATATCCAAAATTATAAAGTTTTGTACCCATATAAGCACTTCCCTTTAAAAATCCTACCATATTCTTATGTTCTATACTGTCCATTAAATACATAAGTCCCCCGCACTCTGCATAACATTTTGTCCCTTTGTTTAATGCATTATTTATGCTGCAGAGCAAAGTTTTATTACTGCTTAATTCTTCCCTGAATATTTCAGGATAACCACCTCCTAAATATAAAAAATCTATATTCTCCGGTAATGCTTTATCCTTTAAAGGGCTAAAATATTGAACTTCTCCTAATTCTTCTAATAATTCTAAGTTCTCTTTATAGTAAAAACTAAAAGCTTTATCTTTTGCCACAGCAATTTTTAGTTTTCTGTTTTCTAAATGATAAGAATCTTCAAACTTTTGTGTTTCTGAAAAACACCTTAATAATTCATCAATTTGTACATATTTTTCAAGCAATTCACTGCATTTTTGGATTTTTTCATCCAAGTCTTTTACTTCACTGCTCTGAACAAGCCCTAAATGCCTACTTTTTAAATTTAGGCTTTCATCTTTAGGAAGGTATCCAAATACCTTAACTTTTCCAGAAAAATTTTTTTCAATTATAGTCTTTAAGAGTTTATAGTAATTTTCATTTATATTATTTAAAATAATTCCTGCCACATCTATTTGTTCAAAATCTATAAGGCCGCTTATTTCTGCACACAATGTAACACTTTGGGCCTTAGGTGTGAGAACTAATATAAGCGGAAGCTTTAAAAGTTTACTTACAGCCGCTGTAGAGTATTCCGAAGTTATTCCTTTACCGTCATATAGACCCATTACACCTTCAACTATTCCATATTGTCCCTCACCTCTTGCATAGGAAGCTTTTAATCCTTTTTCACCCATTAAATATAAATCTAAATTTCTGGAGGCCTTTTTTGTAATATGTTCATGAAATGCCGTATCTATATAATCCGGACCCACTTTATATCCTTGCACTGAAATGCCTCTATTTATAAGGGCTTTCATAAGTCCCAAAGTTACCGTGGTTTTTCCACCTCCGCTGCTATTAGATGATATAATTATGCTTTTCATATTGCTACCTCATAACTTTACTTTCAATGTTTAACAGTTCATATATTTTTTCCATATCCAAATTAGACCTTACAATATGAGCTAATTTGTCAATTTCCACATCCCTTAAGTTTTCATACACCCTTGCCTCTCTCTTTTTTAGTCCCTTCCTATCCCTCAACAAATTAACTATATACTGTCTAAGCTCAGCTCCGTCAAAAATTCCATGAATGTATGTGCCCATAACATTTCCACTGGAGTTAACAGCTCCGTCCTTTAAGCTAACTTCTTGTCCATTTTTATCAGTTATTTCAATGAGAGGCTTTGCATTTTCACCATAATTACATATGCCCATATGGATTTCATAGCCATAGATATTAATCTTTTCAGACAGCCCACAAACTGTACCATTAACTCTTGTTGTTACTTTTTCTTTTTCAAAGACGGTACTTACATCTAAAACGCCAATACCTTCCACACTTTTAAGCTTTGTCTCCACTCCATAAGGGTCCTCTATAGACTTACCTAACATTTGATATCCTCCGCACAATCCAATAATAAGTCCATTTTTACTTGAATATTTCTTTATTTCATTTTCTATGCCTATTTTCCTTATGTAAAGTAAATCACCTATGGTATTTTTACTTCCTGGTATTATAATCAAATCTGGATTTCCAAAATTATCTGCACTTGTTATATAACGCAGGGATACATCTTCTTCAATTTTTAGCGCATCAATATCTGTAAAATTAGAGATATGAGGCAGTCTTATAACGGCTATATCAATGGGTGCATTAATTTTAGTATTAAACTCAACTGCACCATCTTCGTCTTCTAAAGCCAATCTGAAATATGGAACTACTCCCATACAAGGCACTGTTATTTTTTCTTCCAGCATTGATAGTCCAGGCTTTAATATTTCCACATCTCCTCTGAACTTATTGATAATAGTTCCCTTCACCCGTTTTTTTTCATTTTCATTTAAAAGCAGCATAGTACCTGCCAGGGAAGCAAATACTCCTCCTCTATCTATATCTCCTACTAAAATTACAGGAGCATCCACCATTTCTGCCAGCCCCATATTAACAATA
Source organism: Clostridium kluyveri (assembly GCF_001902295.1). Classification (NCBI taxonomy): domain Bacteria; kingdom Bacillati; phylum Bacillota; class Clostridia; order Eubacteriales; family Clostridiaceae; genus Clostridium; species Clostridium kluyveri. The sequence continues at coordinate 933,145 of NZ_CP018335.1, read as the reverse complement.
TCATTATCTCTTAAGTTTATTTCGGCAGGGCTCCCTGCTCCTTCAATTACAACTATATCAAAGTTATCCTCTAGTTTTTTAAAATCCTCTTTTAGCATGGGTGCAAATTTTTTCTTCATATCATAATATTCCTGGGCACTGGAATTACAATACACCTCACCATTTACAATAACCTGACAGTTTTTATCTGTAGTAGGTTTTAAAAGTATGGGATTCATATAAGCTTCCGGTTCCAAACCTGACGCATAAGCCTGCAGTACCTGTGCCCTTCCCATCTCCTTACCATCCAGTGTAATATAGGAATTCAATGACATATTTTGGGACTTATAAGGACAGACTTTAAACCCATCCTGCTTAAAAATCCTGCATAAAGCCGTAACAATTATACTTTTACCAACAGAAGAAGCCGTTCCCTGAATCATAATTTTTGACATTCATATTCCTCCTCTTTTTTATGAGATGTATAATCATACTTTGAATCTATAATGTCTTGTATATGTTCTATGTAAATATTTTGAAATTCTTCGATTTCTCCAAGCCCATGGATATAAGTTTCTACATTAAATCCAAGTCTCATTAAAATATTTTTCCAGGATTCCTCTTCTTCCCCCGCCATATCTACTAGGGCGTGATTTCCTGCCACCAACATCAGTGGAATTAATGTAATTTTTTTATCTGCTTCTTTCTCAAAAACAAAATTTTTATTAATATGCTGTACTACATTATCGAAATCCGGGTAGCCTTCTACATTAGCAATAAAACAATTATTAAATCCATTTTCTCTTAAAACAAGCTGCAGACAGGAATAACAGGCATTAGCCCAGTGGGTACTGCCATGACCCATTAATATGCTTAATGTACCTTTTGGGAGTATTTTTTTAATTGCAGCTACCATCACATCATAATCATCTGGAATTTCTTCATTTATTCCTTTATAAAATAATACAGGTCTACCTATTTTTATTTCTTTAAAACTTTTATTATATTTTTGGACTATCCTTACAATGAATTCATACTCTTCTCCAGGTATTATATGAAGCGGCTGCACAATTACTTTTTCAAAACCCTCATTTTTTAATTTTTCCAGAGCTTCTCCAGGTGTATCTACTATTACTTTATCTCTTGTTTTTAATACGTTTATTATTTTATAAGCCGTAAATGCCCTTCTGATTTCATAATCGCTAAATCTTTTTCTTATTTTATCTTCAATAACATCAATTGTAAGTTTTCTTGTACTTTCATAAGTTGTTCCAAAACTAACAACTAAAATTGCCTTTTTCACATAATCACTTCCTAATCTTTATTGTACCTTAACTCTATAAGCTTATTAATCATGCCGTCCGTTGTAAATTCATCACTGATAAACCCAGATATATTGTGATTTTCTAGTTCCTTATAAGTAATGGGACCTATGGCTATATTGATTTTTTCACGAAGCTTATCCAAGCCTACAATATTTATCATATTTTTCACTGTAGAAGGGCTGGTTAAAAATACAACATCCACCTCATCAAAGGCTTTTTTATTGGATATGTCACCCTGCACCGGTTCATAAATATAAACTTCATCTACTATACAGCCAAAATCAATTAAACTTTGGGCTACTTTTCTTCTAGAATGTTTTGAACAAGGTATTAATATTCTGTCAGATTTTTTTACTTTCTTCATAAGTTCTTCCTTCAAGCTTTCACTTACAAATTCTTTAGCCCTGATATCTGCATATATGCCTCTTTCCATTAAAGCCTTTTCCGTAGCAGTGCCGATTACTGCAAATTTCCCTTTTATATTTCTAACATCATACCTTTTTTCTTTTAAATAATTTAAAAATATATTTACACTATTTACACTGCTCATAACTATAAAATCATAAGTATTGAGTCTATCTAAATACTGTTTCATATTTTCAGTGGTACTTAAAATCTTTATTGCATTAATTTCCGTAACTTCTGCACCTAATTTAAGAAGCTTGTTTTTAACCTCATAAGCTTGTTCTCTGCTCCTTGTAATACATACATTAGTACCAGATAATTTCATTTTATTATACCAATTCAAAGTTTTACTGAAAGATACTACTTCCCCCACCACAATAATACAAGGTGCCTTAAGCTTTTCATCTTGTGCCTTTTGTGTTATATTTATCAAATTTCCTATTACCATTTTTTGTTTTGAAGTGGTTCCCCTCATTATCACTCCTGCAGGTGTATTCTCGCTTTTTCCGTTTTTTATAAGGTTTTTAGATATTTCTTCTATATGTTCCATACCCATAAGAAAAATCAAAGTTCCTGATAATTTTGAAATATATTCCCATTGAAGACTTAGTCCCTCTCTGCTCATACCCGTAAAAACATGAAAACTCCTGGCAATTCCCCTATGAGTAACAGGAATTCCTGCATAATTTAAAACAGCTATGGCAGATGTAATTCCAGGAATACTCTCAAAGGAAATCCCCTCCTCACTCAGTCTAATGCCCTCTTCTCCTCCTCTTCCAAATACATAAGGATCTCCACCTTTTATTCTTCCTACTGTATGACCTTCCCTTGCAAGCTTAACAAGCATATTGTTTATTTCATTTTGAGATTTATAATGGCATCCTGGTTCTTTTCCACAATAAAATATTTTACAGTCCTTATTTAAATATTTAAGTAAGCCCTCTCCTGAAAGCCTATCATATAGTACTGCCGTACATTCCTTCAAAACTCTTATTGCTTTTAGTGTAACTAATTCCTCATTTCCAGGTCCTGCACCTATTAAGTATACTTTTCCCATAGATTCCCTATCTCCTTTCATTACACACAGCTTCGTATGATCTTCTCTCCTAATCTCTCTCCTAGGCTAATATAATCCCACTTACTGCCGCAGATATCTTTTTTTATGAGTTCAGTACCAATTTGAAAAATGCCAGTTATATTAAGAGTTTCACCTTCAATTATGGAATATGCCCCTACAGGCGTATGACAATCTCCCCCTAACTTTTTCAAAAAACTTCTCTCTGCTTCAACACCTATTCTTACATCTTCATTATCAATCTTTTTTAAGACACTTGCATATTCACTGCTTTTTAAAGCTTCTACTCCTATTGCTCCCTGAGCAACTGCCGGAACAAACTTGAGAGGATCAAAATATTCCGTTATAACCTCTGTCATGTTTAATCTTTTAACTCCAGCTGCTGCAAGCACTATACCATCTAATTTTTGTTCATGCATTTTTCTTATTCTGGTTTCTATATTTCCCCTTACAGGTACTATTTTTATATCATCTCTCAAACTTTTTATTTGAACTGCCCTCCTGTTACTGCTGGTGCCTATTACTGCACCTTTAGGAAGCTCCGAAAATTTCATGCCTTCCCGGGATATAAAAACATCTCTCACATCTTCTCTTACTGGCATTGCAATTATTTCAAATAAATCTAATAATTCATTTGGCATATCTTTCATGCTGTGTACTGCTGCCTCAGCACGCTTTTCCATTAATGCCTTTTCAATATCTTTTACAAAAAGGCCTTTCCCTCCAATCTTATCAAGAGATACATTAAGTTTTCTGTCGCCTTCTGTTTTTATTAAAACTTTTTCACATTCAATTCCAAAATTTTCAGTTAATAAGTTTATTATATATTCAGTTTGTACTAATGCCAGCCTACTTTTTCTCGTAGCAATTTTAAAACTCAAATTAATACCCTCATCTTTCATTTATTATTTTCAGATACCTAACAAAAAATTTTCTTCATTATTTCCAGACAATACTTTTCTCTTCCCTCTAATTTTTCCTCTTTTAACACTTCTATAAATCTGTTTATGTATACCTTGGAAGTACTTTTAATTAACGTTTCAGCAAGCTCCTCATGATCTTTAGTATTCTTTTTATTTTTAAAAGTTTTAATCCTTTCTCGGTTAACCTCTTCACCAAAATTTTTTATATATTGGATTTCAGGTGAAAGTTCATTTATACTCTGCCATGTGATAAACTTATCTATATACTCATCTAAAATATATTTATATTTTTCCATCTTTTTTCTTCTCATAATTTTATTGTTATCATCCATGCTGCTTATATCATCAATATCCAGCACCCTGATATTCCTTAAATTTACCACTTCCTTATCTACATCTTTTGGAACCGCTAAATCAAATATAAGTATACTTTTTTGCTCAGGCAGTTCCTCTCTATGTATTATGGTATGAGGCGCTGAAGTACAGCTTACTATGGAATCTACTTCATTGTAAAATTTATTTTTATCTTCAAAATTTATAAATCTTACTTTTTCATCCATGATGCTATTATTTTTAATATTATTTTTATCTCTAACTACTACATAAACTATATCTATTTCATAACTGAGTAAATACTTTAAAACCAACCTTCCTGTTTCTCCAAATCCTATTATCATAAACCTTTTAATGTCTTCCTTTAAAGCTTCCTTAACTACTATAGAAGCAGACGATACAGGTATCTTGTATATTTCACAATGCTGCCTGAAATTTTTACTACAGGCTATTCCCTCTTGAAATAATCTCTGCAGCTCTCCTTTTATGGAATTATTTTTTAAGGCTAAAGTATATGCTGTTTTTATTTGACCAAGAATTTGCTCTTCACCCAATATTTTTGAATCAAATCCACAAATAACCTCCATAAGATGTGTCACCACATCTTTTCCTTCTTTATAAAATGTATATGAGATTAGGTATTTATCCCAATTGAAATTATAAAATACAGAATTAATTAACTCATCATAGGACATTTGAGAATTAATATATATCTCCGTTCTATTGCAGGTACTAATAATTATAATTTCATCAACTATTTCCTTAAATCTTTTAAGATTACTTTCAAATCTTGAGGGTACAATTGAAAATTTTTGTCTGATTTCAATATCATAATTACTTTTTACTCCTATTAGTTGTAGCATGTAATCATCTCCAAATAATATAAATGTTATTATGTACTATCAGCTTAGCGGCTTATAAGGTTCAATATTTGCTGCTTGAAAGGTTCCCATTTCAGTATAAGCCGTAACTGCCATATCAATAAGCTGAAAACCAAGTACTGCACCAGTACCTTCGCCTAGTCTCATGCCAAGCTTTAACATGGGCTCTAAACCCAGCTCTTTCATAATCTCCTCACTTCCAGGTTCTGCAGAACCGTGAGATGGGAATATGAACTCTTTTACTTCTGGTTTTATTTTAACTGCAGCAAGGGCTGCTGCAGCAGATATAAAACCATCGATTACTATAGGTATCCTGTATAGTGCAGCCCCTAAAAAACATCCCACAAGACCAGCTATATCAAAACCGCCAACTTTTGCAAGCACATCTACTGGATCCCAGGGCTTAGGTTTATTTATATCTATGCAATGCTCTATAATCTTTATTTTGTTCTTAAAAGCTTCTTTGGTTAATCCTGAACCCACACCCACTACATCTTTTATATTACACCCTGTAAGTACTGCCGCTACTGCACTACTTGTAGTTGTATTACCTATACCCATTTCACCTGTTCCTATTAAATTAACCTTTTCTTCCTTCAAGTCTTCTATTATTTCAATGCCCACTTCTATAGCTCTTATGGCCTCTTCTCTGCTCATAGCAGGTCCTTTTGCCATATTCCATGTACTTTTTCTAATCTTTTTATTTATTATTCCCTTTTCAAATATATCATCATCTACACCAATATCTATTACCTTTATATTTGCCCCAGCATGTCTACTAAATACATTAACTCCGGTAAAACCCTTCATGAAATTTTTAGTAACTGTTGATGTAACACTTTTAGGACATGAACTTACTCCTTCATCTACCACACCATTATCCGCACACATAATGACTACAGTTTTATTTTTAACACTTGGAAATAACTCTCCTGTAATTCCACCAATTTGTTTTACTATTTCTTCTAGCCTTCCAAGACTCCCCAGAGGTTTTGTTAAATTGTCCAGTCTTTTTTGAATTTTTTCCGTTACTTCTTTGTCTATCCCCCTAATCCCTTTTACTGCGTTTTCCAAATCCATAGTTTTTCCCCCTATCCTAATGCATCTTCAAATAACCTTTCATTTTGTATACAATGATAAAGTTCATTTTTATCCATTGTTTCAAGTTTATATACCTTATAACTATGAATATTCTGAAGGCTTTTTACAGACCTGTCTACAGCTTCTAAATCTTCATAAATTATAGCAAGTGCATCACCGCTGTGAGCACCTATAATACCAAGTCCTCCTGTTGAAGTCTTGATTTTCATAATCTGCGGCAATACATCATATTTAAGTCTAATCTGATTTCTATATATACTTTCCGTTGATGCTAAGGCCATATCTGCCAGAGATTTTTTTCTTAATCCATTTTTAAATATTTTAATTAAATCATCTACTGAACTTAAGGGTTTAAGTTCCTTATTATTAAATTCCACAGTGTTTACTATTTTACTTCCTTCAAAGACTAACATATAAAATTTGATATATTCCCCTATGTTTTCTTTAAATACACCTTCTTTATAATCAAATATAGTCATTGAATTAAATATTATACTGTCTGTAGGCTCAACTTGAATACATGATTTTATTAATTCTTCTTCATTAAATGATCTATTAAAAAGCTTTAAAAGTGCATAATAAGTAGCACAAAGGTCTGCGGTACTGCTTGCAAATCCTTTTCCCCTTGGAATTTGGGAAGTTATAACCATGTCTATATTTTTTTCATAACCCGCATAACTCCATTTTTCAAGGATATTATTCATAAACTTCATACTTTTTGTGTAATTATACTTAAATACTGGACAATTACTTTCAAATAAAGTTACTCTAGTAAAAAAATTCACCGGACAGGATATTAATATATCTTTTCCATTAAAATTGCCCTGAATCATTTCACCTATACTCCCCGGATAACTTGCAGCAGCTTTCATATTTCCCCTCTTTTCTGGCTCATCCTAATAACTACAACTATTGTGAATTGTGAATTACCTCCACTCCTATGCATAAGGTCATTCCAGATAAATTTAGCTTACTAACTAGAATTTTCCCTCCTGAGAGTTCAACACAGGGTTCACACACAGCCTTCACACCAATATGTTCTTCTACAAATTTACTGCCTCTATACTTATACTGCACCGTTTTTATATCCTCATTGCTAAAGGTCCTAAATTGTGCCCCTAAAAATTCCCTTAGTTCTACAATTGCCTTCTCTTCACTTTTCACACTGGATGAGGCAACTATCTTGACGGCCCTTTCATCTATGTTATGTTCCTTAAGTTTTTCTCTTACTATACCTTTCATTGTTTCAGCTGAATAATTTTTTCTGCAGCCAATTCCAATAATGATATTTTTCCTTATGAGCTTAAGTTTAACTGTATTATCATAACCTTTAAGATAATTTAGTTTATTTGTTACATATACAATTCCTCTGGCAATTTCTAAATCAGTTGTATAGCCTCTTGGAAGCTGAATAAGATTTTCTTCATCTTTAAAGCCAATATTCTCACCATTTACCATAAGAGCTGAAATACACTTGGCTTTTTTCATATTATCTATTATTAACTTATTTTCTTTTGCAATAATATCTGGGGATTCTAAATTCAAGTTATCTGTGGCAGTAGTAATTACAGCTTCTGCATTTATTATCTCAGCTATTTTTTTTGAAAACTCATTGGCACCACCTAAATGTCCACTCAAAAGGCTTATAACATATTTCCCCAGTATGTCAACTACAATAACAGCAGGGTCTTTAGTCTTATTTTTTATAAAAGGGGCAATGGCTCTAACGGCTATACCTGTAGAAGAAATAAAGATTATAGCATCATAATTTTTCATAAGTTCTTCCGCAAGCTTTGTAATTTTAAAATTTTTAATTTTACTCTTTGAAAATATATTTACCGGTATAACACCATTTATTTTTTCACCAATTACATCACCATATTTATTCAAGCTAATTAGTGCTATATTCATATTCTAATACTCTATGCCTTCCCTTGCAGGTACCCCTTTATCCATATAATGTTTTATATCTTTCATCTCGGTTACAAGATCAGCCCTTTCTAAAATTTCCTCAGGTACATTTCTTCCAGTCAATACAAGTTCCATATTGTCTGGTTTTTTATCAATAAGTTTAATAATTTTTTCTACAGAAAGCAGCTTATTTGAAAGTGTCCCCATAACCTCATCCATTATCAAAATATCACAGTCATTATTTTCAAGAGTTTTTAAACAAAACTCATAGGCTTTCTCTACTTCTTTTTTTAGTTCTTCTTTTTCCTCATCATTTAATGTCCAGAAAAACCCTTTTTTCTTTTCAAACCTATATATTTTAAAATTACTTTCTAATTTTTTTGCACTTTCAATTTCGCCTGATTTAGAAGTTTTTAAAAATTCAACCATATACACCTTAAGGTTATTTCCTACAGCTCTTAATGCCAATCCTAAAGCTGCTGTGGTTTTACCTTTTCCGTTTCCCGTATATACCTGAACAAAACCCTTTTTTAATTTACCCATATTTTTACCTCCTTTTAAATCTGGATTATAAATAACAAGTCAATATGCTAGCATACCGGCTGGCTGTTTCTTTGAAGATGCCTTAAAATAGCTAACAGCTTTTCATTGGAACTTCTATCTTTTATTGCAAATCTTATAAAGTTTTTATCAAGTCCCCTGAAATTATCAGCTTTTCTTATAATTACTCCCCTGTGAAGACAGTAATCATATACCTGATTCAAGCTTATATTTCTTATCTTGCATAATACAAAGTTTGCGTAAGTCAAGAATACTTTTTCTACAAAATATAATTTTTCAAGCTCCTCCATCATAAATTCTCTTTCTTTTTCAATACAGACAATTGAGTCATTAATATAATCCCTATCACTTAAGCAATATTTAGCAGCCACTTCCGCAAAACAGTTAATATTCCAAGGATTCTGCATGCTCTTTATTTTATTTATAATGCTGTCATCTTTACTTATGCCATATCCAAATCGTATACCCGGCATTGCAAAAAACTTGGTCATTGCCTTTATTATGAAAAGACTTTTATATTTTTGAATTTCACTTATAAAACTAAATTCAGGTTTTCCTGTAAATTCTATAAAAGTTTCATCTAAAATAATTGTCTTACCATTTTTTTCACAAAAATCCAGTATAGGATGAAATTTATTCTTATCAATTACTCCGCCATTTGGATTATTGGGATTTCCAATTATAATGGAATCTACTCCTGTGAGTTTAGACATTATGTCATCATAATCAATTTCCATATTAGAAGACAAATAAGAAAATTCAATTCTACAGTTCCATCTTTTTGCATCCATTTCATACTCTACATAAGAAGGCACAACAATAAGTATACTTTTAAACAGGCTTATTGAAATGTCAATAATTTCAGAAGCACCATTACCTAAAACAATATTTACATTTTCCTGGCCAATATATTCTTTTATATACTTTATCAAATTTCTATAGTGAATATCAGGATAAACCACTGCATTTTTTAAAGCTTCTTGTATATTTTCCGAAAAAACTCTAGGAAGTCCAAGAGGATTAATATTAGAACTATAATCTAACAATTTCCTTTGTTTAAAAACTCCATCAGTATAAATATCTCCTCCATGAAGCATTCTACGTCCCCCTTTCACAGCAGCCTTAAAGCTGCAATCATTTTTTTGTCCACCTGGCCGCCTCCATGGCATAATAAGTTATTATTATATCTGCACCTGCCCTTTTAATTGATGTAAGCATCTCAAGTACTATGGACCTTTCATCTATAACTCCAATGGATGCTGCAGCCTTAACCATGGCAAACTCCCCGCTTACGCTATAAGCTGCTATGGTATGATTAAATTTATCTCGTGCCATCCTTATTACATCAAGATAAGATAAAGCCGGCTTTACCATAACTATGTCAGCCCCTTCAGCAATATCTTCTTCAATTTCAAGCATTGCCTCTCTGCCATTGGCCGGATCCATCTGATAGCCTTTCCTGTCTCCAAATTGTGGACATGAATCCGCAGCTTCCCTAAATGGCCCATAGAAGGCCGAAGCATATTTTGCACTATATGCCATAATACTTACATCTTTATATCCATTGTCATCTAAAATATTTCTAATTGCTTCTACCCTTCCATCCATCATATCTGAAGGTGCCACCATGTCAGCTCCTGCCTGTGCATGGGAAAGTGCTATTTTTGCTATGTATTTTAATGTTTCATCATTATCTACATTATTATCTACAACTATGCCGCAGTGCCCATGGCTTGTATATTCACACATACATACATCTGTAATAACCCAAAGCTCAGGTGCAATTTCCTTTATTCTTCTCACTGCTTTTTGAACTATGCCCTCACAGTCATAAGCAGCACTGCCTATATCATCTTTATAATCTGGAATTCCAAAAATCATTATACCTTTCACACCTGATTGAACTATGTCATCAATCAGCTCAGTAAGCCTATCCAAAGACCAGTGAAAATTATCTGGAAGAGATTTTATTTCTTTTTTTATATTTTCTCCTTCCACAACAAATAAAGGATAAATAAAGTCTTCTGGATTTAATTCTGTTTCTCTTACAATACTTCTTATTGTAGGATTTTTTCTAAGTCTTCTATGTCTACTAAACATTCTATTACCTCCATTTTGTGTTATTTGTTTTAATCATCATTTCAAAAAGCTCCTGTTTGTTTTTTGGTATTTTGCTGGAAGAACTTATTTGTCCATTTCTATACAAATGCTCAAAAACTTCAAGAACCAGAGGCTTCTCAAGATAACATTCATTTATTAAATCATTATCAGAAAAAATCTCATAAGGTCTTCCCTCTCTAACTATCTCCCCATTTTTCATAACAAAAATATAATCCGACCAGGAATATGCCAGTTCTACATCATGGGTTGATAAAATAACAGTAATACCCTTTTCATTAATATCATTAAATATATCAATAATCTGCCTTGCATGTTTAGGATCAAGGCTTGAAGTAGGTTCATCAAATACTATTACCTCTGGATTCATAACAAGTATATCTGCAATTGACACCCTTTTCTTCTGTCCATAACTTAAAAAATGTACAGCCTTATCTTTATAGTCATACATGCCTATATTCTCCAGAGCCACATCCACCCTTTCTCTCACCTCAGCTTCACTGAGTTTTAAATTTACAGCTCCAAAAGAAACTTCCTGATATACACTTGCTGAAAATAGTTGATTTTCCGGATCTTGAAAAACTATTCCGATATTTTTTCTTAATTCCATCAAGGATTTTTGATTATATCTCATCTCAGTTCCCTTATATACCAAACTGCCTTTAGTTGGTTTTAAAACACCATTAAAATTTAAAAATAGTGTGGATTTTCCAGAACCATTAACTCCGATAAATGATATTTTTTTCCCCTTTTCAATTTTCAAATTTATATTATTCAATGCCTTAGTTCCATCTGGATACTGAAAGCTTAAATTCTTTGCCTCAAGTATATATTTATTCATTATAGAATTCCCCCAAAAATGCTTTTACCAAAAGTTACAAGTATGAACACTATTTGTATAATAATCATCAATAAAATGTTTTTATATGAAATTTCATAACTATTTTCTATTAAATTTATTTCACCATCATAGCACCTGGATTCCATTGCAGTATAAATATCCTGTGACCGCTTATGTGAACTTATAAACAGGCAGGTAACCAATTTCCCTAATGAATTATACCCCGTCTTCATTGTTGAATATCCAAGCCTTGAATTTTGCGAAATAAAAATCATATTGGCTGTATCTAAAAGTACAAAAATGAATCTGTATATAAGTCCCATCAGTTCAACAAATAATTTAGGTACTCTCAGCTTTCTAAGTACCATCAAAACCTCAAAAATAGGAGTTGAGAGAGTAAGAAAATATAAACAGGAAACTGAGGCAAGTGCCTTAAAAAATATTTTTGAAGATATAAACATACTATCTTTTGTACAGCCAAGTGTAACATTTAATATACTAAAACTGAACAATATATCATTAGTATTTCCAATTATGTTTATTGCAATAGTAACAGTTCCAATAACCAAAAATACCAGTGGAACTGACATTAATTTTATATAGGATACAATGGGTATTTTTCCTTTAAAAACAGTTATAATGCCCATAAAAAATATTACTATTATTGAATATACTATGTTATTTAGAAGTATACAAAGTATCATAGTTAAAATAGAAAATACAAACTTTTCCACAGGATTAACATTTCTTAACTGAGATATATATGCCAGTTTATCTATAGAAATCATGATTTTTCACTTTCATCCTTTTTTGATTTGCCCTTTAAGTATCCGAAATAATAACACACAATCCCTGAGCCCACAGCGGCCTGTAATGAAAACAAGAGACTTTCTATTTCAGCACTTGGCGGTTCCCAAATGGAAGAAAACCACGGCTTATAACTTTTATCAATCTGTGTAATTGCCTTTTCAGCCTTATCATCAGAACCTGCAAACTCAGCATTTTTTAAAAATATTAGAGGAATAACCGCAATAGCTATTACAAGAAAACACAATATCAAATTCTTTTTAAACACACTGTTGTTTTTATTTTTGCCTTCTATATTCATGCTTATTATGCCTCCTTTGATATAACATTTAACTGTATAAGTTCTTCTTTGTCATAACTATTTAAAAGATTGAAAACCACAACAGTCAGTATTCCCTCACTTATTGCAAGGGGAATCTGGGTTACTGCAAATATACCCATAAACTTTACCATAGAGGCCAAAACTCCACCGGTAGCATCAGGAAATGCCAGTGCAAGTTCAATTGAAGTTGTAATATAAGTCATTAAGTCTCCAAGCATCGCCGCTGTAAATACCGCTGCAGATGATGACACATTCCTTTTCTTTAAAAGCTTGTACAGAAAATAAGATACTAAAGGTCCAACTATTCCCATGGAAAAAGTATTAGCGCCAAGAGTTGTGATTCCTCCATGTGCAAGAAGAAGTGCTTGAAATATAAGAACTATGACACCTAATACGCTCATAATTGCCGGACCAAAAAGTATGGCTCCAAGTCCTACTCCCGTAGGATGTGAACAGCTTCCTGTTACTGATGGAATTTTTAAAGCAGAAAGCACAAATGCAAATGCACCTGACATTGCTATTAACATCTTTATTTTAGGATTTAATTTTATCTTTTCTTTTATGGAAAACAAGCCTACAACTATAAAAGGTATGCATATAGCCCCCCATGCTATACACCATTTTGCCGGAAGAAATCCTTCCATAATGTGCATTGCAGATACACTTTTAGGAATAAACAATAATCCAAGAAAAATCCCCAATGAAATCTGATATTTTTTTGACATAAGAACACCTCATCACTTAATATTTTTTATATAAATTTTGATATCAGGTTGTTTCTTCAAACTTATAAAAAACCTTTTAACAAAGCGTTAAAAGGTCATAAATGGATATATTGTTCCATACATTCCATAATGCTATTTCCTCCTATCACTCGTAGAAAAAAATATTACACAAATATAGGCAAGTATCCTGACTTGAAAATCTACATCTAAGTACGCCTTCCCAGTTTCCCAGTGGCTAAGGTACTTAAACTCATTTCTTACAGTGGCGTGACCGTTCAGGAATTGCACCTGATTCCTCTTTAATTAATCAATTAATGATTAAACCCATATCTTCTTAATATTCACTTTTACTTATATGGTTTATAGTGGTTTTTCACCAATACTCTAACCCTTATTTTATATAGTAACATAAATTAATACTTCTATATATGTTTTTATACAACAAATTTTATTATTGCTAAATCACAAATAGTAGTAACAATCTATCAATTTTCATCTGAATAAACATACTTAATTATAATCAAACTTACTATTTTTATATAAATCATTATTCTCTGCTTCATGGAGATTGTTTCTTTTTTCAAGTATTCTATCACAAGCTTTTATTATGTCATTTTGATTTAATTCATCTTTTTTGTTTACTGCAACAAAAAGACAGGCATCTATAACTGCATTTTTTATATCTCTTCCACAAAAATCCGTAAATTTTTCTGCCAGTTCTTTAGTATTTACATCATAACTTTTAGGTATGCTGGGCAGTAGGTGTACCTCCCAAATTTTCTCTCTGCATTCTTCATCCGGCATGGTAAAATTAATGTTTTTAACTCTTGTTTCAAAAGCATAATCATAATTTTTTACCAAATTAGTAGCAAATATTACTACACCCTTAAATTTTTCAAGACAGATAAGCAGTTGACTTCTCATGGAATTTATAGCTTGTTCTGAGCCTTGAGTTACATGTGTAAGTCTCTTAGATAACATTGAGTCAGCTTCATCAATAAATAATACAGCATCATTGTTTTGGGCTGCCATAAATAAAGCTTCCACATTTTTAGGACCTTCACCATGATATTTACTTTCTATCTGTGCATAACTGGCTATTAATATTTTTTTGCCCAGCTTATTTGCTATGGCATGAGCAGCCATAGTTTTACCTGTTCCAGGAGGTCCATAAAAATTCAAAGCAGATCGTGGATGAGGCTCGAAGGTTCTTAAACCCCAAGTATCAAAAACTAAGGTTTCATTTTCTATAATGCTTAAGGAAATTTCAAGTTCCTCCAAAACATTTTTAGTTAAAATCAGGCTTTTAAAATCCCATTTTGGCTCTTTGACTTCATAGCGTTCTGCCCTTTTATCGAAGTTAAACTCATTGTTATTTTCATTTCTAAGAGACATTTCTACTCCTCCTATATTTTATTGAATTCTAAGTATTTCTAGCTAAACAGCTCTGGTTCATATGGATACTTGCCATATTTTATTGCCGCTTTACGCAAAGCATGGACATTTTCAGGAGGCGTATCAATTGGAAAACCACATCCTAACGCAAGTACATAACCTTTAGGATTGTCATAGGCTTTTCTAAGACATTCTTTAGCATCTCTCTCCACATCCTCTGGTGTTCCTAAATACATAGTTTCCGTAGGTTTTACATTGCCAATCAACACTACTCTGTCTCCTACAATCTTCTTTGCCTCTTCCAGATCTATCACATCGTCAAGGCTCAATGATTCTGCACCTGTATCTGCCATCAGCGTCCAAACTTTTTTGGTGTTTCCGCAGATATGAAGGTACGGAGCTCCCTTACCTGAAGCTTTAATAGAATCAACTATTTCTCTTAAATATGGAAGAGTAAACTCCCTGAACATATTCTGGCTTATTAAGCTTCCAGAAGCGGATGGTTCTGCTATACCCATGCTTACATCAAGTTTTGCAGCTTCTTTTATAAATGCAATTGTGGTATCAGTTACAAGGCGAAGGATTCTATGGGCAAATTCAGGATTTTTTCTTGTATCACGTAAAAATTTTTCTATTCTCATAAGATTTCCAGCGGAAGTAAATGGTCCAGGCACTTCCACTGAAACTGGTATTTCTTTTCCAAATTCATCTACAAGCTTTTCTGCAGTATCCAGCACAAATGGAAACCTCCCTGCTTTTGCAGGATGAGGTACACTTAATTTTTCCAAATCAGAATCATCCTTTATTGCATATTCTGAAACATAAGGAGCACCATGATCAGGAAAAACAAGTTTACTTCCTAATGCTTCAGCAATTCCTGCAAGCCCTGGACTAACTCCTGTTGATTCTATTCCATATTTTTCATTTGCTGCTAATTGCCCTTCAACAACCTTTTCCGGGAAAAAATGAAGATCAGATACTTTTACACCTATTATAGTTGCAGCATGATCACCTATAAAAATATTACAAGGTACTCTGTCAAAAGGCTTACCATTAATCATAGCTTCAATTCTTTCTTTTGGAGTCATTTCATCCTTTAATAAAAATTCACTCATATTTTCACTTTCTCCTTACCTTTAAAAAGATAAACATTTAACAAAAATCTTATCGAAATTCTCACCATTTGATAATTCAACTACTTTAATTGTTTTTACTGTATCTTCCATTTCTTTTCTGTATTTTTTATTTAATAAAAATGCACGCCCTCCAGATTTAGATGTATTACCGACAAAATCTATCTTATCTTCAAACTCCTTTGGTAATAAGCCTATATTTATGAGGCTTTTTGCTCTTAGATGATAGCCAAATGATCCGGCTATTTGTATTTTATCAACTTCATCTGACTGTACTTCTTTACTTTTCATAAGAAATTCTATTCCCGATCTTACTGCACCTTTTGCCAGTTGAACCTGTCTTATATCTTTTTGGGTGAGAAATACGTCTTTTGCTATTTCAAAAGCAATTTTTCCATCTAACTTTATCAGTCTTTTCTTCAGTACTTCTGGTAAATTAGACTTTTCCGGTGATGCAAACCTGCCATTTTTACCAATAACCCCGCTAGAAACCAGCTCTCCAACAATATCTAAAAGGCCGCTACCGCAAATTCCAATAGGCTCTCCATCTTCAATGGTTCTGATTTCTATAGAGCCATCTTCTTCTATATTAAAATATTCTACAGCACCTCTTTCAGCCCTCATACCATAAGTAATATTCATACCTTCAAAAGCTGGGCCTGCTGCAGTGGATGTGGAGGATAATTCACCATCTCTTCCTATTACCATTTCTCCATTTGTTCCAATATCCACAAATAGTGTAGTACCTTTTCTATCTTGGAGTCTTGTAGCTAATATGCCAGACGTTATATCTGGTCCTACATATGCTGAAATAATAGGTGGTAAATATATAAGCCCACTATCCGAGATGTTTAATTTATGATCTTTAGCACTTAAATAGCTTCCTCCCACCAACCCTGGAGTATAAGGGTATTTACCTAAAGAATATGGGTTTACATTGGCCGCAAGATGAATCATACATGTATTACCGCTGAAAACCACTTCATAAATATACTTTTTATCTATTCCAGTTTCTTTTGTAATCTTTTCTATCATGCCATTTAATTCTTTTATTATTTCAGAATACATTACACCTAACCCTTTTTCATCAGATGCAAATTTTATTCTAGATAAAACATCCTGGGCATGTAGACTTTGTGGATTTAATGCAGAAACTGAACCAACTTCTTTACCTGTATTAATATCAACCAATGATGTAACTAATGTTGTAGTTCCAATATCCACAACTAGTCCATAATTCAATGCTGTAGTATCGCCTTGTTCTTCTCCTATTATTTGTTCTCCTGCATATATAAAAGTCCTTCCCGTATCTTTATATTCTTTTTTAATAAAACTATCTATTTCTATATGAAAACTCTCACCATAATTTAATATTTTTAGGGTCTTATTTAAATTCTCTGATACCACCTGTACATCTATATCTGCCATTACCCTAGCCTGGCAGGATAATACAAAACCCTGGGACTTCTCCTCCTCTGATAAATGATGCTTACCCTCCTGCACTATATCTTGTAGGTTATTACTAACAACTTTTACCTTACATTTACCACATACACCTACTGCATTACAAGGAGACTCTATAATAACTCCAGCCTCCCTTGCTGCCTCTAAAATTGTAGTTCCTTTTTCCACGGCAATTGATTTATTATTTGTAACAAAATTTACTTTTACCATAAATTATGACTCCTTTACCACTTTTGTCATTGATACTATATTCTTTAGCGGGGTTGATGTACTAAGTCCGCAAGCTGGTGATATAATGTTAATGCCATCTTTTACAAGTCTATCTGTTTGATTGACAACTTTTTGCTCATCTCCAAACTCTAAAAGAATTGTACTAAGATTTCCCATGGTAGTAAGCTTAGGATACTCTTCCTTCAATGCCTTTAAATTGATAAATGCATCTGTACTTATGGCATCAGACCTGATTTCTGGAATATACTTCATTACAGCATTCATTTTTCCACATATATGCACAATAACTGGTGTATTCATTGCATGTATTGCATCAACAACTTTATTTATATATCTAACTGCATATTCTTTAAACATCTTTGGTCCTAATATCTCTCCAGTTGCAGTTGGATCAGCAATAGAAATTACACTTGCCCCATTTTCTATCATTAATTTTGCCAGTTCTATAATATGATTGCTTGCATAATCAATTACCTTATGGGCATCCTTTGCCTTTTTCCTTAACTCCTTTAAAAATTGAATAGGATCTACAATTGATGCTGACGCACTGACTGGTCCTGTGAGACTCCCTATTACAGGTACATCTGAATACTTTCGTGAAAGTGCCCAGGTAGCTTCAATTATTGAATTAACCCTGAGATTCTTCTCCATTGCACCCAATTCTTTAAATATTACATCTGATACAGAAGAAAATACCTCTTTCTGTATTTTAGGTTCACAGGAAAGAGTTCCATAGTTTATTTCACTCCCCAATACTTCCGCTTCAACAGTCATACAAAATGGTATGCCAAAATTTTCGAAACCAGTATTTTCATGTACATCACTTGCAATTTCAGCCATCAGTTTGCCATCATGGTGACCTTCTGGAAGCTTATGTCCAGTTTTATTCATTACCTCTACAATAGCTGAGTTCATCATTCCTCCTGGACAAATTACAGGCGGTCTATCTGTGGTCTCCTTTTTAAATGTACGAATTATACGTTCTTTTGGACTTAAATCATTCATAATAAATATCTCTCCTTCTGCTTTGTATATTAGCAATCACTTTGCACTAATCCCAAAGTCTTCTTCAGTAATAACTCCCAAAGGGTCTATATTTATAAAATTTTTATCATCCCAAGGTCCTCTTACGATTTTTTTAATAAAATCAATTCTCCCTTTAATCTCCTCATATTTAACATTGAGTAAACTGGCTATTTGTTTTGATTGTAATATTTCTTCATCTTGAGAAGAACGATCTGTGTGTATGAATAAAACTTTTTTATAACTATCATACATTCTGTTCAATAAGCTTAATGCCTTTTTTTCACCATGTTTTTCAAGAATACGCTGGTGATCAGAAAGTATTGATTTCTCTGTAATCATCCACCCACAAGTTAAATAAAATATTCCCTTTTCCTTTTCAAAATCACACACATAACCCTTATCTGAGGCAAGAAATACAGAAATACAATCATGTACCCTTGGTATTGTAAGTGCACAATTAGTTGCCTTTAAGTCCCTGGCAGCACCTCCGCACAAACCAAAAGCCAAAATAATTCTGCTATAACCTAAAGATTTATCAATAATATTTTGAAGTTCCCTGCCAAGCTTCTTAGGATAAAGATGATAATCCATAGATATAAACTGAAATTCTTCATGGGGTAATGGCTCTATTGATAATATTTCTTCTTTCATAACCTCACAAGCTATTACTTTTATCTTCATCATTATATCTCCCTGCTATTTCACATAACTAAACTTCAATTCAACAAACTATTACAGCTAATGATATAACTACTAATTTTCAAACCAAATATATTTTTAGAAAAGACTTATCAAATTTTCTTTATTTAAATTAACTCCTATTACACATACCTGTCCAGTATAGTCAGGTTCTGTGTCTCTTATTTCAAATTCATTTGGTACAAAATCAAACTCAACCCAATGATTTCTATCTGTCTGTACTATTCCTTTTGCTCTCAATACTTTGCCGTATAACTGTTCATTTTTAAAATTACTAAATATATATTTTAAAGTTTCTACTGAAAATAATTTAGGTGTTTCAATTCCCCAGCTGCTAAATATATTTGGGGCTGAATTTTTTCTTATGGTTTTAAATTTTGTTTCTACCTTTGGCCTTTTAATTATATTTACTTTTCTAAATAAATCCTTCTCACCATCCTTTTCTCCAACTTTAACGATACTATCTCCTGTTAAATCATCCCAAGGCGTGGTTATAATATTTGCCCTTTTGTTAAGCTCTCTTATTTTTGAAACTACACTCTGTAATTTTTTATAATCAACATTTTGTGTCCTGCTTAACACAATTGTATTGGCATAAATAATTTGATCTTTATAAAATTCACTGAAAAAATCAATAAAATCTTCATACATTGTAATATCAACAACTGTAATTATCATATTAAGAAGCACTTCATTATTTGACTCAAGCTTTTTTACAATTTTAACTATTTCAGAAAGTTTGCCTACTCCCGAAGGTTCAATAATAATTCTTTTTGCTTCCTGTGAACTAATAATTTCTTGAAGTACATTATTAAAATCATTAAGGATTGAACAGCAAATACATCCAGCATTTATTTCTTTAACTTTCACATCACACTTCTGTAAAAATTTATCATCAATACTAACTTCACCAAACTCATTTTCAACAACAATAACTTTCTCAGTATAGAAATTTTCATTTATTAACTTTTTTATTAATTTGGTCTTACCTGCACCTAAAAAGCCTGAAAAAATATCAATTTTTATTTTCATTGTCTCACTTCCTAAAATTACTGATAATCGCTGCAGAATCATATGTAAAATGCTGGGTAGTTGTTTGAAGATGTCTAATTCAGATTTTTTAACACCTGAATTAGACCTAAATATGTTCCTATATATTAGTTACTCTATCTCCCATATCTTCTAGATGCTTCAACCATTGCTGCTGCACTAAGTAGGTTTCCATTAGGAGGGAATTCACAGCCTGTGGAAAGAATAAATCCAGCTTCATTTTTTCTAAATAAATCAATTTGATTTTTGCAGTCTTCTAATATTTCATCAGCAGACATAACCAATCCTGTATCAGCAGGATCTGAATATCCAATAGTAACTACTTTCTTTCCCCAAGTTTTAGCATGCTCTTCCCAGGTTTTTGATCCGTGGGCAGGATGTGCTACAGATATTGCCACGGGATCTGACCATTTTATTACCTCTTCAAAATATACTCCATCTCCGCAATTGTGTATTGATACTGCTGCACCTGTCTCACGAATGGCATCAGCAATACGTTTAAGATATGGGCCCTCAAATTTTTCCCATGTTGTATTTCTAAGTACCGTTCCTGAAGAATACAAAGGATCTATACATACTGAGTGAGCTCCTGCCTCTGCTTGAGCTTTAGCATACTCTACAAGTACATCAGTTATAATATCTACTGCTTCCAGAACCTCTTCAGGATGCTTAATAAGATCTACAAACAAATTTTTGTGTCCCCTCATTTGAGACAATACACCTAACGGACCATATACAAATCCAAGGATGGCCACTTCATTTCCCCTTGCCTTTGAAAGGCCTTTTATTATATCAACAACTTGTTTCATACGCCTTGTTTCTCTAGGATTTATTTTTTTAACTTTATTATATTCATCAACAGTGGCAATTAATTGATTATTAAAATCGGGATACGCCGTACTATGCTTTGGGAAAATCAATTCTTGTCCAAAATCAGCAGCCTCTACTGAAAGATCCACAAGTAATAAAAATGCATCATGTCCTATCAATTCCTGAGCTGCCAATAAACTTTTAGTTGCTATTTCTGCATCATTAGACCATTTATCATATCTTGTACCTGTAACCCTGTATGAAGCACCACAAACTAGTGGTACAGCTGGAACCCTGTCTGCTTTTTTATGCTGCAGAGTAAGAACAACCCTTTCAAGTGAAGTTAATTCATCTTTTTTTTGTATCAGTGACATACCCTTTACCTCCTTTTTATTTAAACTATTCTTCAATTAAAATACTCTCTAGCTCTTTGTCTCCAATCAATCTTTTTGCAAGTGTCACAGCTTCTGCAGCATTTATGGAGTATCCATCAGCCCCAATCTTATCTGCATATCCTTGAGATACGGGACCTCCTCCTATCATAACTTTGAAATTCTCTCTTATATTTTCCTTATTGAGAAGCTCTATGACTTCATTCATTCCTTCCATTGTAGTAGTCATCAAAGTAGAAAGTACTATAATTTCAGCATTCTCTTCCTTTGCCTTTTCCACAAAGGTTGAAGGTGGAACATCTCTTCCAAGATCAATAATGTCAAAACCCGCAGTTTCAAGCATAATCTTTACAAGATTTTTTCCTATATCATGGGTATCCCCTTCAACTACACCTATAACTACTTTGTGTTTTATCTCATCATCTTTAGCTTTTATATGGGGCTTTAACACATCCAAACCTGCATACATTGCATCAGAGCACAACAAAAGTTCGGGAACAAAATATTCTTCCTCTTCAAAAAGTTTTCCTGCCTCATCCATACCTGCTGACAACCCTTTATCTATGGCCTCATATGCATCCAATTTTTCAGAAATAACCTGGTTAGAAATATTTACTGCTTCCTCCTCATCCATATTGAATACAGAATCTGCTAACTTTTTATATAATTCATCTCTATTAACTGACATTTTTTAACCTCCATTTTATCATTTATACTTGCTATGTTTTTTGTATACACTTCTTTAATCACAACATATCAAAGTGATTCTTAAATTCAGTTGGCACTATAATTCAATTTTTTGATTATTATATGATATTTTTCCAGAATTAGAATATTTTTCTGAAAAAGGGCAACACATTCTAGATATTGCTTCAAAATACTCATGCATAAGTACATATTAATTTTATTTATAGACGTCTTTTTAGATTGTTATAAGTCATAATTAGAAAAATAAAAAAACTCCCGCCTCAATACAGAGGCAGAAGTTAACTTCCACGGTTCCACTCTGTTTATTATGTATTAAAAATAAAGTACATAATAACTCATAAATATTGGTACAATAATACCTCAACGCTTTAACGGGCGTACCCACTGAAGTCTACTAACATTTCAATTCAGAACTCCGAGACGCACTTCAATCAATTTCCACTCAAAATCTCTTACACCCAATGGAGATTTCTCTCTGACAGCTTCCATGAATTTACTTCTTCTCATCTTCGCTTTTATTACTATTCCTATCTATTAACTTTGATTTAATGTTATTATATGCACTATTTTCTAATATGTCAATAAAAAAATAATATTTTTTCAATTAAATAAAGGTGTAGTTATTATTTAGCTCAAGTTTCCACACAAGGGAGTCTTCCACCATTTTATTACTACAATTCATGCATTTATGACCTAAAATCTTAACATCTTTTTCATCCAATAAACTGCAAATAGCTTCTCCATATTTAATGTCCTTTTTTATTTCTATGGGACTTGATTCACAGAAACCTGATTTTTCAAAAGGTAAAGAAGTCCTGGCACAAAGATGTATTATAGAGTTATCAATATAGTCCTCTAAACTTTTTATAAGACTATAAGATATCTCGCCACTGAATTTTTTATAAATTTTAGGACCTATAATATCAATATCACCGCTGGGATCTGCATAGGATATTATTCTGGTACCTCTTTCTAAAGCTTTAATGATATATTTTCTAATACTATTTTGTATAGTTAAAAGTGCATTATAAATAATATCACCTTGTCGTCTTAATCCCCTGTAAATAGCTAAGTTATCTATTAACAAAGTCAATATAGTAAAGGGAGCTTCTACATTAAGTGCCACAATATTTCCCCTTTTACTCAATATTTCAATACAATCCAGTATTTCTTTTATCCTACCCTTATCCGTATCAAATTCATGGACATCTGAAAGCTCTTCAATTTTAGCATACTTAAAACCATCTATTAAAATTCCATTGCTATCTTCATCTAACCTCACCTTGGCACCAAAAGCTTCTGCTTCCGCAGTTACAGAAAAGGGTATGTAGCAGATACAATTTTTATCAACTTCCTTTATTTTTTCAGAAACAACAGCCATATAATCTTTTTTAAAATGTGCATCTCCAAAATGTATGCCTGTTTTATCTAAAATTGCTGTTGGAATTTGCTCTATACTTTCACCTTTACATATGGAGTCAATATCAAAATTCATTATTTATCCCAACCCCTTTCACTTTTAATTAATCCTCATATCCCACTAGACTTTTAGCAAGTCTAACTGCTTCTACAGCATTTGCAGAATATCCATCAGCTTTAATTTTATCTGCAAAATCTTGAGATATACAGCCGCCGCCAACCATAACCTTAAAATTTCCTATGTCATGGGTATCTCCTTCAACTACACCTATAACTATTTTATATTTACTGTTTTTCTTCAATCACTTGATTTGACAGTAAAATTACAGTATCCTCGTCCATCTCAACCACTGCATCTGATATTTTCTTGAAAAGCTCATGTTTTTTAATTGACACTTATGTCCTCCTTTCTATGTTATTATCCAAATTGCAGTCATTCTCTAATAACTGAATAATATCTTAATTTCTATGATAATACAAATAAATATTTCTGTATATGTTTCCATTCTACAAATTTTATTAAAACAGCATTACGTCCCTCTTCACTTAAAAAAGTCATATTTTTTTATCTTGCGAAACATTTAATTCACTCAGTCTCTTTAGCTGCAACTCCGTCCATTTAAAATTCATTTTATATCACCAACCTTCTGTATTATTCGGGAATACTATCAAGAATATGTTTAATATGTGGAAATTCATCCTCACTGTGTGGAAAATTCATAGCATTATAAAACTCCATTTCAAAGTCCTTTTCTGCTGCACACTCAATAAACTGTACATCTTTAGCCACTTCCTCAGCTTCAGTTCTTTTGTCTGTACTTAAAAGAGCTATTTTAGCTCCTTCACCTGCGGCATTTCCTACAACTACTACATTATTTAAATCACAATCTGGAAACAACCCTATAACAAGAGCATTTTCTTTATTAATATAACTGCCAAAGGCACCTGCCAATATAACCCCTTCTACAGAGTCCACATTCATTTTTTTCATAAGTACCTTCGCCCCTGCATATAATGCTGATTTGGCAAGTTGTACGGCTCTTACATCTTTTTGTGTTATAGAAATATCCACTCCTATAGACGTATGACGTTTCCACACCAATACATACTCCATTCTTCCTTCTTCATCTCTACGTATTCTGGAACATACTATTTTTTTGTCAAAGGTTCCATCCTTCCCAATTATGCCGTTTTTATACATCTCCGCCACAGCATCTATTATGCCCGAACCGCATATTCCTTTTACCCCTCCCATTTCAGCTGCATTATTCCACTTATCTTCTCCAATCACCTTAAAATCAACTTCTAAAGATAGAGGATTTATTTTTACTCTTTCAATAGCTCCAGTAACTGCCCTCATGCCGTACTTTATCTGTGCTCCCTCAAGTGCAGGACCAGTTGCACAGGAAGTGGAAAACAACCCTTCTCTATTTCCAAAATCTATTTCACCATTTGTTCCAATATCAATTATTATAAGCATTTTATCCTGTTTATAGGTTTCCTGAGAAATTAATACAGAAACATTATCTGAACCTACAAAACCTCCTTCGATAGGAAGACTGTACATATAGGCCCCTTTACATATATTTATATCTAATTCCCTTGCTTTAATATTTAGCCCCTGGGATATGACAGGTGTGAAAGGAGATTGTCCGAGATATTCAGGATTTATATTTAAAGCTATATGATGCATAGCAGTGTTAAATACTATTACCATGTCATAAATCTGATTCACATCCCTATTTATTGAAGCAGCCAATTCCTTTAATAGTTTATTTATCTCTTTAATAATTAAATTATGCATCTCTTCAAGTCCGTTTTTATTTATACTGCAATAGGAAATTCTAGATAGTATATCCTCTCCATATATAATCTGTGGATTTAAACTTGAGATCTGTGTTATCACTTCACCAGTAGATAAATCACATAAAGCAGCTGCAATGGTTGTGGTACCTACGTCCATGGCAACTCCATATATATTCTCATTGAATCCGGGTTCTACAGATATAATTTCCTTATCCATCCATAATGTTACAGTTATCTTATACTTTTCTTTCCTCAATAATGAAGACAAAGTTTGCATTACTTTATAATCCATAGAAATATGTTTTTCTAGATTTTTATATTTATGCAACAATGCATCCTTAACCCGGGTAAAATCATCTCTACAGTCCTCCAGTGTGGGACTTTCTAATTCTATGTAATATTTTTTTACCCCGGGATTTAAATGAAATAATTTTGACTCTGAAGTTTCAAGGATTCTTTGCTTTCCCTTCTCACTTTTCTCAGGTACAAAAATTACCATGTCTTCGGTTATTTTAGTACAACAAGCTAATCTAAAATTCTGCAATTGCTCTTCTTTTGTCAATATTTCTCTCTCTTTTTCTGTAATTGGTGAAATACTGCTGTTACTGAAATCACTCTCCTTATTGCATGATATTTTCTCCAATTTAACTTTGCATTTTCCACAAGCTCCATTCCCCCCACAGGGAGATTCCAAATTAATACCAAATTTTTGACAAGCCTCTAAAATAGTTTTTCCTGAACATATTTTCCCCCTACGACCTGTAGGTTGAAAAATAACATTTATATGCATTAGTTCCCACCTCTTTTAAGTCAAAAGCCAAAATAATTTTATTGTAATTTTTAGTTTTCTACAAAGAATCCCCTTTTAATATTATCCAATATAATCAACCCATCTGAAACTATTACTGAGGATAAAAAAGAAATATATTATAACATAGTATACTATATAAAATCTGCTTATGCCATCTATTGAAAAGTAAGTATTTCTATATCTATAAACTTTGTAAAAATATTTTTTATTTTTTCAATATTAAAAATTAACTAATATATATTTTATATTTGACAATTTATATATAAATTTGAGCACTTGGAAAATACATGTTATAATTCACTTAAAGCATCTGTCAAGTTATTCTAACCTTGGGATAAATATAATCTCAAAAAACACGTCAAAAATGGACTTTTAATATATTATAATTTTTTCACCTAAAAGATTATTAAATTCAATAAAAAGTCAAATAATATCTATATAAGAATATAAGGGGGGCACATATAATGAAAATGTTTTTCAAAAAAATCACTGCTTTAATTGTAATTTCTTTTATGTTATTTTCTTCGTCCAATATGGTATTTACCAACAAAATCGTCTATGCATCAGATACAAACATTACAACCTGTAATGAAGTAGGAAAAACCTATTATGGATTTGAACTTACTTCAATAAAAGACATACCAAAGATCAACTCTTCTGTTATGTTATTTACTCACGTAAAAACGGGTGCAAAGCTTATGTATGTTAGCAATGAAGATATTCAAAGAGTCTTTGATATCAGTTTCCGAACTCCTACTTCAGATAATACTGGGGTAAATCATATTATTGAACACTCGGTCTTAGACGGTTCTAAAAACTATCCTGTTAAATCTCCATTTACTGAGCTTTTAAAGGGCTCCTTAGGTTCGTTCATCAATGCATTAACATATAATGACTACACTACATATCCTGTGGCCAGTACAAATGAGCAGGATCTTAAAAATTTAATGAGTGTATATTTAGACGGAGTGTTTTATCCAAATTTTACTACGAACTCTAATATATTTAAACAGGAAGGATGGAGATATGAACTTCCATCGGTAGATTCTACCCTCTCAATTAATGGTGTAGTATACAATGAGATGAAAGGCAATTACTCAAATCCAGATTATAATTTACATAATGCAAAAATGCAGTCGCTTTTTCCTGATACTTCTTATAAGTGGGATGCAGGTGGGAATCCTGAAGAAATTCCAAACCTTACAATGGAACAATTAGTATCAACATACAAAAAAAATTATTCACCTTCCAACAGCTATATATATCTATATGGTAAATTGAATATATCGGAGTATCTTGAATTTATTGACCAGAATTATTTAAGTAAATTTGACAAGGTGGAAGTAAATACTTCCATAAAACCACAGGAACCTTTGTCCAGTATACCTGTAAAAACAGCTTATTACTCTATACCAGAAGACAGTGATACAAAAGATAAAACCTATCTTTCCTTAAACTTTGTCACAGGAACTATAGATAACAGAGAAGAAAATATAGCCCTAAGTTTTTTAAGTTACCTGCTTATGGGTACAGATAATGCTCCACTTAAAAAAGCTCTAGCAGATAAAGGTATTGCAGTAAATGTATCTTCTTCCTTTAATATGGAAGGTATCCAACCTACATTTTCTATTGATGCCTCTAATTCGAATGAATCCTCCAGTGAAGTTTTTAAGCAAACCATTTTTAATACATTACAGGATATTTATAAAAATGGATTTGATGAGAATTTTCTTAAATCTGCCCTGGCATCTTATGATATAAGCGTTAACTCTGAGGAACTTATATTACCTTCCCTTGGGGGAACAGGTCTTGTGTTATCCCAAACCGCATTAGCTACATGGATATATGATAAAGATCCCACCATGTACTTTGACACGGATGACATAATGGAAAAAATCAAAGAAACAGATGAAAATGAATATTTCAAAAATCTGATTAATAAGTATTTTCTTACGAACAATTACTATTCACTAGTTATAATGAAACCTGAAG
Source organism: Clostridium kluyveri (assembly GCF_001902295.1). NCBI lineage: Bacteria > Bacillati > Bacillota > Clostridia > Eubacteriales > Clostridiaceae > Clostridium > Clostridium kluyveri. The sequence goes on along the minus strand of NZ_CP018335.1, from coordinate 904,902 downwards.
TGGGGCTTGAAAGTACAACTTCCAAAGCCTTTTCAGAAAAGCTTCGAGCTTATAAAAACAGCTTGGATGAAACAACAATTAATTCTTTGGTAAAGGATACAGAAGATTTTACCTTATGGCAAAAAAGTGAAGATTCTAAAGAAGCATTAGACACCTTGCCAAAACTTCCTTTAGATGACATTGAACTTGAACTTCCTAATTTAAGCTATAGAGTTGAAAATCAATCTGGTGTAAAAGTTCTCAGTCATGTTCAAAATTTAAATGGACTATCCACTTTGAATCTTTACTTTGATACATCCAGGGTTCCTCAAGATGAATTGCACTACTTAAGTTTATTATCCTCCTTACTTGGAAATGTAGACACCAAAAAACACACTTCCGAGGAACTTTCAAATGAAATGCTAGAAAATGCTGGAGGATCTATAAGTTTTATACCTTCTGCAATAACAAATAGTAAAAATCTTAATAAATATTCTCCTAAAATTATAGTATCCATGTTAATGCCTGAGGATACCATTGATGAATCTTTGGATATAATTAAGGAAATTATAAATGAAAGCAGCTTTGAAAATAAAGAAAAAATAAAACAGACCATACAGCAGAATAAAGCAGCTCTTCAATCAATTTTTACCTCTGGTTCTGGAAGTGCTGCACTTATGACTATGAATTCCTATATGAGTGACGGTGGAAAATACAATGAAGAACTTTCTGGTCTTTCATATTATAAGTTTTTACAAGATTTAGATGATAATTTTGATTCAAAATGGGAGGATATCTATAAAAACTTAAATGACACCTATAAGCTTGCCTTTAATAAAAATAATCTAATAGCAAGCTGCAGTGGAAGTGACTCCTCCATTAAAAAATTTAAAACCGAATTAAACCGTATAAGTTCAGAAATTACATCAAAAAGTGTTCCGGAACAAAATTATACTTTTACAAAAACCAATAAAAATGTAGCCTTTTCTTCCTCTGCCAAAGTGCAAACAATACTACAAGGTGGAACTTTAAAAGGTACTGGATATAGTTACAGTGGAAAGATGATGGTACTTCAAAATATATTAAATACAGAATATCTATGGAATGAGTTAAGAACAGCCGGCGGTGCCTATGGAGGCCAGATTTCCATCTCGTCCGATGGAAAAGTTATTCTTGCATCCATAAGAGACCCAAACCTAAAAGAAACCCTGCAAACTTTTAAAACCACAGTAAACTATCTTAAAAATTTTGAAGCATCAGATGATGAAATGACAAAATATATCATAGGTGCCATTAAAGAATTTGTAAATTTAAAGATTAGTGGACCACTTGTGGAAAGTGCCCTTTGTGATTCAATATATCTTACAGGTTTTTCCCCTAATGATCTTTTAAAATATGAAAAAGAAGCTCTTTCTACTACACCAGAAGACATACGAAATTATGGGAATATGTTAGATAAAGTTTTAAACCAAAATATATATTTCTTAGAAGGTTCCAGCGATAAAATTCAAGAGAATAAAGAATTATTCAATGAAATTATAGATACGGGAAAATAAATACCAATACCCTTAAAGTAAATTGAAATGTTCAATTATATTTTAAGGGTTTTTCCCTCTTTAATATATTTTTCTATGAATTACTACATTATCATTGTTTATCCGATAATTTATTGGTTTACAAATTTAATACAGTAAATTATAATGTTTAGTGTAATTAGAATTCATACAAATAGGGGGATATATGAAATGAAAAAAAAATTTGGAGTTTTAACTATTGTAATATTCCTGATGGGAATATTACTTACAGGATGTGGACAAACTCAAAAATCAAATGATACATCCTGGGATGATATAAAGGCAAAAGGTAAATTTGTAGTAGGACTAGATGACAGCTTCCCTCCAATGGGGTTTAGAGACGAAAAAGGTCAAATAGTTGGATTTGACATAGATATGGCAAAAGCAGCAGCAGAAAAACTAGGAGTTAAAGTTGAGTTTAAACCTGTTGAATGGGATGGCGTAATACTTAGTTTAAATAATAAGGATATAGATGTTATATGGAATGGTTTAACTATAACTGAAGAAAGGAAAAAACAAATAGCTTTTTCAAAGGTATATCTTCAAAATAAACAGATAATCGTAGTACAAAAGAATTCCACCATAAACAGTAAAAAGGATTTATCAGGCAAGACAGTGGGACTACAGATGGGAAGCAGTAGTGAAAAGGCCTTAAAAGCAGATGCTGATACCTCTAAATCTTTAAAAGAAGTCAGAAAATACTCAAATAATACAGAAGCACTTTTAGATTTAAGTCAAGGACGTACAGATGCAGTAATAGTAGATGAAGTTGTAGGGAGGTACTACATAGAAAAGAAACCTGATTTATATAAGATACTGGACGATAACTTTGGAGTAGAGGATTACGGTGTAGGTATAAGAAAAACAGATACAAGCTTTAAGGAAAAACTAGATGAAGCGCTGGATACTATAAAAAGTGATGGAACCGCTGATAAAATATCTCAAAAGTGGTTTGGTAAAAATATAGTTACAAAATAATTGGTTAGGATGTGATTTGCGTGTCTGAACTTATGGACATTACAGGATTTATACTAAAGGGAAGCTTAATAACTATAGAATTGTTTTTTATAACTGCTATTTTTTCTATACCTCTCGGTGGTATAGTTGCTATAGGAAAAATATCTAAGATTAAGCCTTTAAAAGTTATATTAAGCTTATATACTTGGGCTTTTAGAGGAACCCCTTTGTTATTGCAGCTATTTTTTGCATATTTTGGTCTTCCTGTAATTGGCATAAGATTATCACCATTAGCCGCTGCAAGCTTGGCCTTTACCATAAATTATGCCGCATATTTAGCAGAAATATTTAGAGCGGGTATTGAATCCATAGATAGAGGACAATTTGAAGCTGCAAAAGCTTTAGGAATGAATTATTATGAAACTATAACAAAAATAATCATTCCTCAAGCTATCAGAAATGTACTTCCTGCCATGTGTAACGAAAGTATAAATTTAGTAAAAGATTCAGCCTTAGTAGCTACTATTGGAGTTGGTGATCTTTTAAGAGCAGCAAAAGAGGTGGTAACTCGTGATTTTACAATTACTCCTTTTTTCATAGCTGCAGCTTTATATCTCCTTATAACTTCAGTTTTAGTTATGGGGTTTAGACAGTTAGAAAAAAAATATTCCGTAAAATAATTTATTACAAACTTTATACTGGAACTAATTTTTAGAAAGTCAAATTTTGTTATCTACTACTAACAAAGTTTGGCTTTTCTTTGTTTTTATATACATTATCATTCTCCAGACACTCTTCTAAACATTCTTCTATTACTTCCATGGTTATTTTAAATTTTTTAGTATCCTTCATCTTATACCTCCTTACTAACAATTTACCTTAGTCTCTTTAGAATTTCAATCTATTAAATCCCAATATTCAAATGGGTTTTTAGAAAACGTATACAATAAATAACTGTTAACTCAAATGAAACATTTTGGCTCTATAATAAATTTTTTTTATTATACAGCCATAAAAATTTGTATATATTGAAATCTTTTATATTTATATATTATTAAAAACTCTCAAAAAAGTTACTAAAAATTATAGTGTAATCTAAATTATATTTAAGATAAATCTAGTGTATAGTCTTTAGAAAATAAATACAAATATTTCCTTTTAACTTTCTTACCTGTTAATTTTTCTAATGCCCTTCCATAATAATAAATTTGAACTTGATATTTTTCTTTAATTGAATCTATATCTCCTACATGATCCGTTTTATAATCTACGAGTATTAATTCATTGTTTTCTTCAAAATAACAATCTATTATTCCCTGAATTAATACTTTTTCATCTCTGTATATGTGCTGTGGCAGCTGTTTATACAATTCTGTACTTTCTATTTCCATATAAAATGGAACTTCTCTATATACATTATTTGACTTTTTCATTCTTATTCCAATTTCAGAATTAAAAAACTTTATTATTTTATATATTGATATAGACTTAGCTTCTGCTTCAGTTATAAATTCTCTAAATACCAATTTATCTACTTGCTCTTTTATCTGTCCATAAGAACCAACTTTGTCAATATCAATGTGCTGCATAACAAGATGCATAATAATTCCTCTTTCAGAAGGAGTGAGTCCTTTGCTCTCCCTTAAAAAAGCCGGTTTTTTTAAGTATATTGGTTCCATAAATTCTATACCATTTTCTGTATCTATTAACTTGAATCTTCTCTTTAACTCAGATACTGAAAATTTAGCAGCTATTTTAGAAGATTGTTCATATTTATAAGTCCAATTAAGTCTTCTATACACTTCTTTTTTGTATATTTCTTTATTATTATCTGACTCTAAACTTTTAATCTGCCCTATTATATCTTCATCTGCATTCTCATCCAATGTATTTTTAAAATTATCTTTACTGTATATAAATACTTTCCATTTAGAATCATCTTCTGTTATAAGATTTAAATTATATTCAAAAGGACACACTTTTCTAATAAGTTCTCCACAAGGATGCCTTGCTACTGCAGGTCCTATCCAATCCAAAAAATTCCTGGAATTTATAAGTGAATATTCAGGAAGTTTATCTCCTTCACAATAAGCCGCTTCACACCACTTTTGAAAAGTATTTTCAATATTATCTACTGTTCCTGTTATTATAAGTTTTTCTTTAGCTCTGGTAAAAGCTACATAAAGTATTCTCATCTCCTCTGAAAGAGTTTCCATCTTTAATTTTCTTTTTAATACCTGCTTAACAATAGTAGGATAGGAAATATGTCTTTTAGAATTTACATACTCTGGTCCAAGTCCTAGTTCTTTGTGAAATAATACACTTTTATTTATATCTGTCAAATTGAATCTCTTTCCTGCTCCAGAAAGTATTATTACAGGAAACTCCAATCCTTTGCTCTTATGTATGCTCATTATTCTAACTACATTCTCATTTTCTCCAAGTATCTTGGCATTTCCCATATCAGTACTACTGCTTTTAAGTTTATTTATAAAATTTATAAAATTAAAAAGCCCCTTATAACTAATGTTTTTATACTGTTTAGCTCTTTCAAATAACATTCTTAAATTTGCCTGTCTTTGAATACCTCCAGGCATAGCGCCTACAAAGCCATAATATCCTGTTTCTATATAAATATGCCATATAAATTCATCTATGGGCATATGTATCACTTTTCTTCTCCAAAGACAAAGTTTATTAAAAAATTGTTCCACCTTATATTCCAATTTTTCATCTATATGTTCTAGAGAGTATTTTAACTCTAGACTATGCTCCTTTATAGCTTTTAGTATTTCGTAAAAAGATATTTCTCTATTAACTACTCTTAAATCTATAAGATCCTCTGGAGAAAATCCTCCTATAGGAGAGCGGAGCACTGCTATAAAGGGAATATCTTGAAGCGGATTATCTATTATTTGAAGAAGAGATATTATAGTTTTTATTTCAATAGCCTGAAAATACCCCACAGAAGTATCAGCAAATACAGGTATTCCTGAATTATTTAGTTCCTCCACAAACACAGGTGCCCAATTTTGTGTAGCACGCATCAATATCACTATATCTTTATACATTATAGATCTATAGTTATCAATTTCCTTATCATATACTTTAAAACCATGCTGATCCAATGAGGGATTTACTAATTCATTTATCTTTGATGCCACCAATCGTGCCTCCGCGGAAATAGCATCTAATAAATCTTCCTCATTTTCATCTTCTTCTAATTTATTCTCATTTTCCTTTTTATCTACCACATGAAGTTCTACATCTCCACCACAATTTCCTTCAGAAGGTTTATATCTTGCTGAACTCTTTAAACATTCTTCCTCACCATAGTCAAGTTCTCCAACTTCCCTGCACATTATTTGTTTAAATATATAATTTATAGCATCTATTATTTCTTTTCTGCTTCTAAAATTTTCAGACAGCTTGATTTTCCTATTTTTACTACCCTCTTTTTCATCATAACTATTATATTTTTCTAAGAATAATTCTGGCCTTGCCTGTCTAAATCTATATATACTCTGCTTTACATCTCCCACCATAAATAAATTAGCATAAATATCTTTCCTAGTTATCATATTCATTATAACTTCTTGAACTTCATTACTGTCTTGATACTCATCTATAAATATTTCTTCAAAGTATTCTCTGTATTCTAAAGCCGCTTCCGAGGGAATTATATCTCCATTCTTATCTCTACTGGTTAATATTTCAAGGCAGAAATGCTCTATATCATTAAAATCTATCATATTTCTTTCACTTTTTTTATTATGGTATTTTTCATAGAAGTCCATAACAAGAAAAATTAAAGATTTCATTAAAGGATATACTTCTTTAAAATTTTCATATATATCATCTGTGCATAAAACTATATCTTCTCTTATACTGATTAATTTCTTTTTTACTTCATCTCTTGTATCTCTGGCTTTATCTTTATAGGATTTAAGCAGAGGCTCTGTTCTTTTAGAGGGAAGTTTATTAAAACTTAACTTAATAAATTCATCTCTTATTTCATCCCAGGCGGTAATACTCATAAGTTTATCTATACTTTCAATATCACTTTTAAGAGCTTCCAGATAATGTTCCAATCCTTCTATATTTTCAATTGTATTTAGTATATTTTTCATCTTATTTTTACAACCTTTAAGCTCCACAGTTACATTGTGCATCAATACCTTAGCCCACTTAGTATCTCCAAAATCAAAATCACTGCCTAAATCGAAGTCTTTTAAGACATCGTGAAGCCATTTTTTAGGCCATGGATTACCCTGAGAAAATTCATATAGGGAAAGTACAATATCTTGAAGTTTACTATCATTTTTCCCCCCATATCCGTCCACCAAATTTAAAAATTCCAAATTTTCTTCTTCATACTTTTCCTCAAAAAGTTCTAAAAGGGCATCCTGCTTTAATAACTTGGATTCTGTGTCATCACATATTCTAAAATTAGGATCTAAATCTATTCTATGAAAATTATTCTTTATAACCTTAAGGCAAAAAGAATGTATTGTCATTATGTTGGATTGACTTAATAAGGCAAGTTGTCTTTGAAGATTTTTAGAAGTACAATTTAACTCAAGCAGTTTAGAAAGTGCCTCTCCAACTCTCTCTTTCATCTCAGAAGCTGCTGCATTTGTAAATGTAACCACCAATAATTTATCTATATCAACTTCTTCACTATCATCTATCACTTTCTGTAGTATTCTCTCTACCAATACTGCAGTTTTACCAGTTCCCGCTCCTGCTGCCACCAATAGGTTGCAGTTTGGAGTAAATATGGCACTTTTTTGAGTTTCCGTCCACTTTGTATTCACATTTATCACCTTATTCAATTCTATAAAAATATCAGTTCATTAGCATACTACTTTATTTTTACCCGTATTTTTTGCCTTGTATAAATTTACATCAGCCTTTCTTATCATATCTTCAACGTTTTCCTCATTATTAGAGGATATACTTATTCCCATAGAAACCGTCACATGAGATGAATTCTCATTATATTCTATGAGTTCATCTTCTATACGCTTTCTTATTGTAGTCATTCTGTTATATACATCCAAAGTTCCTTTAATATCATACATATATATTATAATTTCTTCCCCACCATATCTAGCTACTAAATCTTCTTTTCTAAGACTACTTTTTATTATATTACTTACAGTTTTAAGCACCACATCACCATATTGGTGGCCAAAATTATCATTAAATCTTTTAAAGTTATCTATATCTACCATTATAATAGCAAATCCACAGCCACAATTCTTTATCTTTTCCTTTATGACAGAAAAAAAATAATTTCTGGTAAAAAGGCCTGTTAAAAAATCTTTTTGAGAGTTTTCTTTTATCTTATTATAAAGTCTATTATTTTCTATACATATGGCAATTTGGTTACTAAGTGCAGTCAAAAGCTTAATATGCTCTTCATTTAAATAATTATATATTTTATGCTCTACTATAATTGCACCAAGAAGACTTTGTTTTAAATATATTGGCATGAATATTGAAGAGTGGATTTGAATATCATCTTTACATATATTGTTGAAGGAGTTGTGTAATTTAGTATCTAGCTGGTGTACTATTTTACTATTATATTCGTTTATACTATAATGATGTTTAGTGCTGCTTAAATTAGTACACTTTAATTTTAATTTTCTATTTTCTAAAATATACACAGTAGAGTAAGTTACTCCTAAAATTCCTATCATTATATCCTGTATTTTAGAAATTATCTCCACACTTCCAAGACATTTATTTATATACTGACTTGTCTCAACTATTAGAGACAACATATCTAGCTTTTTATCTAACTCTACAATCTTTATATTCTGTCTTTGTATGGTTTCTTCAGCCATTTTTTGATAACCTTCATAATCAAGCTTTAGTTTATTATATTTCTCTAATAATGATGCTAACATAACCCTCTCCTCTATTTAAAACTATTGATCGAGTTCTCCTTAGGTTAAGGTGGAGTTTGCCTATAAAAAATGTATTCTCCACCTTAATCTTAGAAAAACCTATCCAGATGCGTTAGCCGTGCTTATCTCCCACTTTGAAAAAGATGGACGCAGTGGCTATTTACAACATTCGGATAAATTAACCCATTAGATAATTAATACAATGCAGCCATAAAAATTATTGTATATTAATAATTATACTTTTAAAAGTGTATATTCACAAGAAAATTTTTCCTTATAAATATGTCTAACATTATGTAAATTATTCTTAACAATTTACATCTCTCAAACAGCTCATTTAAAATAATATATAATAAAATTAAAATTTATATTACAATTATAACTCTTAATTTCACATTATACTACTCATAAGGAATGTCCATTAGATTTTTTACATTAAATTAACAGAGTATTTATGACTTTATTCTCCAAAATTCTAGTAAATTCTACTTAAACCTTTATGTGTTTTTATATTAGGGGTTTACTAACAATGAGGCCATAATTGAGTAAAAAACATAACATAATTTTACATATGATTAGTTAAAAAAGAATTTACCAAATAAAATATCAAGTCATCTGGTAAATTAAGTATTATTTCATTATGCAATAAACTACAATAAAAATTTTCTAATTTCTTCCTTCATCTCTTCCCTCTTACATACAGTATCATGAACAACTTTGCTATCTTCCAATTTTCTTATAGGTGCTGGAATTTCAAGTGATGCAATTTTACTCATAACTTCCACAAGTTCCAGATCTTCCTGAGAACTATATTTAGTGTCCAAAGCACTCATTACAGATTTGGTGAATTTAAATGGACTTGCTGTTGAAATCACTATGGTTTTTGTATCATCACAAGTATCCCTCAAGTAATTTTTATATACAGAATAGGCTACAGAAGTATGAGTATCCATAAGATACTGATATGTATCAAAGGTTTCTTTTATGCACTTCAAAGTCTCTTCTTCACTCGCAAATCCTCCGTAAAATACCTTCAATTCCTCTTTCATGCTTTCACTAACTGTATACTTACTGTGTTCACTTAAATTTGTCATGAGTTTGTTCACAACCGTGGAATCCTTGCCGCTTATATCATATATAAGTCTCTCAAGATTGCTTGATATAAGTATATCCATGGAAGGAGATATAGTTAAAATAAATTCTCTTTCTGCATCATAGGTTCCATTTTCAAAGAAATCGTAAAGTACCCTATTTTCATTTGATGCGCATATGAGCTTGTTAATTGGAAGTCCCATTTTTTTAGCATAATAAGCTGCAAGTATATTCCCAAAGTTTCCTGTAGGAACAGAAAAATTTATTTTGTCCCCAAAGTTTATTTCTCCTCTTCTCAAAAGTTCCATATATCCATAAAAATAATAAACTACTTGAGGAATAAGTCTTCCTATGTTTATGGAATTGGCAGAAGAAAATCTGTAGGAATTTTCATTTAGTTCTTCCTTTAATTCATGATCATTGAAAATTTTCTTTACTTCGCTTTGGGCATCATCAAAGTTTCCTTCTATACCTATTACTTTTGTATTTTCCCCCTGCTGGGTCACCATCTGCTTTTTTTGAATTTTGCTTACTCCCTGTTCCGGGAAAAATACTACTATTTTAGTCCCTTCTACATTTGCAAAGCCCTCCAAAGCGGCCTTTCCTGTATCTCCAGATGTCGCTGTAAGTATTACTATTTCTTTATGTAATTTCTGTTTTTTAGCAGCAGTCTTCATCAAATGCGGCAAAAGGCATAATGCCATATCCTTAAAAGCTAAAGTTGGACCATGAAATAGCTCTAGATAAAATACATCTCCGACTTTTTCCAAAGGAACTATTTTATCCGATTCAAATTTATTATCATAGGCTAAATCTATGCATTCTTTTAATTCTTCTTTGCTAAAGTCTGTAAAGAATTTTTCAATTATACACAAGGCCAATTCCTTATAAGTCATATACTTAAGTTTTTTTAACCCCTCTTCATCTATAAAAGGTATGGTATGCGGAATAAATAATCCCCCATCCTCGGATATTCCATTTAATATTGCCCTGGATGCAGTAAAATTTTTATTTAGACCTCTGGTACTATTATAATAAATCTCCTTCAAAATATATCACTCCTCCTAAAATTATAACACCATGTAGTTAACACATATTAATATATATAATAACATATGACATATAACTTGAAAATTATAATTGAAACATATTCTTGCCACGTTAAATTATATTTTAAAATAAATATTTATTATTTATAATATACTCACGCAGCTCTCATAGTAACTATATGATTAATTAAAGCAATAGATAAAAAAGTCAGTCCTGATATACACACTCCCATCCAACCGTATGAATTCCAACTGTAGGTACCTATAAAAGAGCCTAACGCTCCCCCGATAAAATAGGCAACCATAAAAACTGTATTTAATCTACTTCTAGCTTCTGGTAAAAGACTGTGTACACGGGTTTGATTTGAAACTTGACCTGATTGAGTACCGAGATCTAGTAATATTAATCCAATTATAAGCCCTACAATATTATGTCCAAATATGAGAAATACTACAAATCCCGCTGCAGCAAAAAAAATAGAAATACCTACAGTAAATTTAGTTCCTTTCTTATCACTAAAACTACCTATAATAGGAGCAGCAATTACCCCTGATATTCCAATTAGACTAAATAATCCTGCCGTCTTGCTTCCCATATTATAACTTGGCGATTCTAAAAAGAATATAATGGTTGTCCAAAATATACTGAAAGCTCCAAACATCATGGCGCCACTTAAAGATGCTTCTCTAAGCAGTGATTCTTTCTTAATTATATCTTTTAAAGAAATAAGTATATTTTTATAGGATTCCCTAGACAAAGGCTCACTTTTAGGTAAAAATCTAACTACTGCTATATATAAAATAATCATGAGTACAGCAGCAATGTAATACATACTTCTCCATCCCAGAAAAGTTCCTATAAATCCACTTATGGTACGAGCTAATAAAATGCCTGCTAGAAGTCCCCTCAAAACAGTTCCTAGAACTCTCCCCCTTTCTTCAGGCAATGAAAGTTCTGCTGCAAAAGGCACTATAAGTTGGGGAATTACTGTTGTAAATCCAACTAAAAAGCTGCAGACAATAACAGCCTTTATATCTTTACAAGAAACAAATAAAAGTAAAGATATTGCAGAAGCCAATAATAATTTTAAAATCATTCCTTTTCTTTCTATGATATCACCCAAGGGTATTATAAAAAACATTCCTATTCCATATCCTATTTGAGTAAAAGTAGATACTAAACCTATATCCTTTGTAGATACATTGAAGCTTCGAGATAACTCTCCAAGCAAAGGCTGGTTGTAATATAGATTTGCTACCGTTACTCCACAAATTATAGCCATAATCCAAACAAGTCTGGAATCTATATTTTTATGGTCTATTTCTTTATGCTCCATAATAAATTCCTCCATAGATTTTTATAAAATTTATTTCGATTATATCATAAATCTAATGCATAATGTTTTTACTAAATAACAATAATAGAAATAAATACTTTAAAATATATTGTTAATTTTATTTCTTTATGATATACTAATGTAATCAATAATTAATAAACACCGATATACAAAATTAAGATATATCAATTATAAGTGTTTTATCTTAGGAGGATAATAAATGAAAACAGGAACAGTAAAATGGTTTAACTCTGAGAAAGGATTTGGATTTATTGAAGTCCCAGGTGAAAATGACGTTTTCGTACATTTCACTGCAATTCAGAGTAATGAAGCAAGAAAGAACTTAGAAGAAGGTCAGAAAGTTCAATTTGATGTTGAAGAAGGACCAAAAGGTCTTCAAGCTGCTAATGTTGTAAAATTATAATACAATTTTATAGCATAATAAAACATCTTAACATAAATGAACGAATGTTTTAACCACCTTTATTTTTAAAAGGTGGTTTTTCATTTTTAAAAACAGTTTTTAATTCTTATATATTATTTCCTAGGACTTTTTCTTTCAATTTAAGCCCTGTATCTGTAACTGCAACCCCTCCAAGAGCTGTTTCCCTTAATTCACAGGGTAATTGCCTTCCCACTTTATACATAGCCAAAACAGTATCATCAAAAGGAATTTTACTGCAGACTCCTGCCATAACCATATCCGCTGTAGTCAATGCACTTACTGTTCCACCCACATTTCGCTTGGCACATGGAATTTCTACAAGCCCTGCTACCGGGTCACACACTAATCCCATTATATTCTTTATTACTATGGCTGCTGCATCCAATGCTTGTTTGGGAGTACCACCCATAATCTCAACTATTCCTGCAGCTGCCATGGCTGCTGCAGAACCACATTCTGCCTGACATCCACCTTCTGCCCCGGACATACTGGCATTTTTAGCTATTATTATCCCTACTCCAGAAGCAGTGAACAATCCCTTAATCATATCCTCATCTTTTTTATCTAATATTTCTCCTGCAGTTATTATTGCTCCTGGAATTATCCCACAGGAGCCTGCTGTAGGTGCAGCCACAATTTTTCCCATGGCAGCATTTACTTCTGAACATGATAAAGCTCTTGCCATAGCCTTTATCATATACTTACCTGTAAGAGTCTCTCCCTTTTCATAATATCTATTTAATTTATAAGCATCTCCTCCTGTAAGTCCACTTATAGATTTCATTTTATGAGTTAACCCATATTCTGCAGAATCTTTCATCACATAAAAATTTTTTGTCATAGCCTTAAAAACTTCTTCTCTACTTCTATTCTCTGATTTCATTTCTTCTTCAATTACATACTCCCATATTTTCATCTTCTTTTTACTGCATATATCTATTAATTCATTGCCAGTATCAACCATGTTACTCCTCCTCATTTACAGGGTTTATAGCCCTTACTTTATATATATTAGGTATATTTTCTATTTCATCCACTACATCTTTTATGATAAAATCATCCACCTCAAATACCATAACCGCTCTGGAACCTTTTATACTTTTTCTATATACTTTCATAAAAGCTATATTTATTTCATGTTCATAAAGTACTTCCGATACCCTGGCAACCATACCTGGCATATCTAAATGGTTTATAAGTATAGTAGGATAAACCCCTGTAAATTCTATTTTATCCTTATCTACTTCATTTATCACTACATTACCTCCACCTATAGATGAGCCCATTATTTGTGACACTTCGCCGTTTTTTTTAGTTATAATAAATTTAACTGTATTTGGATGTACATCTCCTAAATCCATTTCTATAAATTCTACAGAAATACCTCTTTCCTCCGCTATTTCCATAGAGTTCTTTAAATTTTCATCCCATGGACTCATACCTAATATTCCAGCAACCAGTGCTTTATCTGTGCCATGCCCTTTATAAGTTTTTGCAAAAGAACCATGAAGTAAAAACTGAACTTTCGAAATATTGTCTTCTGCAATAATTTCCGCAATTTTAGCTAATCTTGCGGCTCCTGCCGTATGAGAACTTGAAGGCCCTATCATAATAGGTCCTAAAATATCAAAAACGCTATATTCTCTCACCTTAACACCAACCTCCCAACAATCTTATATTATAAGAATTTACACATAAAAGTAAATACTATTATTATATCTAAAATTAGAATATTACATCATAAATCTACATAATATAAACTTTGTAATTATAATATAATTATAAAAAAAGTTATATAAGGAGGATTAACTATGTATAATAAAAATATTCAATTATTAGAATTAGAACGCATTTATGGCAGAATTAGTCCTTTTGAACTAAAAGATAAACTAATTAATCTTGCTAAAAATCAAAAGAAAAAAAGCATTCGCACTCTTTTAGATGCCGGAAGAGGTAATCCCAATTGGGTATCAATTACCCCTAGAGAAGCCTTTTTTACCTTTGGGCAGTTCGCTGCAGAAGAATGTAGAAGAACTTGGAATCAAGATACCTTGGCTGGAATGCCCCAGAAAAAGGGTATTGATAAAAGATTTTACACATATCTGGAAAATCACAAAAATTCCCCCGGAGTAAAATTACTTAAGAACATTATAAATTATGGTATCAATTTTCAAGGATTCATTGCAGAAGATTGGATTTATGAACTAACAGATGGAATTATTGGTGACAATTACCCTACTCCAAATAGAATGTTAATCCATGTAGAAAAAATAATTCATCAATATTTAATTGAACGGATATACAATATTAAAGATTCTTCCCTAGAGTTTAAATTATTTTCAGTAGAAGGTGCCACTGCAGCAATATGTTACATATTTGACTCTCTAATAGCCAATGAATTATTACATAGAAGAGATAAAATTGCAATTATGACTCCGATTTTCACCCCCTATCTCGAAATTCCAGTTATACCTAGATACGATTTTGACCTAATCAGGATTATGGCATCTGAATCTCTAGAAGACAGTACTCATACTTGGCAATATCCTAAATCAGAACTTGAAAAATTATATGACCCAGGCATTAAAGCTTTATTTTTAGTTAATCCCAGTAATCCTCCTTCAGTAGCTATAAGATCTGAATCTATAGAATATTTGGTGAAAATAGTTAAAAATAAAAACCCCAATTTAATGATAATTTCCGATGATGTATATGGAACTTTTCCAGATAATTTTCATTCTATAGTATCAGCTTTACCTTTTAATTCCATAGGAGTCTATTCTTTTTCAAAATACTTTGGAGTAACTGGTTGGCGTTTAGGAACAATTGCTCTTCATAAAAATAATATATTCGATAAACTTTTAAAAACATTACCGGAAAATAAAAAAAAATCTATTAAGAAACGCTATGAAGCCCTTTCAGTCAACCCCGGAGAAATTGATTTTATCGATAGAATTGTGGCAGATAGCCGTCAAGTAGCACTCCAACATACCGCAGGCCTTTCTACCCCCCAACAAGTACAAATGGCTTTTTTTGCAGCTTTTGATCTACTGGACAAAGAAAAAAAATATAGAAACTTAACAAATAGCATTTGTAGAAAACGCAAAAAATTATTATTTGATGGATTGGGAATAGATTTACAAAAAAATGAATATGATGCCTCTTATTATGCTGAATTTGATTTGCTTGAATGGTCAGAGCATCATTATGGTAAAGAATTTGGATCATACTTAAAGGAAAATTATAAACCAGTGGATATTCTTTTTAAATTGGCCGAGAAATCTTCCATAGTACTATTAAGTGGTGCCGGATTTTATGCACCAGAATGGTCCATAAGAATCTCCCTTGCAAACTTAAATGATGAATCCTACTCCGAAATAGGCCATATACTCCACAATATTTTAAAAGACTGCCTGAGAGATTGGAAAAACAGCCAAAAATCAAGTGATTCTTAGGTTCAGGTGGAGCTTGCTTATGAGAACTGCTTTTCTCCAGCTGAACCTTATTAACAGTATTCTTAGTGTCTTTAGCACTTAGAATACGTTATCCTTTAGGGGAAGAACTTATCCAGGCGCGTAGCAGTGCTTATCCCCCACTTTGATAGAAGATGGGGTGTTAGCAGTGGTAGCGATCGGATAAAACAATTAAAATTATAGGGTTACTTGATATCAAACAGAAAACAGATTCCTATGACAATAATATCATCATAGGAATCCATTTAAACAGTATTATATGAAATAAACTAGAACACTAATTTGTTTTTTATTGAAGATATTTATCATTCTCTAATTTTATAAAGGCATTTTATCTATACACATACATTCTAAATGTTCCTTTATTTCTTCTATGCTTTTGCCTATACTAGAATCTACTACAGCTATCAGTGCTGATTCTACCAATGCTCCATTTATTATTTGAACCTTTGATTGCATACTCTTGTCCAAAAATTCAATTGCCATCTCCGCATTCATATATGCGCTGCCCAAATCAAATAATATAAGCACTCCATCTTCACTATAAACCTTTTCTATAGCACTTTTTATTTTACATGCATCAGTACCAAGTCTGCCGTCCTTTGTACCTCCAGCAGATGCCACATTACTCTCTGGAGAAATTTGTTCAACCAGATTTTTCACCCCTCTAGCAATTTCACTACTATGAGATACGATTACAACGCCAACCATCAAAATAACCTCCTAATAAAATTAGTTAACCTAAATTAACTCTTTTCTACTGCACATAGTTCTTTAACTTTTTCATAAATAGCATTTAACATAAGATAACTGGATGTAGCCCCCGGATCTGGATACCCTATACTTTTTTCTCCTAGATAACTGGCTTTTCCATTTTTACAAATTATACTTTCAGTACTTTTTACTCCTATAAGAGCAGCATTTCTTACATTCTCGAGAGATTGTATACTATCTAATCCCTTACTTATAGAATATCTTAAAGAGTTCACTGCAGGTTCTATGGCGTCTATCATGGTTTTACCTCCAAGCTTTCCTCTTCCTCTCATTTTAATCCCAACTAAAGCTTGTTCAAGCATTTCTAAAAAATCCTTTATATCCACAGTCTGTTTTCCATCTGCTGTCATGCCTGCTCTTATAAAGGCAGTACCGTAAAGAGAACCTGATGCCCCTCCTGTATTTGATACCAGAATCATACCAACCTTTTTAAGAATATGCCCTATATCATTTAGGTCCTTATCCTTCAGTTTTCTTCTCACAGCCGTAAATCCCTTGTCCAAATTCAAACCATGATCTCCATCTCCTATAGCTGCATCAAGTTCGGTTAAATAATCTACATTCTCATTTATCAATATGGCCATACTATTTAATATTTCTCTTACCTGTACTCCATTTATGCTCATATATATGTATCTCCTTCTACATTTATATTTTATATAAATAGATATTTTTAGCAGCTACGTTATCGTTTACAGCTATACTATCCATCACCATTTTATTCTCTTTATATTTGTTACATATAATATATAAGAAATATAGAAAATGTGCAATGTTTTATTCATAAAATAAAAAAATAATTTGGTACATTTATAATTACCGCTACATAATATAAATAGAAGTAAAAGTATGCCATTATACTTTTTAAATGCTTTTACTTCTATAATAAAGCTAACAGGAAGTGATTTCAATTGTCCTATGGTGAAATAAATTATGGCTACAGAGGGCTTATAGCGGGTGTAAATACAAAAATTCCTTCAAAAAACAATAAATTTGTAACTGCCATAAATTTTGATAATGCAGCTACTACTCCCCCTTTTAACTATGTTTTAAAAAAAATAAATGATTTTTCACCATATTACTCCTCAATTCATAGAGGAACTGGTTTTAAATCTCAATTTTCCTCTGAAGCTTATGAGCTTTCAAGAAATACTATATGTAATTTTGTCCACTGTGACAGCAAAGAAAATACGGTAATCTATGTAAAAAATACTACAGAAGCCATAAATAAATTATCCTATATACTCAATGATTTGTATAAAGATTCAGTTATATTGACCACTCGAATGGAACATCATTCTAATGATCTACCCTGGAGGCATAAATTTAAAGTAGATTATGTAGAATTGGACGAGCTCGGAAAATTAAATTTATCAGATTTAAAATATAAATTGAAAAAGCATAACGGTAAAATTAAATTGGTATGTGTAGCAGGAGCTTCAAATGTAACAGGATATAAAAATCCAATATATGAAATAGCAAAAATTGCCCACAGCTTTGGAGCAGAAATTCTTGTAGACGGTGCACAAGCAGTAGCCCATTACCCTATATATATGAACCGTCCCCTGAAAGAAGAATGTATTGACTATTTGGCCTTCTCTGCCCACAAAATGTATTCTCCTTTTGGTATAGGTGTACTGATAGGTCCAAAAAAAATCTTTTATAATGCAGCTCCTGAATACAGTGGAGGTGGTACTATAAAACTTGTAACAGATGATTATGTACTCTGGGCTGACCCTCCTGAAAAAAACGAAGCTGGAACTCCTAATGTAATAGGAGTAATAGCACTTACAGCCGCAATAAAAGTATTGAATAAACTAGGTATGAATGCCATAGACAATAAAGAAATAGAACTTTATAAATATGCTTTAAATAAAATGATGAAACTTCCAGATATTATTTTTTATGGTGATACAAAACCTGATTGCAATAAGGTTGCCATACTGCCTTTTAATATAAAAGGAATTCACCACGAAACCACTGCGAAACTTCTTTCAGAACTTAGTGGTATTGCAGTAAGAAATGGATGCTTTTGTGCCAACCCTTATGTACAGAGACTTTTAAAACTTTCTCCAGAGGAAATAAATTATTTTAAATATAATTATAACGATTTTCGCCCCGGCATGGTTAGATTAAGTTTTGGATTATATAATACTTATAGCGAAGTTGATATTTTAATTAATACTTTGAAAAAGATAATTAAGAACAAAAGTACTATATAATAAATTTACCTCTATAATACAACATATATTTTTATCAAATATGTTGTATTATAATTTTTTGTATTATCAAGTAATTCCTGAATTTGTGTAATTCAACTGGTAATTTTCCTAATTCTACTGAATCTCTACCATTTATTATTTAGCAGAAAGTCCTGCAGACAATATAAACAACATAACTATTGGGGTACTGTCACATATAATCCAACCCAAAAATATAAATATAAGGTTTGATTTACCATATCTTTTATAAAAGTATAATATAAGATTATATATGAAAAATAAATTGGTCATAATAAATATAAGTATTACTGGAACAGGATTTGATATTCCATAGGCTACTACAGTATGGATCATAAAAATTAATGCTAAAACAGTAGTTATTATAAAAAATATTCTAAGTCCATCCCTATTTTTAACTTTAAAAAATATATAACATGCATCATATATGCATAATGCCAAAGGAATTAAAGCAATAATTTCTAATTTATCTACATAAAAATATGCTGCAGTCAAAGCTGCTACAAAAAACAAGATTTTAATATTAAAATTCAAACTTTTGTCATTCATTATAAACACTATCCTTTATCCTCATATATTTTAAATATTTTTATGTTTTTGAATATACCACCTACATATTCCTTGTTATAATAATACTTGAAAAATAAAATTTATTCAACATGGGAGATGATCTATTGTCACTTTTAATACTGCAAATTTTTATCATATCTATAGTGGCTGGTATAGTTGGCTCCATATTGGGCTTAGGTGGTGGGACCGTAATTACCCCTGCTCTTACAATTTTATTTGGTATAGATATAAAATATGCCATAGGTGCCAGTCTAATATCGGTAATCGCCACCTCCAGCGGTTCTGCTGTGGCTTACATAAGGGATAAACTAACCAATATAAGGATTGGAATGTTTCTGGAAATAGCTACTACCCTAGGGGCTATAACAGGTGCTTTTCTGGGCGGAATCATAAATCCATATTATCTTTACTTCTTATTTGGTATACTTCTTCTATATTCTGCCTTTGCCATGTTTAAAAAAGGTAGGATGGAATCTACTGAAATTATTGAGACTCATCCTCTTGCAGAAAAACTCAAACTGAATGGACAATATCATGATAAATTTTTAAATGAAGATATATCATACAAAGTATCTGGAGTGCCTTCAGGATTTGGAGTAATGTATGGCGCTGGAATTATTTCAGGTCTCCTTGGGATTGGAAGTGGAAGTTTTAAAGTTATGGCTATGGACTTATTCATGAAATTACCTCTAAAAGTTTCCAGTGCCACCAGTAATTTTATGATGGGTGTTACTGCCACTGCCAGTGCAGGAATATATCTTTTAAGAGGAGACATAGATCCTAAAATTTCTGCTCCAGTTGCCCTGGGAGTGTTATTAGGTGCTACCATAGGGGCTAAAATCATGGAAAACATGAAAAGTAAGACTATCAGAAAAATATTTGTGCCTTTTCTTATTTATATATCAATACAAATGATATTGAAAGGATTAGGAGGAAAATAATGAAAAAACATACCACTAATAAAAAAGATACATATAATATAGAATTAATAATAGGAATTTTTTTAAGAATAGGAATAATACTAAGTTCAATTATAATACTTACAGGTCTTATAATGTTTTTAACATTAGGTTATACGGGATATTCACCTAACTATTATCCTACTTCACCCCTGGAAATATTAAAAGATAGTATTTATTTAAAACCCTATGCCATTATAATGTTAGGACTATTAGCCTTAATACTGATACCTATGCTGCGGGTGGCAATATCTATACTAGTATTTTTAAAAGAAGAAGACTTCTTATATGTGAAAATTACCACATTGGTACTTTTAATACTTATACTAAGCTTTTTTATAGAAAAGTAAGTGAATTTAAAATAATTATCCTCCAGTTAAAAAAGCTGGAGGATATCATAAATATAATATCAAGACAATTTAATGATATAATTTAAATCTATTTGAGTTCTTTTAATACCTCCAATAAGTACTTCCATGTTCTCTGTGTGGAAGATATGCTTAAATGTTCATCTGGACTATGAATATCTAAAATATTAGGTCCCATGGATATCATATCTAATTGACCATTAAATTTTTCTGAAAAAATTCCACATTCAAGTCCTGCATGAATTGCACTTATTAACGGTTTTTTCCCAAATAATCTCTCATATACTTCTACCATAACTTCTCTTATTTTAGAATCATCTCTATATTTCCATTCTGGATAACTTGATTCAGACTCCACTTTAGCTTTTGTAAAATTTCCTATAGTAACTATGATATTAAATATATTATCTCTTAAACTTCTCACAGAACTCCTTATTGAACTTAAGCACTCCACACTGTTCTCTCCGGTTACAACTGTACCTAAATTTAGTGAGCTCTCCACAAGTCCCTCTATGTCTATACTCATACTTTGAACTCCATTAGGGATTAAATACATAAAATTAATTACATTCTCTATAGTATCATTGGACATAACTTTTTCTGGTAATATATCTAGGGATTCTACTTCTATTTTCAAATCTGAATCTGAAGTTTTAAACTCGTCTTTTAGTACTTTTTGCAAATTTGCCACTTCATTTTTCATGACAGATTCATATTTAGAACATAACACTAAAACAGCCTCTGAATCAGAAGCTATGACATTATGTTTAGAGCCTCCTGATATTTTAGATATTTTAAAATCTACATTCTCTCTTAGATTTTTAAGCACACGAGCCATAAGCTTATTTGAATTTGCCCTGCCTTTGTGTATTTCTGCACCGGAATGACCCCCTTTTAAACCTTCAATTCTTATGGAAAAGGCCTTATCATCTTTATCTGGATTATTCCATTCTATAGGAATACTTGCTTTAGCTGAACACCCCCCAGCACAACTTACAAGTAATACCCCCTCTTCTTCTGAATCTATATTTATAAGAATTTTTCCCTTTATACTTTCAGGATTCAATCCTATAGCTCCATTCATGCCAGTTTCCTCTGAAGTAGTAACCAGTAATTCCATTGGAGGATGAGATATGCCATTAGACGCTAAAACGGCAAGCCCCATGGCAACTGCTATACCGTCATCCCCTCCAAGGGTTGTACCTGCAGCATATATCATATCATCTACTATCTTTAATTTCAGCGGATCCTTGGTGAAATCATGTTCTACTCCTGAATTTTTTTCGCATACCATATCCATATGTCCCTGTAATATTACCCCCTGGCTATTTTCATATCCCCTAGAC
Source organism: Clostridium kluyveri (assembly GCF_001902295.1). Lineage (NCBI taxonomy): Bacteria > Bacillati > Bacillota > Clostridia > Eubacteriales > Clostridiaceae > Clostridium > Clostridium kluyveri. The sequence continues at coordinate 882,821 of NZ_CP018335.1, read as the reverse complement.
CCTTTTTTTCTTATAACCACATTTAGATCCTTATCCTGCATAACTTCTAAATTATGCTTTTTTGCAAAAGAAACCAAATAATCACTTATTTCTTTTTCATTTCCGGATTCTCTTGGTATACTGCTAATTTCTTCAAAGTACTTAAACACTTCAGTTGGTTCAATATTTTGCAATACTCTACTCATATCAATCATCCTTCTTTCTTAGAATACTAATAATTTTATCCGAAGATGCAATTGTTTATCCCCCTTTTTTAAAAAATATAAATCATTAGAAACAGGATCTTAGGATAAAAAGCATGTAATAAAATTATTATACCACTTAAAGAAAACTATTTCATAATCATTAATTTCTGGGAGAATTCAGTGATAAATTTGAAAAATCAAATTATTTGACATAAAATATAAATGTATATAAAATACAATTGTAAAATATATGAAGAAACAAAATATCCTATTCCAAACACTTTACTTAAAATGAGGTATATAAATGAAAATATCAAAAATTATAAATAAAACCATAATGGCAGATTTATCTTTATTATTTGCGGCCATGTTATGGGGAGGAGGCTATACTGCCACTAAAAATGCTTTAAATAATGTAACCCCTTTTTATATGATGGCTATAAGATTTCTATGTGCTGGAATATTAATTTCAGCTATATTTTTAAAAATAGTTATAAAAACATCTATAGAAGATGTTGTTCGCGGTTTTGTAATAGGCATATTTTTATTTTTGGCCTTTGCTACCCAAACTATAGGTCTTAATTACACTACTGCAAGCAAACAGTCTTTTTTGACTTCAGTTTATGTAATTATACTTCCCTTTATATACTGGAAGATATTTAAAACAAAACCTAAACTGAATGTCCTAGTTTCTGCTATAGTTTCTCTTATAGGAATATTTATGCTAAGCTTAAAACCTGGGATGCATTTAGATATGACTATAGGTGACTGGCTTACTCTCCTAAGTGCAGTATTATTTGCATCACATATAATTTCCATAGCCTGTTTTGCCAGAAAATCAAATCCTATAATATTATCTGTATTGCAGATGTTCTCTGCAGGCATTCTTTCAATTATATTTGCCGTTATATTCGAACCTAATTTAAACAAAATACCTGGAAATGCCTTATTTTCACTTTCATATTTAATAATTTTCAGTACTATGGTGGCTTTTTTAATACAAAACATAGCTCAAAAATATACTAACCCTAATCATGTAGGCATACTATTATCTCTTGAATCCGTATTTGGTGCCATTTTTTCAGTGATATTTTTGAAAGAAATATTCACCTTAAATATGGTGCTGGGAGCAAGCATAATATTTTTGTCTGTAATTATTGCAGAAATGGATTTTAACATATCTTCAAACAAATAATATATGATATTTAAAGCATATTTTTCTAAAAATCTTACCTATTCAAATTACACAGATTTCACATTGCTCTGTCATATCATAGTCATAGTCCCTAATTATAATTTGTATTGAAAAGAAAAAATTAAAAGAAATTACTGTATAATAAAAATTTTAGGAGGTATTAGAAATGTTAAAAACAAGATACAAATTACTTTCAGCTTTAGTACTTGCAGCACCATTACTAGTAAATACAGGGATTGCCACAACGGTACAAGCATCTTCTGTTAATAATGCAAAGGCCAGTATAGTTTATAAATCCTCTTACTCTTTTGCAAATTTTAAATCCAAACTAGACGCCTTAGTTGCATCAGGGACTATAAATTCAAGCCAGGAAAATATAATATTAAATCTATATTATAATGGTAACATAACAACAAGAGAAACTTTTAAAGCTCAACTAGATGCTTTAGTGGCAGCAGGAACTATAACACAAAGTCAAGCAGTATTCATATTAAATACATTTAGCGGCTGGGGTTCTACCTGGAAAATACCGGCTCCATCTAAAGACTCACATGATAACCAAAAAATAATTGATAAGACAAAAAATACCACACCATCATCTAATAAAGATAAGGCAAAAAATAATAACACAGTAACTAATAAGGATAAAGTACAAAATGGTAATTCTGCACCTAATGTGGCTGGACAAACTAATGTTCATTAAATCAAGTGATTCTTAGGCTCAGGTGGAGTTTGCTTGTAAGGAATACCTTTCTCCAGCTGAACCTTAGAAGAACTTATCCAGGGGTGTAGCAGTGCTTATCCCCCCTTTGAAGAAGAATGAGAGTATTAGCAATGGTAGCCTTCGGATAAATTAAAAATTAATTACATTTATAAAACAATATCACATAAGCAAAAATAAAATATGGTTGTGTTAAGAAGCAAATTATTTCTTAAACTGTCAAGAGGCTGTTGCATAATTAATTTATGCAACAGTTTATTTTTTATCCTATATAAGGTTTTATAAGTTAAATTGTAAATTACATAAACTTCACATAACTATTTGATACTGAGCCCACAATCGTCAGTTATAATTTTTTTAAAGGAAAAGTTAAATAAAACAATTTACCACATATTATTGTGATAAAAAATTAGGAGGTATCAGAAATGTTAAAAATGAAGTACAAATTACTTTCAGTTTTAGTGCTTGCAGCACCACTATTAGTAAATACAGGAATTGCCACAACAGTACAAGCATCTCCTGTTAATAATGCAAAGACTAACATAATTTATAAATCTCACTTTTCTTTTGAAAACTTTAAAACTAAATTAGATGGATTAGTGGCAGCAAGAACTATAAGTTCAAACCAAGAAAATATAATATTGAATCTATATTATAATAATAAAATAACAACAAGAGAAACTTTTAAGGCTCAATTAGATGCTTTAGTGGCAGCAGGAACTATAACACAAAGTCAAGCTATATCTATATTGAATGCATTTAGCGGCTGGGGTTCTAGCTGGCAAATACCAGCGCATAATCAGACATATAATATAAAACCATACAATCCCTCTAAATAAAGTTTATTATAGTAACAACTTTATTGAATTAAAACATTTTAAATAAATATATAAACTTTAGTCAAATAATATTTTGATGAATATAACACATAAAAACTAGGGGGAAGTTATTAAAAACTTCTCTCTAATTTTATTTATAACCATATAATTACAATTATGTACTTACTATATGGTTCAATGAAAATATCCTTTAATTGGAATTACGAACCTATTAAAATAAAAACCTTAGAATTTTACTCAACTATAATACTAATTTAAGTTGAGGTGATAAAATTGTCTAAAAAGATATATTTGGTTGAGGACGAATTTAATTTAAACATTTTACTTGAGAAATATCTCAAAAATGAAGGCTATGATGTAACTACTTTTTCTGATGGAAGCTGTGCAAAAAACAGAATAAAAGATATGCCAGACCTTTGGATATTAGATATAATGCTTCCCGATATAAATGGTTATGCATTAATTAAATGCATAAAAGAAAATAACGAAAATACGCCTGTTATATTTATATCCGCAAAAAATGAAGAATTTGACAGAGTGGTGGGATTAGAGCTTGGCAGTGATGATTATTTATCAAAACCGTTTTTACCTAGAGAATTAGTTATACGAACCAATAATCTTATTGAAAAAATTTATGGTACTACTAGTGAAACACAAAATTTAAACATACAAATTGGACAATACTTAATTAATAAAAAACAGAGAACAGTCTTATTCAAAGGCAAAGAACTTAGACTTACCAGTAAAGAATTTGATTTATTAAGTTATCTTATTGAAAACAAAAATAGTTTAACTTTAAGAGAACAAATTTTAACAAATGTTTGGGGTAATAATTATTTTGGTTCTAGTCGAGTAGTAGATGATACCATAAGAAGGCTTAGAAAAAAAGTGAATAAGTTAACTATAGAAACAATATATGGATATGGTTATAAATTGGTCAACAGTCATGAAAATATTTAAAGCAAACTCATTAGGCTTTAATAAATTAAAAATCTCATTAATACACAAAATTTGATTATTGATATAGATAAAAATAAGGTAAGGCGATTATGATGATAAATGTACATTTAGGTCAAGTTTCTCATAAATTATGTTTAATTACTTATGTGCCATATTTTTTAGATAATAAGATCTTCTATAAAATTATTCTTCTAGGGATTGTGTTCATTGTTATATCATTTTTTACTTCAAAGCTAGTTTCACAACATATATCACAACCCCTCAAAGAATTAGAAGACTATACCCAAAGAATAGCTGACAAGCATTGGGGTGAACCAATTAAAATAAAAAGTAATGATGAAATCGAAAATCTTGTAAATTCTATAAATATGATGCAGAAAAGACTGAAATATGATGAAGAAAATAAGAAGCTGTTTTTTCAAAGTATGTCTCATGATTTAAAAACACCAGTTATGGTTATTATGAGTCATGCAGAGGCTATTATAGAAGGTGTATATATAGATACCATCGAAAAAACAGCTGAAATAATAAAAAATGAAGCTATAGATCTTGAAAAAAAAATCAAGCAAATATTATATTTGAATACATTTGAATATATATTAGAAAATGATTCAGAAAATGAAGACATAAACTTACAAGAACTGATTAATGATATGTTAAATAGATTTCAAATATTTAATGTTAATATTGATTGGAAAGTAGAAATTACTAAAAGTATCATTTTTGCAAATAAAGAACAGGTAAAGATTTCTATAGAAAACATATTAGACAATGCACTAAGATACGTAAAGACTACTATAAAAATAATATTAAAGAAAGATGCTGATTTTGCTGTCCTTGAAATTTATAATGATGGAAATAATATTAAAATTGAGGATATAGAACGTATATTTGACAATATGTACAAAGATACAAATGGTAATTTTGGGTTAGGACTTGCTATATCAAAGAAAATAATAAATTTCTATGATGGAGATATCAAGGCAGTAAACAGAGAACAAGGGGTAAGTTTTATAATTAGGTATCCAATTAAAAGCAGTCATCAATAGAATGATGATTGCTTGTTTATGTTTAAAGGATTCCATAAAGTTCACATAGTTATTACATATTATAGCCACAATTATTAGCTATAATTTTTTTAACTAATCAAGTAATTCTTAGGTTAAGGTGGTTGTAAGTTTATGAAGGTATTTAAAATGAAATCATTGATGTTAAGAATATGGGTAACATTTACAATTATCATTCTTATAATAATATGCTGCATTTCACTTCTATATTTAGTAGCTTTCAGAATTTTTGATGAAAATTCTAAAATTCAGGATTTAGCAGCAGCCCACAATATATTAGTAAAAAATGGTAATTTTGAAGATCCTTTAAGATTTGATAAATTAAAAAATCTTGTAAATATTAAAAACTTAATCGTCCATATTAATGGAACTACAACTCAGACAATAAATATAAATGCTCCTAATGACCAACCAGATTCATTGGAGAATAAAGAAGGAAAATGGTTAACAAGTTTTATCAAGTACGTAAATAACTCCCAAACCCAATTTAAAGAGAATTACAATAATACCGAGTTTCTTTTTATAATAAGCCCAATAAAAAGTCAACCTTCAGAAAAATCATATTTTATTACCTATATGCCATATTCTTTAGATAAAACTGTACTTTATGAAGCTATTTTAACAGGCATTATATTTATTTTTATAGCTTTTTTTACCTCAAAACTCGTTGCAGGATACATTTCAAAGCCTCTTAAAGAATTAGAAGACTATACTAAGAAAATAGCTAATAAACATTGGGGGGAACCAATTAGAATAAGGAGTAATGATGAAATTGGGAATCTTGCAAATTCTATGAATATAATGCAAAAAAAATTAAAGTATGCTGAGGAAAATGAAAAATTATTTTTTCAAAGTATATCCCATGATTTGAAAACACCAGTTATGGTTATTATGAGTCATGCGGAAGCCATTATAGAGGGCTTATATATAGACTCTATTGAAAAAACAGCTGAAATAATAAAAAATGAAGCTATATATCTTGAGAAAAAAATCAAACAAATATTATATTTAAATACTCTAGATTATATGCTAGAAAACAATATAGAGAATAAAGATACAAATCTACAGGATATTCTTAATAAAATAATACACAGGTTTAAAACATTTAACAATGACATTGTATGGGATTTAAATATCAAAGAAAGCATTATTTGGGGCAATAGAGAAAAAGTGATAATTTCTATAGAAAATGTACTGGATAATGCATTAAGATATGCAAAAACTACTATAAAAATAACACTAAAGGAAGAAAATAATTTTGCTGTTCTTGAAATTTATAATGACGGAAATACCATTAGAAATAATGATATAGACCGCATATTTGACAGCATGTATAAAGATAAAAAAGGGAATTTCGGCCTTGGACTTGCTATATCAAAAAAAATAATTAACTTTTACAAAGGAGATATCAAAGCAGTAAATAGATCAAATGGTGTAAGTTTTATAATTAAGTATCCAAATTTATGCTAAACAGTTATTGTAGGAATATATTTTGTTCTTATATATTCCTACAATATTTTTATAGTTCAACAAGACCATAGACATCATTAAATATAGTCTTAAGATATAGCTTAATTATACCTTTATTTTGAATGCTTGTGTCCTGAATTATTAGATGCAGAATCATTATGTTTAAAATCATTAGATACATGTTTATCATCTTTTGAATCAGTAGATATTGGTATTATTACTGCTGTCACATGCATGTACTGTTGTGACAATTCCTGTATTTACTAGTAGTGGCGCTGCAAGTACTAAAGCTGAAAGCAATTTGTACTTCATTTTTAACATTCTTGGTCCCCCTTAAATTTTTGTTTGTTACTATTTGTTTGTTACTACTTAATAGTATATCTAAGAATTATAGTTATCTTATCAAATTACAATGTGAACTTTGTGTAATTTATAAAAGGGACCCATTCCATTCAACCTAATAGAACAAGCACATAATTTATATATTGAATAACTCCTAACTACCGATTATTAATGCTAATTTTATATGAACCTTAGAATAACCTGATATTAAAAAAATATTTTACTTATCTTCTTTTTTCTTTATTTTCTTAATTATTTCGGGCACTAATTCTACAAGCTTGTCAATATTAGCCTTACTTTTTATAGGGAGCATTTTAACTGTGTCATCTTTTATTACAAGTACGGCATCTGGAGTTATCTTTGCACCTGCACCAAGACCTAAACCTCCCCCCTCTTGCTTATTTCCAGAATCAGAACCTTCTCCTCCTCCAGTTCCACATCCAAATGTTACAGTTATAAAGGGCACCAAAATAATACCCTCTACATTTATAGGCTTACCTACAACAGTCTCTGTTTTAAAAAAATTCTCCAATTTTGAAAATAGTACTTCTGTATTTTCCTTGATATCCACCACAATTACCTCTCCTTCATTAATTTATCTTATTATTAATTATTATAGTCAAATACATACAAACTTAAAATATATATTTTTTATTATTGTAAACTCTAATCAAACTTCATCTCATCTGAACTTTTGAATTTAATTTTTCCCATTTTTGATCTCTTTTTAAATTTAGCTTTTAATTTAGTCATAATATTTTCATATGCATTACATATAAGGAATCTAAGTGTAATACCAATTAAAAATATAATTCTCGTTTTTCCCTCAACTTTTACTTCTAAATCAAAAACCTTATTAAAAAAATCAGGATTTAATTTGATAGAGTGTGCAGGTAAAAGTAAAAAAATAGCTCCTATAAATCCACTTAGTATTCCTGTTATGTAAGGATCCTCAAATCCATAGACTCCTTCTATTTTTATGTACTTAGGTTTAATTATAGAGATAAATTTGCCTAAATACTCTTTATGTCTGCTAATCATCTCAATTGTGTTTACTATGTGAAAAGATGTACCCTCTATATCACCTTCTATCCTAATCTTATTTTGTCTATGCTGTTTAAAGTCTGTTTTTAATTTCTTTTTAAAAAATAATATTTTTACAAAAACTTCTATGTCTTCATTAGTGCCTTTTGCTACTATAGATATAACACTTAAAAACAAACTCATCCTCACGTCATAGTTAATTTTACACTGCCTATAGGTTAATTCAATTTTATATTTTATGTCATTTAATATTATGACCATAAAAAAAATTACAATGAATAGTACTATAATTCCTATTATTTTTAAAAAAATCAAACCAAATACACCTCCTATTTAATGTAATTTCAAATTTTTACTGTTCTTTGATTTAGACCCAAGTCAGTTTATATATTAATACCTTAAAAAATACTCAACTATATATATTTTTAATGCAGTTTCTGCTAAACTTTATATAAAGTGATTCTTAGGTTCAGGTGGAGTTTGCTATAGAAAAATGCTTATCTCCACCTGAACCTTAGAAGAACTTATCCAGGTGCCCGGCAGTGCCTATTTCCCACCTTGAAGAAAATGGGAGTATTAGCTAATTGCCGCGTTCGGATAAAGTGTACTTTAAAGGGGGTAAATTATGCTTTTCTTTTTATATTCATCGGCAATATTAAGTATTTTATTAGGCACATTATTATTTAAAAGGCAAAGCAAAAAATTAAAAAATAAAAAATTTAATGAAAAACAGCTATTAGAATATTGGATAAAAAGAATGTTTGTAAATATAATTATAATGTGCATACTGTGTATATTTTTATTAGTTGTTCTTCCATTTTTAATATGGCTTATATTTCCTAAAGAAGTAGGTATTGCAGATAAAATTACTGAAACTAAAAATTTATCTCCAATTTCAACTTCTAATCAGAATTATATAAAACAAAAAATAAATAATAATATCAAAATATATACTGTAAATGTAGGAACTGCCAAAAAACCTAATCTTATAGATTTTGAAAAAAACTCCTTAGAAGTAATATCTACTAAAAAAGAAAGTCCAAAATACGAAAAAATAGCTAGATATAAAATAACAAAATTAAAAGGTAATAATATAATATCATCTGCCGTAAATGATATTTATGCTAATATATACATTCAATATAGTGAAGAAAAATTTATAGAAAATAAGGTGAAGATATTTATACCATCAAGTGACTCTTAGATTTAAGTGGAGTTTGCTTATAAAAAATGCTTTTCTCCATCTAAACCTTATTAACAGTATTCTTAGTGTCTTTAGCACTTAGAATACGTTATCTTTTAGGGGAAAAACTTATCCAAGTACTCAAACCTCCCACTTTGAATAAGGTGGGAGTATTAGCTAATTACCATGTTCGGATAAAATTTTACAGTACTTGTACATATAAAGTCATTATATCATATAAATTTCGAGGGGGTATTAAATGTTTAATTACTATGGATTTATTATAGGCTTATTTGTATTACTTTTAACAGGTATTGGTCATGTTGCTGTAATAAAGGGCGAATATTAGGATTCACTTTCCTTTGGGGAATATTAGAGCTATTCAAACAAAAAAAGATTAGAAAAAGGTTGGTTTCCTAAAAAAATAATTAATATATATTTTAAAAGAACAGAGGTTAAGCATGAACAAACATTTTTTTATAAAACTAATAGGGTTATTGACTATAGTTATAGTTATATTTTTACTTTCAATTTTAATATATAAAAATTACATATTTAAAAATCAAATAACCTATATTTATAAATACAGTCAAATTCAAATTCCCCTAGATAATAAAGATAAGTTAAACTCTAGTACTATAAAAAATATTTCCATAAAAGATGAAAATAATAATAATATTTATGCCTATGTATTTTTAAGCTTTGATGGTAAAACTCTTATGATAAATCCCCCTATAGATGGATTTCATGAAAACAGCACCATTTCTATTGAAATGAACCAAAACAACATATTATATTTTAAAGTAAAAAAGCATACACAAACTAAAGTATCTAAATCTATAGGAGAACCTAAATATGGAGATATAGTAGGAACTACTGGTAAATTTATGGAGTACCAGTACGATCATATGGGAATATATATAGGTAATAACAAAGTCATTCATTACTGCAGCAGTACAGGTAATGCCGCAGACGCTAAAATACAGGAAACAGATATGGAACCTTATTTTAAGAAAGGTAATTACTTTATTTTAAATATAGAAAACACTGTGCCGTTTAACCCTCAAGAAACTGTAAAAAGGGCAAGAACAAGATTGGGAGAAAGAAGTTATAATTTACTACAAAATAATTGTGAGCATTTTGTTATATGGTGTAAAACAAACAATTCAGAATCTCCTCAACTAGAAAATTTATCTGAAAAAGAAATGGTTGAAATAAAAATACTTACATCCCTTGGTATAAATCTACAATAAAAAATCAAGGGTTATGGAATACATTCCCGTAACCCTTGATTAAATCACCACTTTAAACCTAAACACTTTTTACTGAATACTATATAACCCTTTGCTTTCCATATATTTGTAAATAGATTCTCCATGTTGTTGTTCTTCCTTTTGTATGTGATTTAGTACATCCCGGACATTTGTATCTTTAAATTCAAATATGGAAGTATCATATGTACCCGAAATATACTTTTCTGTCATAAGCATATCCTTGCACATATCCGCATCAGAAACTTGGCTTCCTGCAGATGAAGAAGAACTATTCATATTTGAATTTATATTGTTTGTATTTTGTTTATTATTTATATCAGGCACCTGCCCTTGTAAAATGGTATTAATACTGTTTAAATGTTCTTGCTCTATTGAAGCATTATTTAAAAACAACTGTTTTAACTGTGAATCCCTTGCCTGATTAGCATAATTGGTATACTTCTGTATACACATAGCTTCATGACTTTTCTGATCTTCTAATAATGATCTTTCCTTATTACTTAAACTTACTGCATTAGCTAAATTCATTGACATAAAAAACACCTCCAAAATTATTATGTATCCTCATTAATAAATTTATACAAAAAAAACTTCAAATAAAATATATTTTATTTGAAGCCATATGACTTACTTAATCGTATAATATATAGAAAGATTTATGTAAACTCCTGGTAAATAATAAATATATAAATTGGAGGGTACACAAATTATATAGTGAAAAACATTTATAGGAGTTTACACAAACTTATTTATTAAATTAGTCATTATAATATATCATTTAACATGATTATATCATTAAACCAATATATTTAAAACCTCTATATTAATAAATTTTTCAAGATATATCTTTGAAATAATTTACGTTAACACAATTTACAGCTTTGAATATATTATCATTGTAGAGAGAATATACGAGGTGAAAATATTGTATTCAAGATTTATTCCCTATGTAAATCCCCAGTTTATGCGTAATTCTAATCTTCCTCCTTCTTCAGGTAGAAGGCTTGCAAGAGCATATGTTCCTATGCAGCCTTATATAGGCCTACTTCCTTTAAATATTGCATTAAAAAAAGGTACTATATTCCCGAACCTTGTTATGCCTTACCCTGAAAATGAAGATTGTGTAGGAGGAAAATAAATATGGATAACCGCGAAAATTTACTGAATAAAATTCGTCAATTAGAATTTGCTACACTAGATTTAAGTATATTTTTAGATAACTTTCCCGATAACAAAAAAGCATTATCAGACTTCAACACATTCTCAAAACAGCTTATGAAACTTATAAGAGAATATGAACTAAACTTCGGTGCTCTATTTAATTTTGGCTTCTCCCAAAGTCAGTACCCCTGGACATGGGTAAATGAACCCTGGCCTTGGGAATCTGACATGTAGGAGGTAATGTATATGTGGATTTATGAAAAAAAATTACAACATCCTGTAAATATTAGGTGTAAAGATCTTCAAATGGCAAAGTATTTGGTTGCCCAATACGGAGGTCCCGATGGGGAATTAAGTGCCGGTATTAGATACTTGAATCAACGTTACACTATGCCTACCGGTAAAACCCAAGGATTACTTACAGATATAGGTACTGAAGAATTAGCTCATGTTGAAATCATAGCTACAATGGTATACCAGTTACTAAAAGATGCCACTATAGATGAACTTAAAGAAGCAGGACTAGCTTCTCACTATACCCAGCATGGCAAAGCCACTTTTCCTACAGATGCCAATGGTGTTCCGTGGACAGCTGCATATATTCAGGCATCAGGAGATCCTATAACAGACCTTCATGAAGATATGGCTGCTGAACAAAAAGCCAGAACAACTTATGAACATCTAATAAAATTAACAGATGATGTTGATATAATAGATGTTTTAAAATTTCTATGGGCCAGGGAAATCGTTCACTTTCAACGTTTCGGGGAGGCCTTGGTGCAAGTACAGGACCTCATGGATACCAAAAAGTGCTTCTAATGCTAACTAATAAGTTAAGGGTTATGGATAATTTCTCCTTAACCCTTAGCTTTTTATCCTCCTATAAATTGTCCTCCATTTATATGTATAACTTCACCTGTAACATAAGAGGATTCCATTGATGCAAGAAATACATAAGCCGGCGCTATTTCTACTGGCTGGGCAGGTCTTTTTATGGGACTATTTGAACCAAACTTACCTACCTTTTCAGCACTAAAGGATGATGGAATAAGAGGAGTCCATACGGGTCCCGGTGCCACTGCATTTACCCTTATGTTTCTACCTATCAAAGATAAAGCCATAGAACGAGTGAAAGATACTATGGCACCTTTTGTACAGGAATAATCTAAAAGTGTCTCATTGCCATCATAAGCAGTTATAGATGTGGTATTGATTATGGAGCTTCCCGGATTAAAGTGAGGTAATACAGCCCTGGTAAGATAAAACATACTAAATATATTAGTTTTAAAAGTCCTTTCCAGCTGTTCATTTGTTATGTCCTCAATGCTGTTTTGGGTAAATTGTACTCCAGCATTATTTACTAATATATCTATCTTATTAAACTTATCCATGGTATTTTTAACTGCAGTACTGCAAAAATTATCATCTGAAATATCTCCTGGTAATAACAAACATTGTCTTCCATTCTTTTCAACAATTTCTTTTGTGTATTTGGCATCATCATGTTCGTCGTAATAAATTATTGCCAGCTCAGCCCCTTCCTTTGAAAAAGCTGCAGCAACTGCCCTTCCTATGCCGCTGTCTCCTCCTGTAATTAATGCGACCTTATCCTTTAGCCTATTGTTGCCTTTGTAATTTGGATCTTCAAATACAGGCTTGGGATTCATTTGGGATTCTATACCCGGATGTTTATTTTGAGTCTGTTCTGGAACAGCTTTAGGAAAGTTTAAGTAAAATTCATTATTCATGTTATAATCCTCCTATACTATTTTAAAATCAATTAACAATAGTATTGGTAGCTGTAGAAATATCATTCATAAAATATAATAAAAAAGAGCAGGCTTAAAAACCTTACTCCAACTATTAGAAATTATTTAAATTATTTGTTTTGGTGCGAAGGATGGGACTTGAACCCACACGATGTTACTCGCTACCCCCTCAAAGTAGTGCGTCTGCCTATTCCGCCACCTTCGCATTGTTCATATTATTAAAATAATAAAAGTATTATTTAATTTTTATAACTTAAAACACTTAATATTTACTGACCTAACATACAATAGTATTATAATCACTTTTCATAATGCTGTCAACTAAAATTTAATAATATACATTTGCTAATATACTCATTAAAGTATTCTTGTATAAAAATTTGTAAATTCTGTAATTCACCTCTACCCTTTTAATATATTTATCTGTTTCCTGAAAAGGTATATAGTCAAGATTTTTTCCATCCGTGGAATGTTCCGAATTCTTTAACCATTTTTGCACATTTCCTCTTCCTCCATTATATGCAGCCAATACAAGCTTCATATCATTATTAAATTCTGCCTTTAAATCATTTAGATACCAACATCCCATTCTAATATTAAATTCTGGATCATATAACATGTCTTCATTAAAATCAGTTATATTCATTTTTTCTGCTGCCCATTTAGCTGTATCTGGAGTTATTTGCATGAGACCTATGGCATTCTTATTTGATTTTACATACCTTTTAAAATTACTTTCTGTCTTAATTACAGCAATTACAAAATAAACATCCAGACTATACTCTTTAGAATACTTCACTATGTAATCCGAATATTTTAAAGGAAAATAATATCTCACCATACTTTGTGTACTAAATATTGCTATTATTATTAATACCACTGCTACTATTTTTATTTTAGATTTCAATGTTATTTATGCCTTAAATATTACATGTTAAGGCACTCCACCCCCTACAAATTCATAGTTATCTTATTCAATATTTCTTTTAACTGTTTTTTTGTTTCATCTAAAGTATTTGAATTATCCAATACAAAATCAGCATATTTCTTTTTTTCTTCTAAGGACATTTGAGAATTTATTCTATCAATTATCTGATTTTCTGTCAATTGATCTCTTTCCTTTACCCTAAATATTTGAGTTTTCTTATTTGCCCATACAAGTATAATTACATCTGTGTACTTATAAAATCCACTTTCTATAAGAGTAGCCCCATCTATTATACAAATTTCATCTCCTTTTTTATGTAGTTCATCTATTTTTTCAAATATTTCTTTTTTAATAAAAGGCATTATTATGTCCTCATATATATTTTTTTTATCCTTGTTTGAAAATATGTAATCTCCAAATTCTCTTCTTTTCAACTTCCCCGAACCATCAATAAATTTTTCTCCAAAAGTAGATTTTATTTTATCCGTTATTACAATATATTTTTCCATTACATCCCTAGCTATAATATCCGCATCTATTACAGCTATACCCTGTTCCCTGAGTATATTAGAAACAGTACTTTTTCCACTACCTATTCCTCCAGTAAGTCCTATCTTAATCACACTTTTCCCCACCTTCAGCCATTTTATTTAACTTGATACCAATTATCCCCTGTACTTATATCAACTTCAAGAGGAACCTTTAGTTCAAACACATTTTCCATTTCCTCTTTTACAATATCTTTTACATCTTTTAGTTCATCTCTATACACATTTAACACCAGTTCATCGTGGACCTGAAGTATTATCTTGCTTTTAGAATTATTATCTTTTAATCTATTAAAAACATTTACCATAGCTATTTTTATAATGTCCGCTGCACTTCCTTGAATGGGGGTATTCATGGCAAACCTTTCTCCTAGAGCTTTTATTATTTTATTAGAAGATTTTATCTCTGGTATAAACCTTCTCCTATTTAAAATGGTGGTAACATAAAAATTCTTTTCGGCCTGTTTTACTATATCATTCATATATAACTTCACTTTAGGATATTTTTCAAAATAAGCATCTATATAAGATTTTGCTTCTTTTCTGGGTATATTTAAATTCCTCGCTAAGCTAAAATCGCCAATACCATATACTATGCCAAAATTCACGGCTTTTGCATTACTTCTCTGCATGGATGTTACCTCTCCCAAAGGTACATTAAATACCTCTGATGCAGTCTTAGTGTGAATATCATTGTGGTTTATAAATGCATTTATTAAATTTTCATCCCCTGATATATGGGCAAGCACCCTAAGTTCTATTTGCGAGTAATCTGCCGAGAGTATAACACAATCCCTATTATCTGGTATGAATATTTTTCTTATTTCTTTTCCCATCTCATATTTTATAGGTATATTTTGAAGATTGGGTTCGGTACTTGAAAGTCTTCCTGTAGTAGTTACTGTTTGATTAAAATTAGAATGAATCTTACCATCTTCCTCTATTACTCCTTTTAATCCTTCAATATATGTAGAATATAATTTAGTAAGCTGTCTATAATAAATTATTTTTTCAATTACAGGATGTTTACCATGTAATCTTTCCAATACATCTGCATTAGTGGAATATCCCGTTTTAGTCTTTTTTATAACAGGTAAATCCAACTTTTCAAATAATATTTTGCCCAGCTGTTTTGGGGAATTTATATTAAATTCTTCCTCAGAGAGGAAATATATTTCCTTTTGTACCTTATCTATTTCTATTTTAAATTTCTCCTCCATCTCAGTTAACTTATCCTTATCCACCTTAAACCCTTCACACTCCATAGATGCCAGTACAAAAGTAAGCGGCTGTTCTACTTCATACAACAATCTATCCATAGAAGAATCTGATATCTTCTTCTTTAAAGTAGAGTATAATCTGCTAAACAACGATGTCTCCTTTATAAGACAATTTTCCTTTTCCTCAGAGATTTCTATATTCAGATACTCCTTAACAATATCCGGTAATTCATAGTTGGTCCTAGCAGGATCCATTAAATAAGCTGCTATCTTTATATCGAATTCTATGCCTAAAAGCTTTATTCCTATTCTATGCAATATACTGCAAGGTACTTTCACATCATAACTCACTTTACTTAAGCTAGAATTTTCAAACAACATCTTAGCTGTTTCTACTGCTTTAATTTTATTTTCATCATATATTTCTTTTATGTGTATTTCAAAATTTTTTTCTCCTATATTTACAAATATCTTATCTATGTAATTTTTAGAATAACTATTCTCATTTATAACTTTAAAATTAATGTAAAGTAAATTATCTTTCATATTATTAGAATGTAAAGAATCTATAAAATTATGAAATTCATTTAAAGTATCTATAACCTCACATTCCACCTGTAGATCTTCCACTTCCATTTCCATCTTATCCTGTTTCTCTACTTTAGGTATTTTATCCATTAAGGATTTAAACTGAAGTTTCTCAAATAATTTTTTTAAGCCCTCATCATCGTACTGTTCTTTAGATTCAATAGATTGTAAATCCAGTTCTATAGGAACATCTGTGACAATAGTAGCAAGTTTTTTACTAAATACAGCCTGTTCCATATAATTTTTTAAATTTTCTTGAACTTTTTTCCCTCTAATGTTATCTATATTACAAAGTACATTTTCTATGCTTTTATACTCTTTTATCAATTTAAGGGCAGTTTTCTCTCCTATGCCAGGTACCCCAGGAATATTATCCGAAGCATCTCCCATAAGCCCTTTTACATCTATGAATTCCGTAGGAGTTACTCCATAATCATCTATAATTCTATTTCTATCATATATTTCCTTTTGTGTTATACCTTTTTTAGTTATTACAATTTTTACCGAATCTGTAGCCAGCTGAAGGGCATCTCTATCTCCTGTAACTATATATACTTCCATGCCTTTTTTTTCTCCAAAAACAGATAATGTACCCATAAGATCATCTGCTTCAAATCCATCTATTTCAAAAATATTTATGGATAAAAGCTCTAATATTTCCTTAACTATAGGAAACTGCTCTGACAGTTCAGGAGGCATTCTTTTCCTGCCGGCTTTATATTCACTATATTTATCATGTCTAAAGGTAGGTGCACTTCTATCAAAAGTACATACTATGTGACTAGGTTCAATCTCCTTTTTCATTTTCAACAGCATATTTATAAATCCATAAACTGCATTTGTATGAGTCCCTTCTGAATTGGTCAAATCCGGCAGTGCATAAAAAGCTCTATTCATTAAACTATGTCCATCCAATATCAATAATTTTTCTTGAGACATAAAATTACCTCCAAAATTCTATTTAAATATCTAAAAATTAAATTTTTTAAACTTCTCTATTATAACATCTTACCATGTTTACTCTCTACTGTTTTAAATTTCTTACTATTATATCACCCTGTGGAATTTGTAAAATTTCAAACAATTTTCTATAATTTATATCTGTCTCAATACCACTTTTATGCCAGTGATTTTTACATCCACAGTAATCAAGAATAACACATTGAGGTACCAAATTCAAATTTCTAGCCTTTAATCCTCCTTCTATTAAATTTAGTACACAGGCAATGCCTACAATACCTATATCCCCATATCTGATATGTTTTCTGCCTGAGAAGGCATTGCTTTCGTGAGGAACTATATAAACCTTAAAATTATACTTTTTCCCTATTCTATTCAATATATTGACTTTACAATTTTCAGAACACCTCATACATATAAAACCTTTATCTGTTTTTTTTCTTCTGCATGTACTATAAGGCTTTAGACACATACATGCTGGAAGAAATATTATTTTATCCTCCGTTTTTAAAAATGTATTTCTAAAGACTCTATTTAAAATTTCTGCTCCCACCATGTTGAGATGATATTCAATTTCTCTTCGTCCACAAAAAATATTATCTTCTCTCGTTCCATAAAACTTATATTCATTCATTAAAAACTTTTTTACATTTAAAGTATATTTGCCGAGTTTTTCCATGGATTCTTTCTCAAACCAATCTGCTATTTCAACAATAAGTTTACCTGCATTGCGTACATACTCCTTATTATTATGTTTAAAAAATAAATTCCATATTTCCATTCTTCCTGCTTGGAATTTAAATTCTCCTGTACATTTAAGCCATATTATTAATTTTTCAAAGTCATTTTCTATACAGTGTGTATTATAAACTAAATCTCTATTGATTTTTCCTTTTAAAAGATATTTATATGCCATTTTCCCTTTTATACTATCTATACACTTTTTAAAAATCCAGGAGTATTGTCTCATACTTGAAAGTAAAGATAAAGTTTTACCAGGTATTTTAGGTAAATCCAAAGATTTTTCTGAATACACATTCCACAAAACCCCCATAATCAGGATTTCCAGTTGGTATTCTTCCCTGCTTCTCAATTGTTCTATATCAAACTCTATAATATATGCCATAAAATCCTCTATTATATTATTTGTCCTAATTTTGATTTTTTGTATTACCTGTTCTGAAAAATCAGGCATAAATTTATAATACTCATCAGAATGTTTTAATTTATCTCTAAGATTATAAGTTATATAATTTTTCATACATTTTCTCTCCTAATTATGATTAACACATATTTTTATTAGAATTCATAACAATAGTTTTTACTTTTATAGTTATTTCATTACTTTTTATTTATTTTACACAATAAACCATATAATCATTTTAAATCCAATATATCCATCAATTTAATAAGGATATATTATAAAAATGCTGTTAAAATAACAACTATAAAACAAGCCTAAACTTCCAAAACTGGAATGAAGTGCGGGGGATAACAATATTTGAGGTGAATCTTTTTATTAAGAAGTAGGACAATCCCTCTCCGAACCTGTCAACTAACCTCGTAGGCTAATTAGGGAGGATATCTATTTATGAATTTCAAAAAAATCAGAACACTACTATTTGCATTAACTCTTTCTATGTTGTCTTTTACACAGGTATATGCTGCTAATTATACAGTAAAGTCGGGAGATTCTCTATTTAAAATAAGTATACTATTTAAAACCGACGTAGACACTATTATAAAAAATAATAATCTAAAAAGCAGCGAGATATATCCAAATCAAGTCTTATATGTGAATTCTAACACATATACTGTAAAACCTTCAGATACTCTTTATTTAATAGCAAAAAAATATGGTATAGCTCTTAACACATTAATTGCAGCTAACAACAATGTGGACAAGTATATTTATCCAGGTGAAGTATTAAACATACCTGCAGGTTGGATTTTTAAGAGTACAAGCTCCTCAGATCCTATAGTACCTTATAGTGAAAGTGACTTAGATTTACTGGCAAGACTGGTAACTGCGGAAGCTGAAGGAGAGGCTTATAAGGCTAAAGTAGCTGTAGCTGCTGTAGTACTTAACCGAGTTCAAAATTCAAGATTTCCATCTACTATAAAAGATGTAATATATGAAGTATCAGGTGGCTATTATCAATTTACTCCTGTATATAATGGATGGATAAGCAAAGCTGCTTCTCAGGATTCAAAAAATGCTGCTTATGAAGCACTCTATGGTTCCGATCCAACAAATGGTGCATTGTATTACTTTGATGATAGTACAACAAATACCTGGCTCTGGTCAAAACCTATTGCTTTAAGAGTCGGTAAAATGGTATTTGTATATTAATATAAATTTTATTACATAGTTTCAATTAATCTTAAAAAATTAAGGCATGAGTAAAACTATAGTTTAATTTACTTATGCCTTATATATTTTTATTTATTAAGTTTTTTATATATTATATCTCCAATAGTTTGAAGCAGTTGGACAATTATTACAAGTATTATTACGGTATACACCATTATATTAGTCTGAAATCTATAATATCCGTAATTTACTGCTACATTTCCAAGTCCCCCTCCCCCTACTGTACCTGCCATAGCAGAATATCCTACTACACTTATAACTGTAAGTGTTATTCCAAGTACTATAGATGGAAGAGCCTCTTTTAGCATAACTTTGAATATTATTTGAATATTACTTGCCCCAAAAGATTTAGACGCCTCTATTACTCCAGGATCCACTTCTTTAAAAGAGGATTCAATTACCCTGGCTGCAAAAGGTGCTGCAGCTATGGTAAGTGGAACTATGGCCGCTGTGGTACCTATGGCTTTTCCAACTATAAGCTTTGTAAAAGGAAAGATAGCTATCATAAGTATTATAAATGGAAATGATCTAAGTAAATTTACCACTACATCTAAAACCTTATAAACTGCCTTATTAGGTCTAAGCCCCCCTGGCTGCGTTATTATTAGTAAAACTGCAGGTATAAATCCTATAATTACGGCAAATACTGTAGAAACTATTACCATATAAAATGTCTCTCCTACAGCAGGAAATAGTACCTGCTTAAATATTTCATTAAAACTCATACTATTCCACCTCCCATGTTACATTTTTTGAAGAAAGATAATTACATATTTTTTCCTTGTCTTTTTGGTTTATATTTATTACTAGGCTTCCCAGTACATTATCTCGAAATCTCTCAAGTTTTCCCCATACTATGGAAAATTTTATATTTAAATCTATAGCCATGGAAGTTATCAAATTATCCTGACTTATTTCCTTAGGGAAAAATATTCTTATGTTCATTCCTCTTTCTGGCAGTAAATTTTCATTTCCCAGCAATTTTTTTAAATATTCACCTGGCCTTAGGAATACTTCTTCCACATCTCCTTCTACTTTTATCTCCCCACTGTCAATAATTGCTACCTTGTTACATATTTCTTTTATCACTTCCATTTGATGTGTTACTACTACTATTGTTAGTTCAAATTCCTTATTTATCTTCTTTAAGAGTTCAAGTATAGATTGGGTAGTATTAGGATCTAAAGCTGAAGTAGCTTCATCACAGAGTAATATACTGGGATTTAAAGCAAGTGCCCTTGCAATAGCTACCCTCTGTTTTTGCCCTCCACTTAATTGCCTTGGCATACTTTTAGCCTTATCACGAAGTGCCACTAATTTTAATAATTCCTCTACTCTAGTCTTTATTTTCTTTTTATCATATCCCCATACCTCCAGGGGAAGTGATATATTATCATATACATTTTTCCTATTTAGTAAATTAAAATTTTGGAATATCATACCTAAATTTTTCCTGAAAACTCTTATTTCTTTTCCTTTTAAGTCTTTTACCTCTTTGTCCATTATCTTTATACTTCCAGTATCATAGGTTTCAAGGCCATTTAAACATCTGAGCAGTGTAGATTTCCCTGCTCCACTCTGTCCTACTATTCCAAATATTTCCCCCTTTTTTATATTAAGATTTATATTTTTAATTACAACCTTATTATCAAAACTCTTACCAACATTATTAATATTTATCAATAATATTCACCCTGCCTCTACAAATAAAATTATACAGCACTAAAAAATCTGAGGAAAACCTCAGATTTAACATACATAATATTTCTCTCATCTTTCAGCCTTCGCTGCAGGATTTGGCACCATTATACAACGTATTGGTTGCCGGGCTTCAATGGGCCTGTTCCCTCCACCTCTCTTGATAAGTTCAAGATTCATATTCAATTTACGGATTTAATTATATCAACTTAAGTTTATAATGTCAATGGTCACATTGTAAAATAACATATTCCAACTGTTCCCGGACCAGAATATGCCCCAACTATAGGACTTATTTGACCTATCATGTGTATATTTTCTATATTAGGTAATTGTGAAATCATGTTATGAACTCTATCTGCATCTTCTTCTGCATTACCATGTACTATATACACCTCACATGGGTTTTTATCTAAAAACCTCTTTCCTATATCTACCATTTTATTTAAAGAGCGCTTTCTTCCTCTGACCTTGTCATAAGTACAACAAACACCACAGTTATCATCGAAATAAACAATAGGCTTTATATCTAGTATTTCTCCAATAGTACCAGGTATCTTTCCTATACGACCACCCTTTCTAGCATATTCCAAAGTGCCAAAAACAAAAAAGAAATGCATATTATTTTTTATTTTTGGTATAGTATCTACAATTTGTTGAAAATTTTTCCCCTGTTCAATGAGTTTACCACACTCTTTTAAAATGATTCCTTCCCCCACAGATGTAGATTTAGAATCATATATATAAGTAGTCAAATTTTTATGCTTTTCACTTACTATTTTTAAAGCATTATATGTACCTGAAAGTCCACTTGAAATAACTACGGCAATTACATGGGTATAATTTTCTTCCTCAAGTCTTTTATAGACCTTTTCCATATCCTCCATGGAAGGCAGTGAAGATTTAGGAATTTCCACTTTCATGTTATCATATACTTCCCTTGGAGTGATTTCAACTTTATCTATATATTCTCCACTCCTATATATGATTCTGAAGGAAAGGATATTTATATTATATTTATTTATAGTTTCTTCATCTATATCACAGGCCGAATCTGTCAATAATGCAATTTTCTCCATAAAAACGCCTCCACATATTTCTATCTATTTAGATTATAATATATCACAAAACATTATTAAAACTATATTAACAGAATTTTGTATTACTTTTTAAGCTTATTTTAAGTTTTGTTAATGAAAATATATTTAAATGGTAAAAATATAATTCTAGAAAAGGAGATTCAAAAAAATATGATAAAAATATTTTTCAAAAAAAATCTGCTTAAAATTGGTCTAATTCTTTTAATATTATTATCTGCATTTTTATGTATTTATAATATAAAAAATTATACAGCTAATACCAATACATCCCGGAGCAGAGTAGAACAATTCAATTCAGAAAACAGGCAAAGAACACAAATAAATGATAAACAAAAAACACAAGGAGGAGTTACTTCAAATACACCTGATAAAAACTTTTCATCAAATAATAATAAAGCTCCCGGCAATAATGCTCAAATTCCTGGAGTAAGAAATCAACGAGGAGAATCCATGTCCTCAAATAATAAATATGCCCCATTACTCACTTTATATTTAATAATATTTTTTGCACTATGTATTACAGCCTTTTATTTTTTCGGCTATAGAAACTTTAAAATAAATAATGCAAACACAAAAATACTTATATTTTCACTTCTTTGCATAGGCTTATTTTTAAGAATTTCATTATCCACAGTTATGGAAGGATACGGTGGAGATATAAATTTATTTAAAAGCTGGGCTTCCTCTGCTGCAAACAGTCTATCTCAGTTTTATGTAAATTCTAAATCAGCTGACTATCCTCCATTATATATCTATATATTATTTTTAATTGGTAAATTAGCAAAAATAAGTTCAATAACTCCTTACTATACATTACTTTTAAAATTGCCTTCTATAATAGCAGATATTGTAACAGCTTATATGATATATAAATTGGCTAAAAAATATTTTTCTTTAGAAATAGGTATTCTTTTAAGTGCTTTTTATATTTTTAGCCCAGCTATTTTTATAAATTCATCCCTTTGGGGACAGGTAGATTCTTTTTTCACTCTTTTTTTAGTTCTCTCTTTGTTCTTTTTATCAGAAGGGAAATTTGTTTTTTCATCTATACTTTTTACCTCTTTAGTGCTTATGAAACCCCAGGGAATTATATTTTTTCCTGTACTCTTATTTGAACTTATAGCCAGGAAAAATTTAAAGACCCTTATTAAATGTGCAGCTTCATGTATTGTGACTTCTTTAGTTATTATACTTCCATTTTCCTTTAATCAAAATGCACTGTGGATTTTTAAATTATATAAAAATACCATATCAGAATACCCTTACGCTTCTGTAAATGCTTTTAATTTTTTTAATTTACTTGGCGGAAATTATAAAGAAAGCTCCTCTACATTTTTTATATTCAGTTATAAAATTTGGGGAATAATTGCAATTATAGCAATTACAGCTTTTTCCTGGTACATTTATATTAAAAGTAAAAACAAAATATTTGCCTTTTCCTGTGCACTTGTTCAAATTTCAGGAGTTTTTACTTTTTCTACCGGAATGCATGAAAGATACTTATTTCCTGCTGCAGCACTATCCATCTTATCTTTTATATATTTAAAAGATAATAGGCTGCTAATACTACTGGCGGGATACACCCTTACAATCTACAGTAATATCTATTCCATACTTTTTGGAGGTTTTGGAAATACTACTTCACATACTCTAATAAGCGATGGAACTTGCATATTGAACATAATTTTATTTGCATATCTTGTAAAAATATTGCTTGACATAGTACTTAAGAAAAAAGGATTTAATCCTGAATCTTTTGATATAAAATTTTATTGATCCAAAAGAGATGTTTCAGAACAAACTCTGAAACATCTCTTTTTTTACATTAAAATAAGCTTTCTGGTGCTTTGTACTCAAGTTTTAAACTATCTGCCACTGCTTTATAAGTTACAAAGCCTTTATATACATTGAGGCCCTTTAAAAGAGCTTTATCATCTTTCATTGCTTTCTCTGCTCCTTTGTTAGCTATATCCTCCAAATAAGGAAGAGTAGAACTAGTAAGTGCATAGGTAGATGTTCTTGATACAGCTCCAGGCATATTGGATACTGAATAATGAACTACACCATACTTTTCATAGCATGGATTATCATGAGTAGTAGCCCTGTCTATAGTCTCTATGGATCCTCCCTGATCAATTGCTACATCAACTATTACAGAACCTTTCTTCATAGTTTTAACCATTTCCTCTTTAACAATTTTAGGCGCTTTTGATCCTATTACCAATACTGCTCCTACTAATAGGTCTGCTTTTTTAACCATCTCAGCCACATTGAATTCATTACAGACTAATGTAGACAATCTTCCGTTAAATATATCATCTACATAAACTAATCTATCCTTATTTATATCAAGTATTGTAACTTTTGCTCCAAGTCCCAGAGCCATTTTAGCAGCATTTGTTCCCACACCGCCTGCTCCAATGATTACAACTTCTCCAGGCAGTACTCCTGGAACTCCACCAAGTAATATACCGGCTCCGCCATTATACTCTTGAAGTAGATTTGCCCCTATCTGTATAGACATTTTTCCTGCCACTTCGCTCATAGGAGTAAGTAATGGAAGACTTCCATTATCAAGTTGTACTGTTTCATAGGCTATAGATGTAATTTTCTTTTTTATTAATAGCTCTGTAAGAGGTATATTGGCAGCAAGGTGAAGATAGGTGAATAAAATCTGATTTTCTTTAAAAAGTTCATATTCTTCTTCTATTGGCTCTTTTACCTTTACTATTATATCTGATTCTTTAAATATTTCCATATTTGTATCTATTATTTTGCCGCCAACATCCTGGTATTCTTTATCTTCTATTCCACTTCCAATTCCAGCTGACTTTTCTATCAAAACCTGATGGCCATCCCTCACTAGAGCATGTACCCCGGCTGGTGTCATAGCCACTCTATTTTCATTATTCTTTAATTCTTTAGGCACTCCTATAATCACTATATATTCCCCCTATTATTTAATTTGGTCAGGTATTATTGAATAGTTATTTTTAATTGTAGAAAGGGTAACTATTGTCTTAGTCTTTTGAACCCCTTTAATACACTTTATTTTATTTAAAACTTTTTCAAGGGTTTCTGTATTTTCAGTAATAATTTTCAATGCATAATCAAACTCGCCAGCTAAATAATGACATTCAACAATTTCATTTTCCCCCTGGATGATCTCTATAAATTTATCAATAAATGTTGGATTTTCAAGACTTACAAACATTATAACCATGAGATTCTTATTAAATTTTTTATTGTTGATAATTATTGTATATTTTTTAATTAAGCTTGAAGCATCTAATTTTTTCAACCTGTCACTTACTGCAGGTATTGACAGATTAATCTTGCCGCTCATTTCCGAAATAGAAATTCTAGCATTTTCTTGCAGCAATTTTAGTATTTTAATATCGATATTGTCCACACCGTCACCCTCTTAAATTTATTAACCAAATTATAATACATATATTAAAAAAATTAAATATATTTTATATAATTACATAAGAAATAAGGTTAAAATCTTTTTAACCTTATTTTATTAATCAATGCATATAAAATTATACCTTCAAATTAAATATTTTAAGTATTTCTAAATAAAAGCTTCAAAAGTATTAACTGCCTGTAAGAATTTATCAATGTGTTCTTCTGTATGTTTCACATTTAAAAATATAGCTTCAAACTGGGAAGGTGCTATATAAATGCCTTGCTCAAGCATATGCTGAAAAAATTTAGCAAAAATAGTTGTATCGCATTTCCTTGCATCCTTATAATTCTTAACTTCTGAGTCACTGGTAAAAAATATAGAAAACATGGCTCCACATCTATTTATTACCATAGATATGCTTTTGTCCTCTGATATTTGTCTTATACCTTGTTCTAATTTTTTACCCAGTTTTTCAAAATTCACATAATACTCGGAGTTTTCATTCAGCTTCTTCAAAGTGGCAAGTCCTGCAGCCATTACAATTGGATTTCCAGACATGGTCCCAGCCTGATATACAGGTCCAAGGGGAGAAAGTTTTTCCATAATATCCTTTCTACCTCCATAAGCACCACAGGGTAATCCTCCTCCCATAATTTTTGCCATGGTAGTAATATCAGGTTTTATTCCATATAAACTTTGAGCTCCTTTATAGGCAACTCTAAATCCACTCATTACTTCATCAAAAATAAGCAAACTTTTGTATTCATCACATAGCTTTCTAAGTCCTTTTAGAAAATCTATTTTTCCTGGAATTACTCCCATATTTCCCGCCACAGGCTCTACTATAATAGCTGCAATATCACTGCCATACTTCTTAAAAATATTTTTTACATCTTCAAGATTATTATATTCAGCTATAATAGTATTTTTTATACTATCTTTAGGAACTCCTGCGCTTCCGGGAATCCCCTCTGTCATAACACCTGAGCCTGCTTCTACAAGGAAGTCGTCAAAATGTCCATGATAACATCCTGCAAATTTTATTATTTTATTTCTCTTTGTATACCCCCTGGCAAGTTTCACTGCACTCATAGTAGCTTCTGTACCTGAATTGACCATCCTAATCATTTCTATATTTTCCAAAGTAGTGCATATATATTTGGAAAGCTCTAATTCAATTTCCGTGGTAGCTCCAAAAGATATAGCATTTTCACTAGTGTATTTTATAGCATTTACTACATCTTCATCACAATGGCCTAAAATCATTGGCCCCCAGGAACACACAAAGTCTATGTATTCATTGCCATCTTCATCATATATATAAGCACCCCTGCCTTTTTTTATTACAGGGGGATTTAAGGGAACATCCTTAAAAGCCCTCACAGGACTATTTACCCCACCTGGCATATATAGTTTCGATTCTTCAAATATTTTATCATTTCTCATTTTATACTCTCCTATTACAATTATCACACTGGCTTTTTATACCTATAAGTTGTATCATTTTATCAGCTCCAACATTTACAATTACAAAATATTTAGCTTGATCCAAACAAAAAATCCTCTTAAACAGATATGTCAGAAGGACTTTTGTTGGGATAAAATTATCTTTATTATAACACTTATAAGTACTCTCAAACAAATTAATATTTGTGCATAAATTTTAAGTAGACCTTAAAATAAAAGCCTACTTAAAAATCACTCTGAAATATTATTTTACACTGCCTTTTAAATCGTATAGCACTTGTGAATTCATGCCCTCTGGTCCACCACCACTATTGTTTCCACTGTTATTACCTGAATTATCATTTTTATAGTTATATTTTGTATCTGTATTTTTATCATATTCAGTTACATTAAAATCTGAATATCCTTTTTCCTCCTGAGACTCTACCGTATTTCTCCATTGACTTTCCGATACCGCCTTGCCATTTTTCTGTACCCAATTCATAATATCATCCATGGAACCTCTTCCCATTCCCCCTGTAAGTACATATCTAACTTCTCCATTTTTCACCATGGTTTTAAATTCATCTAAGGTAAGTATCTTATCAGAGCCTGTGAAACCTCCTAATGCCATTACTCCTTTACCAGTTTGTAGTATTATATCCTGGGCAGAAGTTGCACTGGAAACTACAAGAATATATTTCTCATTTGTGATATTCTTTTCAAGAAACTTTACAAGTTTATCATTACCACTGCCTCCTGAACCTCTTCCCATCATAAAATTACCGGATTCATTATTTGATAGGAGTTCCAATCCTGCTGAAGGCATGGTACCATTCACTTTATGATTTATAGCAGCACCGGAACCAATAGCAGGCGTTATTAAAATTCCTACAAAAGCAAGTATTGTTAATGCCTTACCAAGCTTTATATTACCAGCCTTCTCTAAATTACCTTTCTTAACTACTTTGTATACTATAAGTAATGTAGATGAAATAAAACAAAGTACTAAAGAAGATATAATAATGGCTTTAATTGCAGAGGATATATTACTGTAATAAGATAACATTAGAAGCTGAACTAGACCATTTGCAACAAGGGATACTGGCAATAGAAGCCATGTGATATTCTTACTCTTTTCCTTATAAAGCTTCCACATAGAAACAAGTCCTATTCCTGATAAAGCCGCAATAGGTGGAGCCATCATAGTTAAATAGTATTGATGGAACAATCCCTTAGTGTAACTAAAATATAAAAATTCAGGAATAAGCCAAAAAATCCATAATATTAAATCTAGTTTTTTTCTATTATCAAAGGTAAACTTCAATTTTTCCACTATTGCTCCTGCAATGAATCCAAATATAGCCAAAGGTAAAAACCATACTATTTGATCTGATAAAACATTTTTGGAGAATAATCTGGTAATACTTGCTTCTGTCTGACCACCAAAGTTTCCTGCCATGCCGCCACCTTGGGCACCTCTTCCTCCCGACGACCCTTCTGGTAATTTCATTCCCTCTGGAACATTGCCATTTCCACCTGAAAAATTAGCCATATTTCCATTTTGACTGTCCTCTGCAGTCTTTTGTCTATTAGTCCAATTTCCATTTTGAGCATTTCCATTACCCCTTTGATTTTGTGTGCCGTATATATTAGTATTTCTAAATTCTCCCGGTGCTTGTCTTCCTCCCATACCACTATTATTAAATCTTTCAAGTCCATTGTGTCCTAATATAAGTTCCATAACAGTATTATTGGTACTGCTTCCTACATAAGGTCTATACTGTGCCGGCACAAGATCTACTATTACCGCCCAAGACAGAGATACTACTACAAGTACAACTGTACCTAAAGCTAGATGTTTTATTCTCTTTTTTACAGGTACAGCTCTAGAAATAAGGTAAACTACATATACTGCCGGTATAATCATATAGGCTTGAAGCATCTTTATATTAAAGCCTACACCTATTAAAACCAAGCTTATTATGATATATTTAAACCTACCCTTTTCTGCAGCTTTAGAAATAAATACACAGGCAATAAGAAGCACCATGACCAAAAGGTTGTCTATGGTATTATTTCTGCTAGCAGCTACAAAAACAGGGGTAATTGCAAGACAAAGTGCCGAAATAGTTCCAGCTATATTTCCAAAAGATCTTTTTACAATATAATATATAAGCCCAACTGATATAACTCCTGCAAGAGCCTGAGGCAATATTATACTCCAGCCGCTAAATCCAAATATTTTAGCAGAAATAGTCTGTATCCAAAAACCTAAAGGAGGTTTATCAATGGATACAAATCCGGCTGGGTCAAAGGATACAAAGAAAAAATTTTTAAGATTTACAAGCATGCTTTTTACACCTGCAGCGTAATATTCATTTCCATATCCTTCTATAGTTAAGTTAGCAAAATTTAATACAGCAGATAAAATTAAAATCAATACTATTGGAAGATTTTCTTTTTTGAATTTTACATTCTTCATGCATTTCCCCCTCTTATTTAATTAAACACCCAAAGTTTATACAGTAAAAAATTCACAACTTGAGCTATTAAAGTAACAATAACTTTAGATATATAAATATTTATACTAAAGTTATTTACTAAAAACTTCATACACACCACGGTAATTGTAAGAGAACAAACATTAACTACAATAAATTGCATCAGTTCATGATATATTTTCTTATTGGAAGCTTTACTTTCAAATGTCCACTTTTTATTCAATATAAAGCTATTTATTATTCCAAAACTATAACCTAAAACTTGACTTAAAGTATAATATATACCAAATAAACTTTCACATATAGTAAATACACAAAAATCTACCAGAGTATTTAATACTCCTGTAGCAGAAAAACGACTTATGCACTTTAATTTACCATTAAAAATACGATTAAATATGGGATACTTTATTTTAGTTAACTGAGTCATGCTCTTTATCAACCTTTCTATCATTTATAATACTTTCAATAATATAATTAGGCCTTCCCTTACTTTCGTCAAAAATTCTACCTATGTACTGGCCAATTATCCCCATGCAGCTTAACATTACACCAAACATAATTAAATCAATAGATATTAAGAAGGCAAAATTTATTATACTTATTCCACCAGTTAAATGTTTAATAATATCTACTACCATAATTAATATTCCCACAAAAAAAGATATTCCACCTAAATAACCTGAAAAGGCAAGAGGCTTATATGAAAATGAAGTTATACCATCAAGAGCTAATTTTATCATTTTCTTAATAGGATATTTGCTATCCCCTGCAAATCTTTCCTGTCTTACAAATTCTACAAAAGTCTGTTTATATCCAATCCAGCTTACTAATCCTCTTACATATCTATTCTTTTCCGGCAGTGAGTTTAAAGTATTACACACCTTTCTATCTATAAGTCTGAAATCCCCTGTATCCACAGGTATATCAACACTAGTCATATTTTTAAGCATCCTGTAAAAAGTTTTAGCAGTAAATTTTTTAAAGAAAGATTCCCCTTCCCTTTTTATCCTTTTTCCATATACAACATCATAACCTTCCTTCCATTTTTTTATCATTTCAAGAATAACTTCTGGAGGATCTTGAAGATCCGCATCTATTACAACTATTGCCTTTCCTATGGAAACTTCCATCCCAGCAGTTATAGCACATTGATGTCCAAAGTTTCTAGAGAAATTAACAAGTCTTACATTCATATCTTTAACACATATTTTTTCCACCTTTTTTCGTGTGGCATCACTACTTCCATCATTTACAAATAGGAGCTCGTAACCTTCTGACGTGGAGTCCATTATACTTTTTAACCTTTTATAAGTTTCATCGATAACTAGCTCCTCATTATATAGAGGTACTATTATAGAGTAAATAACACTTTTATACATTTAATTCACCTCATATTTAGTTTAATATAATTTTTATATTAAAACCTTAAAAAACACTTAAAAACATCACTAATAAATGTAAATTAACTTTGAACATATAGTATATAATTTAGTAATTTGCTTAAATATGCATTCAATATTGTTTATATTGAAAATTTATCGTATATTGTTATTATATGATTTATAGTATTGTTACTAAAAATTTTCAGATATTTAAAATTTGCCAATTATAATTTTTATATAGACATTACCTTATAATTAGGAGGAATTATTATGAGACTACTTTTAATTGAAGATGAAGTGATGCTTTCAGAAGCCCTAGTTTATATATTGAAAAAAAACAATTACAATGTAGATTTTGCCTATGACGGAATTAAGGGACAAGAAATGGCAGAAATAGATATATATGATGTTATAATACTAGATAGAATGCTTCCTGGGAAAAATGGCCTGGAGATTCTAAAGGATATTAGAAACAAAGGCATCAGAACTCCTGTAATTATATTAACAGCTATGGATTCTATAAGCAGCAGAGTAGAGGGCTTGGATCAGGGGGCAGATGACTATTTAATAAAACCTTTTTCCAAGGAGGAACTTCTGGCACGAATACGAGCTCTTGGACGGAGACATATAGATTTTATTCAATATGGAACCATACAATTGGCTTCTTTAACTTTTGATCCCTTAAGAGGAGAACTTCAGTATAAAGAAAATAGAATTAAGCTTACCTCTAAAGAATCTCAGCTATTGGAACTTCTGGCTCGTAATAAAAATCAAGTATTGACCAAGGATCAGATATTAGACAGGGTTTGGGGACCTGATTCTGATGTAGAGATGAATAACAATATTGAAGTGTACTTTTCCTATCTTAGAAAAAAACTTAGAAAATTGAATTGCAATGTTATTATAGAAACCATAAGAGGAATAGGTTATTGTCTAAAAGAGGTTTAAATTATGTTTCGAAAATTAAAAATAGAATTAATTTTGATCAATTTAATATTAACAGGTTTGGTTCTAATAATCATATTTTCAGGTATATATGTGTTAATGGAAAGAAGTTTTGAACATTCTTCATATATGCACATGGCTAAAACATCAGAAATGGAAGATATTCCTCCCCCTCCTGAGCGTCCAAATAGAGAGCTTATATCTTCAGAAAACTTTTTTATTAAAACGGATAAAATTGGTAGAATCAGAGAAACTTCCAGCAATTTTACATTATCTGAGGAAGTATCTTATAATATAATAAAGAATATTTTTAACAATAAAGACTCTCGGGGTACTATTACATATGAAAGTTTTAATTTTAGGTATCTTAAAGTTCCAAAAAAATATGGATTTATCATAATTTTTCAGGATAAGTCCTTTGACAGTGAAGTATTAAGGCGACTGATTATTATATCTGTATTAGTTTGTATAGCAAGTCTCATATTGGTATTTATAATAAGTCTATTTCTTGCTAATACTTCTTTAAAACCTATTATAAATGCCTGGAAAAAGCAGCAGTCTTTTGTTGCAGATGCTTCCCATGAACTTCGTACCCCTCTAGCAGTCATAACCACTAATCTTGACATAGTTTTAGATAACAAAAATGAAACTGTAGAAACTCAAGGTAAATGGCTTGGAAATATCAAACTGGAAACAGCTAGAATGACTAAGCTTATAGAAGAGCTTCTTTTTCTTGCAAGGTCAGACTCACATAAGGTATCATTATCTATTTCCAGCTTTAATTTAAGTAATGCTATCACCCAATCAATAATGCCTTTTGAAGCCATTTGCATAAAATATAAAATACATATTTCATATGACATACAACAAAATGTAATTTTTTTAGGCAATGAAGGCCGTATCAAACAGCTTGCAGCTATTCTCATAGATAATGCTATAAAACATACTTATGAAAAAGGTTCTATAGAAATAAAGATGCATACAGTAAAAAACAAGATTGAATTTGCTGTATCCGATACAGGGGAAGGTATTTCAGAAGAACATCTAGACAAAATTTTTGAAAGATTTTATAAAGTGGATAAATCCCGCTCAAATAGAAATGGTAACTTTGGCTTAGGTCTGTCTATAGCAAAATCTATAGTCAATGAATATAAAGGAAATATAACTGTATCAAGTGCTTTAGGCAAAGGTTCCATATTTAAAGTTATACTTCCTTTTAACTAAGTTTCTATTCTTAGGATGTTATAATTTAACGTCCTATTTATTTTAATTTGGAAAGTAATTTTAAAGCTGCATTGGCCATAACTTCAACCCCATATAATAATGCCATTTCATCTATATCATATTTAGGATGATGTTGAGGATAAATAATTCCTTTCTTAGGGTTTCCTATACCTATAAAAATAAAGCACCCCGGTACTTTCTGTAAATAGTAAGAAAAATCTTCACTACTCATACACGGCTTTACTTCATGAGCTCCCTCTCCCATTACCTCTTTTCCCGCTTCAAGTACAATATCTGTAATTTTAGAATCATTATTAAGAACATAGGTACATGAGCTTTTTTGAAGGCTGCAGTGAGCTCCTGCCATATCACATATATGCTTCACAATTTTTCTAATATGCATAAGCACTTCTCTTCTCACATCTTCATCAAGGGATCTAATAGTTCCCTTTAATACTGCCTTCCCTGATATGGCATTATAAATATGTCCTGACTGAAATACACCTACCGATACTACAGCCTGTTTCATGGGATCTACATCTCTTCCCACAATTGTATTTAAGGCAACAACTATCTGAGAAGCTGTTAATATTGAATCTATAGTTTGGTGAGGCATAGAAGCATGACCTGCTTTTCCCTCAATAATTATTACAAATTCATCACTGGCAGCCATTACAGGTCCCTTTGATATTCCCACTGTTCCAATTTCAATAGGCTGCCACAGATGAGCTCCTATAATGGCTTCTACACCTTCTAAGCCCCCATCTTCTATAATAGCTGCTGCCCCTGAACCATCAATTACTTCTTCTTCACTAGGCTGAAATATAAATCTTAAAGTACCTTCTATTCTATGACGTATATCACATAATACTTTTATAACACCTATAAGCATGGCAGTGTGTCCATCATGTCCGCAGGCATGACATGCACCTTTATTTTTAGATTTATAATCTTTACTTATTTCATCATCTATAGCCAAAGCATCTATATCCGCACGAATTGCCACTATTTTGCCTGGCTTTCCCCCCTTAAGTTCTGCAATAACACCAGTTCCCCCTGCTTTTCTGATATTTAAACTAAGACCTTCTAACGCTTCAATTATTTTCTTTTGAGTATTAAATTCCTTTTTACTAACCTCAGGATATGTGTGAAAATATCTCCTCAAGTTTACCACTTCAGAATAATATTTATTAGCCAGGTGCTTTATTTCTTCTACTTCACACAACTGTTCCATAACATAAACCCTCCCCAATTTATATTATCTTTTGATTTTATCTATTTGTACTCTGAAAATACTTCCAATTTATCGTCATTTATATCTTTCTTTTTTACATAAGTCATAGCTCTAAAAGTATCCAGTGACGTTATAACTTCTATATTCCTCTCCACAGCCAATCTTCTTATATGAAATCCATCCCTTGTAGAATCATTTCCCTTAGTAGGAGTATTTATTACTAAGTCCACTTCTTCATTTTTTATAACATCTATTATATTTGGACTCTCTTCTTTCATTTTTCTAATCTTTTTTACTTCAATTCCATTATTACTTAAGAGTTTTGCTGTATTTTCCGTGGCTATAAATTTAATTCCTAATTTATGTATTTCCCTTGCTATAGGTAGAAACTCTTGTTTATCATGGTCTCCTATAGTTGCAAGTATTACTCCATTTTTCATATTAAAAAACATATCTGCAGCCAAAAGTCCTTTATAGAGGGCCCCTTCAATGGTGGTAGACACTCCTAAGACCTCTCCTGTGGATCTCATCTCAGGTCCCAAGGAAACTTCTACATTAGGAAGCTTCTCTGTTGAAAATACCGGAACCTTTACTGCCACTATATTAGGCTCCCTGCAGATTCCAACTCCATATCCAATATCTCTTAATTTTTCCCCAAGCATTACCTTTGTCGCAATATCAACTATAGGTACATTACTCACCTTGCTTATATAAGGAACAGTTCTCGAAGCCCTAGGATTTACTTCTATAACATAAAGATTACCCTCATATTCTATGAATTGAATATTTATCATACCTTTTATACCTATTCCTAAAGATAACTTTACAGTATATTCTAAAACTTTTTCTCTTATATCATCATTTACATTTTGAGCAGGATACATAGTTATACTGTCTCCAGAGTGTACCCCCGCCCTTTCCAAATGCTCCATAATTCCAGGTATAAGTACATCCTCACCGTCACATATGGCATCTACTTCTATTTCCCTGCCCATTAAATATTTATCTATTAATATAGGATTTTTCTTATCTTTATTAAAAGCCATAGAAAGATAATATGCAAGTTCTTTTTCCGTATAAGTTATTTCCATGCCTTGTCCTCCAAGTACATAAGATGGCCTCACAAGTACAGGAAATCCCAGCTTTCTTCCTTCTTGAAGTCCCTCATCTATAGTCCATACTCCTTTTCCTTTAGGTCTTTTAATGTTTAATTTTTCAAGAAGATCATCAAATTTTTCCCGATCTTCTGCCATATCTATCTGGTCCGCAGTGGTACCTAATGTAACTATATTTTTTTCTTTTAAGAATTCTGCCAGTTTTATAGCAGTTTCTCCCCCAAATTGCAATATAACACCGTATGGCTTTTCCTTATCCAATATACTTAAAACATCTTCTTCAGTTATAGGTTCAAAATACAGTTTATCTGAAATATCAAAATCTGTGCTTACAGTTTCCGGGTTATTATTTATTATTATAGTCTCTATACCAAGCTTTCTAAGTATTTTTATGCAGTGTACGGAAGCATAATCAAATTCTATACCCTGCCCTATTCTGATAGGCCCCGATCCTATCACTATAACTTTTTTATTGTTTGAAACTTCCACCTCATCATATTCTTCATAGGTAGAATAATAATAAGGAGAAAGGGCTTCAAATTCCCCTGCACAGGTATCTACCATTTTATAAGAGGGATTTATATTCCATATTTTTCTGAGTCTATAAACCTCATCTGGTGAAACCTTAAGCATGTCTGCTATTCCCTTATCAGAAAATCCTTTTTTCTTCAGCAAAACAAACCATTCTTTATTGATATCACTTATACTGATGTTTTTCAATTTTTCCTCTTCATCTATAATCCCTTTAAATTTATTTATAAAAAATTTATCTATACCGGTGATTTCAGATAATTTTTCAATTTTGTATTTTCTTCTTAATAACTCTGCTAGTGCAAATATTCTTTCATCATCAGGATATGTTATTCTATTTTTAAGTTCATCCATACTTAAATTTTTAAACTTTTTATAATCTAAAGAATAAGTTCCTATTTCAAGAGATCTTATCCCCTTTAAAAATGCAGCTTCAAAGTTACTTCCTATGGCCATTATTTCCCCTGTAGCCATCATTTTAGTCCCAAGTTCCCTCTCTGCTCCTTGAAATTTATCAAAAGGCCATTTAGGAATTTTTATTACTACATAATCCAGAGAGGGCTCAAAACAAGCATAGGTTTTCTGGGTAACTGCATTTTTTATTTCATCCAAACCATAACCAAGAGCTATTTTAGCTGCCACCTTTGCAATAGGATATCCTGTGGCTTTTGATGCAAGAGCTGATGAACGGCTAACCCTAGGATTTATCTCTATAACTACATATTCAAAGGAATGTGGATTTAAGGCCAACTGAACATTACATCCACCTTCTATTTCAACTTCATTTATTATGTCGATAGATGCAGTTCTAAGCATTTGATATTCTTTATCTGATAAAGTTTGGCTTGGTGCTACAACTATACTGTCCCCTGTATGAATTCCCACAGGATCTATATTTTCCATATTACATACTGTTATACAGTTTCCAAAGCTGTCTCTCATAACTTCATATTCTATTTCTTTCCACCCTTTTATACTCTTTTCAAGCAATACCTGACCTATGGAACTAAGTTCCAGTCCAGATTCCAATATACTTTTAAGTTCCTCTTCATTTTCCGCTATTCCACCACCTGTACCTCCAAGGGTATAGGCAGGTCTTACTATAACAGGATAACCTATTTTCTGTGCAAATCTCATACCACTTTCTATATCCGTAACTATATCGCTTTCTACAACTGGTTGATTTATTTTATTCATGGTATCTCTAAAAAGTTCTCTATCTTCACCTTTTTTTATGGCCTCTATAGAAGTACCTATTATTTTTACATTATATTTTTCAAGTATTTTATTATCGTATAACTCTACAGTAAGATTAAGCGCAGTTTGTCCACCCATTCCCGGTAAAATGCTGTCTGGTCTTTCCTTCTTTATGACCTTTTCTATAAATTCTACTGTAAGTGGTTCTATATAAACCTTGTCTGCTACTTCTCTGTCCGTCATTATAGTAGCAGGATTACTATTTACAAGTACAACCTCCATTCCCTCTTCCCTAAGTGATTCACAGGCCTGGGTTCCAGAATAATCAAATTCTGCTGCCTGACCTATTATTATAGGCCCTGAACCTATTACCAAAACTTTTTTAATGTTCTTATTTAAAGGCATAATACCTTACCCCCTCTTTCAATTCACAATGTACAATTCACAATTCACAATTTGTAGTTTTTAAAGTGAGTATTTATTAAATTCATCAAATATGTAGTTATTATCCGAAGGTCCCGGACATGCTTCTGGATGAAACTGTATCGAAAATATAGGCAATTTTTTATGCTTCATACCTTCAATGGTACCATCATTTAGACTTATATGGGTTAGTTCCATTTCGTCGGGTAATTTATCTACATAATAACCATGATTTTGGGAAGTTATATGCACCCTGCCACTTTCAAGATTTCTTACAGGATGATTACAACCCCTGTGGCCAAATTTAAGTTTTGCAGTACTTCCCCCAAGAGCAAGGGCTAAGAGTTGATGTCCAAGACATATACCTGTTATAGGCTTCTTTCCTATAAGCTTTTTTATATTTTCTATTTCTAACTTTAAATCACAAGGATCTCCTGGCCCATTAGATAAAAATATCAAATCGGGATTTTGTTTAAGAATATCTTCCGCATTATAATTTGAAGGAAACACCGTTACTTTATAGCCTCTATTTAAAAATTCCTCTATTATGCTTCTCTTTATGCCAAAATCCAATATAGCCACATGTTTTTTACCTTTACCTAATGTATAGATCTCCTTTGTACTTACCCCTTTTACTGCATTTTCATTGGAAAAACATTGTATTGTATCCTTTACTGTAGAAAAATTTACATTCTTTACAGTTATAATTCCTTTCATGGTACCATCTACTCTCAACATCTTTGTTAGTGCCCTGGTATCAATTCCTGAAAGTCCTATAATTTTATTTATTTTTAGATAATCTTCAAGTTCTAATTCTGCTCTAAAATTACTAGAATAATTACAACTCTCCTTTACTATAAATCCTCTTACCTTGGGACTATCAGATTCCACATCTTCTAAATTCACTCCGTAATTTCCTATAAGAGGATAGGTCATAGTAACAATTTGTCCATAATAGGACGGGTCTGTAAGTATTTCTTGATATCCTGTCATTCCCGTATTAAAAACCACTTCTCCTATACTATCATTTAAGTAGCCAAAAGCTTCTCCTTGAAATATATGTCCATTTTCTAATATAAGTTTTGCTTTCATATATAATATACCTCCTGTATTTTTACCTGTAAAAATACACTTAATTAATTTTAAATATACAAAAAAGGTAATAGAAAAACTCTCATTTGAAATAATTTTTCTATTACCTATATCTAATTTTTAATATAAAACATTTCACTTTTTTTAACAAACAACTATATCCATACATATAGATATATACCCCTTTCTGGCCTCACAGGACCAATTTAAAGTGTATTTTTCACTTAATTCTTACGTCTTATTCTAATTAAAATACATTTCCATGTCAAGTACTTATCAAATGATTCTTAGGTTCAGATAGAGTTTGCTATGGAGAACTATTTTTTTCCACCTAACCCTTATTAATAGTATTATTAGCGTCTTTAGCACTTGGAATACGTTATCCTTTAGGGGAATAACAAAGACACGCAGCAGTGCTTATCTTCCACTTTGAATAATATATGCAAGTAAACTTTTATTATATTACTAATTTATTAAAATCATAATAAAATATTAACAGTCAAAAAATATTAATTAATATGCTATTAAGACTTAAAAATATTAATTAATTATATAAAATGACATAAATATATTAATTGTAGATTTAATATTCTATAAATATCTGCATATCAGATATGATAAATTTTACCTATAATACACGAATATATCTTCCATTCCAAGTAAAATACTAGCATTTCATTAATAATATCTATATATGTAATTACTGATAAAATAATATTTAAATATTATAAATTTTAAATATAAAAATTATTAATTCAACATGTATTTAAATAATAGTTGTTAAAAAGAAAAAAATATGCTAGTATTTATTTAAAAATGTTCTTAATAATGCATAATAAATGCGAAATTTGAACGAATAAAATTTAAGCTGAATAATTTTGAATTAATACTTGCAAAAAACGTTTGGCTAGTAAGGAGAGTACGATGAGTAAACAAGATGCATTAAAAAATGAAAACTTAAAACGTGGTCTGGAAGAACGTCATATCCAATTGATTGCCCTCGGAGGAGCAATTGGAGTAGGATTATTCTTAGGATCAGCTAATGCCATTCAAACTGCTGGACCAGCAATTTTATTAGTATACACTATAGCAGGATTCGCCATGTTTATTATTATGAGAGCTTTAGGTGAACTTGCAACTTCATATCCAGTTTCCGGTTCCTTTAGTGCCTATGCCAACGAATTTATTGGACCTTTAGCAGGATACTTGACTGGATGGACCTATTGGTTTATGTGGATTGTAACTTGTATGGCTGAAATCACTGCAGTAGGTGTATATGTAAGATTTTGGATTCCAAATATGCCCCAATGGATACCGGCTCTAGCAGCACTAGTTGTTATGACCTGTGTTAATTTAATTGCTGTAAAAGCTTATGGAGAATTTGAATTTTGGTTTGCACTTATTAAAGTAGTTACAATTATTATAATGATAGGTTTAGGACTTCTCATGATTATATTTGGTATAGGTAATGGTGGAAAACCTATTGGTATTTCAAACTTATGGTCTCATGGAGGCTTTTTGCCTAAAGGTTTATGGGGACCAATGCTTTCAATAGTAATGGTTATGTTTGCATATCTTGGTACAGAACTTATAGGTGTCACAGCTGGTGAAGCAAAAAATCCTGAAAAGACCATACCGGCCGCAATTAATAAAGTGTTTTGGAGAATACTAGTATTTTACGTGGGAGCACTTTTTGTAATAATGTGCCTATATCCATGGAACAGTCTTGGTACAATAGGAAGTCCTTTTGTACTTACTTTTAATAAACTGGGTATTTCAACAGCAGCAGGCATTATAAACTTTGTAGTGTTAACTGCAGCATTATCTTCCTGTAACAGCGGTATATTTAGCACAGGACGTATGCTTTATAATCTTTCCCTGCAGGGATCAGCCCCAAAAGTATTTAGTAAACTTAATAAATCACACGTTCCAATAACAGGAATTGTAGTTTCAGCACTTTTCCTCTTGATAGGAGTTGTGCTTAACTATCTGGTTCCTGGCAAAGTATTTACTTATGTTACCAGTGTTGCAACCTTTGGAGCAATCTGGGTATGGGGAATAGTTTTAGTTGCTCAAATTAAATTCAGGAAAAGACTTAACCCTGAAGAAGTAAAAAAATTACATTTCCCTGTATTTGGTTACCCTTATTTGAACTGGATTACTTTAGCATTTTTAGCTTTTGTAGTTATAATGATGTTTTTTAATAAAGATACACTAGTTGCCATTATAGTTGCACCCATTTGGTTTGCTCTCTTAATAGTTTGCTACTATGTATTTGGTATTAATAAAGCAAAATCTACTGAAAGTGTTTTTTCATCCGAAATTTTTGGTAAATAAAAAACTAACGTAACTACATATAACAGAAACTGCAAAAAAGACAAGCAGTTTCTGTCCAATAAAAATTCTTCCATTGTTTTCTATGGTATATACCCAAAATTTCAAATGATTTATATCCTGATCTATTCCTTTGGAATAGATTATTTTATTTATTC
This sequence comes from Clostridium kluyveri, assembly GCF_001902295.1. Taxonomy (NCBI): domain Bacteria; kingdom Bacillati; phylum Bacillota; class Clostridia; order Eubacteriales; family Clostridiaceae; genus Clostridium; species Clostridium kluyveri. The sequence continues at coordinate 841,195 of NZ_CP018335.1, read as the reverse complement.
GATCGCGGCAATTAGCTAACACCCCATCTTCTATCAAAGTGGGGGATAAGCAGTGCTACGCGCCTGGATAAGTTCTTCTAAGATTCAGCTGGAGAAAAGCAGTTCTCATAAGCAAACTCCACCTGAACCTAAGAATCACTTGATTCCAAAATCTAATAATATCCAAAAAATAAAAAAGAAATTTTATATTAAATATTTAGAATAATTTTGTTGAATATGCAACTAAATGGTTATATAATAAATATTGTTAATATGCGAACAGTATTTATACAAACATTATATTGAGGAGAGATAAAAATGAAAGGACTTACTTTATCTTGTCTAGTTGCAGCAATACTTTTAAGTGGTTGTAGTTCTGTTACTAGTACAAGCACCATTACCAGTAAAACTACCAATACCATTAAACAAAGTACCAATACCCAGTTTTTAATGGGTGGCAAAATTGCAACAAATGAAGAAGCAGACGTAACTGCAAAAGTTTCAGCAAAAGTTTCTGAAATATCAGTAGACTTAGGTTCAAAAGTGAATGAAGGTGATGTTATTATAAGATTAGATTCAACAGATTTGCAAGGCCAAGTTGATCAAGCCCAAGCTGCTCTTAATACTGCGAAAGCTAATTTAGCAAATGCACAAAATAGTACTCGCCCCGAACAAATAGCCCAGGCCCAGGCCAGCCTAAGCAGTGCATCTCAATCCTACGAGACAACAAAGAAAAATTACAACCGTGTACAATCATTGTTAAATGAAGGAGCAGCCACTCAACAAGAATTAGATACAGCTAATCAGCAGTTATCTGCCGCAGAAGCACAATATAAAACTGCCCAGGAACAACTTAATATGTTAAACAACGGCCCTACGAAATCCTCTATAGATGTTTATCAAGCTCAGATAACCCAGGCTCAAGCAGCTTTAAAAACTGCTCAAACATCACTTAATAATGCCATTATTACAGCACCTATCTCTGGAATAGTAAATGCAAGAAATATTAATTTAGGAGACGTAGCATCTACAGATAAAGTACTTGTTTCCATAATTAATACCAATAATTTGTATGTAAATGCCTATGCTCCAGCAGACATAATAAGTAAAATCTCTGAAGGACAATCTGTAATTGCCAAAGTATCTGAAATACCTGACAAGGAATTCCATGGTAAAATAGCTGTTATAAATTCTACATTAAATTCCCAAAGTAGAGACATCCTAGTTAAAGTAACCTTAACAGACAAAGATACAAATCTAAAACCTGGAATGTTTGCAGAAATTGGTCTGGATAAATAAATCAAGAAAGAGGGTACCTTAATTATGAAGGAAAAACGGAAAATATTGATTATAGGAATATTAATAGTAATTGTAGCAGCACTTGGTAGTATTGGATGCTACTATTGGTATCAAAATACCTATTATGTTTCCACTGACGATGCATCAGTAAGTGCAGATTTAGTTAATGTAACTCCACAAATTAGTGGAAAATTATTAGAACTTAATGTAGAAGAAGGAGATACTGTTATAAAAAACCAGATATTGGCACGCCAGGAAATGGTTAACCTTCCTGATTCAAGTGTAGATGAATCTTTAATAAGATCTCCTATTGACGGCATAGTCATTAAAAAACAAGGAACCATCGGTGAAATTTGGTCATCGGGTCAAACCTTGGCTACATTAATAGATCCAGATAAGCTTTACATAACTGCTAATATCGAGGAAACAAAACTTGGCAAAGTAAGGATTGGACAATCTGTTACCATTACCATAGACCAATATGGCTCAAAGAAATTTACAGGGAAAGTGAAGTCTGTAGGGGAAGCATCACAATCTGCCTTATCCATACTACCTTCTTCAACTAGTGGTACATTTACAAAAGTAGTTCAAAGAATACCTGTAAAAATCTCCATTAATAAATTTAACAATAAAATACTTCCAGGGACTAATGCTGTTGTGAAAATCCATGTGAAGTAATGAGGTGATACATAATGGAAGAAAATAATCATGATTCTCTATACAGCTGGCTGGCATTAATTGTAGTTGTAATTGGTACATTTATGTCTATACTAGATAGTAGTATAGTTAATATTGCAATTCCCAAGATGATGGCTGTTTTCGGAGTATCAATGGATGATTCAAAATGGATACTTACAGCATATACCCTAGCACTTGGGGCAATTATACCTCTTACTGGATATCTTCAAGATGTTTTTGGCTCTAAAAAAATATATATGTTTGCACTGACAGTGTTTACTTTAGGCTCTATGTTATGTGGATTTGCCTGGAACAACACATCGATGATATGTTTCCGTATTATTCAGGCCATTGGAGGAGGTATGATAATGCCTGTTGGGATGGCTATGATATATGAAATATTCCCAAGAGAAAAGATAGGCCTGGCCCTTGGCATCTGGGGAATAGCCGCTATGGCAGCTCCCTCCATAGGACCAACACTAGGTGGATATATTATTGAAAAAATGGATTGGAGACTTATTTTTAATATAAATGTACCTATAGGTGTAATAGGTGTTGTATTGGCTGCCATTTTATTAAAAGATTCAAAAAGAAAACAACTCAAATCCTTTGATATAATAGGGTTCTTATCTTCTACAATAGGTGTGGTCAGTCTACTATATGTATTAGGTGAATGGACCTCCATTGATTGGGCAGATGTAAAATATCCTATACTTTTAACCTTAGGATGTTTAAGTCTTGTGTTATTTGTAGTAAATGAACTCACTCACCCGGATCCACTGCTGGATTTACGGGTTTTTAAACTATTTGATTTTAGTGCAAGTCAGCTTATATCTTGTATTTTAACACTAGCATTAATGGGGGGAGTATACGTATTGCCTCTATTTTTACAAAATATAAGAGGGTATACTGCTATGGAAACAGGTATAATTATGCTGCCAGCAGCCCTAGTCACAGGACTTTTAATGCCCATAAGCGGTAATTTATTTGATAGAATTGGTGCAAAACCACTTGTAATACCTGGTATTATAATATTAGGACTAAGTTCTTATCATATTTCAACTTTAATAAATATGAATTCCAGTAGAGAAATGATAACTCTTGTTTTATGCATAAGATCAGTTGGAATCGGGCTAGCCATGATGCCAATTAATACTGTTGGAATGAATGCGGTGCCAAAAAATTTAATTGGAAGGGCATCTGCTCTTTCCAATACTATACGTCAAATATCAGGTTCACTCAGTGTAACTATAATGTCAACAATAATACAGAGTAAGACTAATTATAATTACTTAAAACTATCTGAACAAATAAACGTTTATAATGCAGCCTCTAATAACACTATAAGCACATTAACACAAGCATATATGTATGAGGGGCAATCCCTAAAAGCGGCTAAAGCTTCTGCAGTATCCACACTGGCGAAAATGGTTCAAGGGCAAGCTACAATAGATGCTATGGCTTATTCCCTGGCCATAATCTCTATTGTATTGGTTTTAGCCATAATTTTAACTTTAATGATGAGAAACAAAAAAATACCTAAAAAACAAAATAAGGAAGGTGATCCAAAGTATAATGAAGGAGGAACCGTCATGTTGGAATGATGAATTAATAACCAAACAATCTGATGAAATAATTAGTCTTTTTAAAACTATCCATAGAACTTTTAGGTGCAAATTTAAAAAAATAGCACAACAATATGGATTCACAGCCCCTCAGCTTACTGTTATATTTCATTTATACAAAACACCGGATATAACTCTTAATGAATTAAGTGACCATCTAATGCTGACCAAAAGCACAGTTTCAGGTATAGTAAACCGATTAGTCAGCCAGGGCGTGGTAATAAGAGAAATACCTGAAAACAACAGAAGAATCGTAAAACTCTCTGTTTCTGAGGATTTTAAAAAAAATAATGATATAGTCAGAATGAAAGAACATTTTATTGCCTACTGCATATCTAATACTATAAAGAATATGGATCCAACCAGCGTAGAAAAAATTATTCATGCATTAGAAAGTTTTATTTTATTATTAGATGAAGATAATTGTAATTAATCTACATTATTTGATTTTTCACATAACTGGAAAATATAATTTCCAGTTATATTTTTATCCTTAAATATTTAATTATAAGTGCCAAAAAAATTTAATCTTCATATAATTTAATAAACCAACCATTAGAAAAATAATAATTTAGTAAAGATTTACCTATGATAAATACATTGACAACAATGCAGGAAAGCAATATAATGATTGCAACAAATCTCTCATTTAATAAATTAATACTTAAATTATAAAAGTATTCACTTATCTAATTGTAATTATATAAAAACGACTATTTTTATTCTACTTTAAACCAAATCTTTGAAAATCTAATAATATATACTCCTTTTTAATATAACAGCTACTTAAAAGATCATTTGAACATATTTACTTAATTAATTTAAGTCCAATAGTTATCATTATTATACATAATAAATATTCATCATGCGTAGTATGTAATAGATAAAGTAAAAAGGAGAGGAGAATATGAACTTTAAAGATATAATTGAAAAAGATAGAGAACTAAGAAAAAAACATGAATTCGAAGGCACTTTTTTAGAATATCTACAAATCGTAAAGGATAATCCTCAAATAGTAAAATTAGCTCATAAGAGAATGTATGATATTATAATAGATAAAAAATACGAGGTATTAAACCCTGAAGAAAACCCTAAAATTAAGAAATTGCATGGAAATGAACCTATAAGAAGATATAACTTTTTTAAAAATGATTTTTTTGGTATTGATAAAGTGATAATGAAATTGGTTAATTACTTCCATTCAGCTGCAATGAAAGGAGAAGAATCAAGACAAGTACTCTACCTAGTAGGACCTGTAGGTGCCGGGAAATCATCTTTAGTTGAATCCATAAAAAAAGCCCTTGAAACATCAGAACCAATATATGCACTTAAAGGTTGTCCTATGAGAGAAGAACCTCTTCATTTAATACCCAACCATTTAAAACATGACTTTGAAAAAATTTTGAATGTCGAAATCGAGGGAGATCTATGCCCTATTTGTAAATACAGACTTAAACATGACTATAATGGGCAATATGAAAAATTTCCTGTAATAACTACTGATTTTTCTATTCGTTCCAGAAAAGGAATCGGCGTAGTACCTCCTGTAGATCCTAATAATCAGGATACTTCTGTACTCACAGGTTCTATTGATATATCAAAGATGGACATTTATCCTGAAGATGACCCTAGAATATTTTCTCTTAATGGTGCATTCAACGTAGGAAATCGAGGATTGGTAGAATTTATAGAGGTATTCAAAAATGACGTTGAATATCTTCACACTATAATTACAGCTACCCAGGAAAAATCTGTTCCATCTCCTGGAAAAGGATCAATGATTTATTTTGACGGAATTATTTTAGCACATTCTAATGAATCAGAATGGAATAAATTCAAATCAGATCATACCAATGAAGCAATTCTTGACAGAATAGTAAAAATAGAAGTTCCATATTGTATGGAATTAAACGAAGAAGTTAAAATATATAAAAAAATACTTGGTAGAAGCCAATTTAACGCCCATATAGCACCACATACTATGGAAATCGCAGCAATGTTTGCAATTTTATCCAGGCTTTCACCTTCGAACAAAGTGGATCCTATGACAAAATTAAAAATTTATAATGGAGAAGATATAGTAGAAAAGGGAAGTACTAAAAAAATTGATTTTTCAGAATTAAAGGAAGAAGCTGGCATGCGAGAAGGTATGACAGGAATATCCACAAGATTCATTATAAAAGCTTTAGATCAGGCACTTTCTAATTCAGAATATAATTGTATAAATCCCCTAAGCGTAATGGAAAGTTTAATAAAATCAGTTAAGGATTTAGATATTGCAGAAGATGACAAAAAGAAATATCTAACATTCTTAAAAGATACCATAAGAAAAGAATATAATAAACTGCTTGAAAAGGAAGTGACTAGAGCCTTTATACACAGTTTTAAAGAACAGGCAGAAAGTCTTTTTGATAATTATCTGGATCATGCCGAAGCTTATGTAAATAAAAATAAAATCAAAGATCATTCCACTGGAGAAGAACTTGAGCCTGACGAAACCTTTATGAGATCTATAGAACAGCATATAGGAGTTTCTGAAAGCTCCTCCAAAGGTTTTAGAACAGATGTCACCTCATATATGTTCTACATTATAAGAAATGGGGGTAAAATTGAATATACTTCCTATGAACCACTTAAAGAGGCTATTGAAAAAAAGCTTACGGCATCAGTAAAAGAATTATCTAGAATTATAACTAAATCCAGAGTTAGAGATAAAGACCAAGATGTAAAATATAATTCCATGGTAGAAGAACTAAAGGCAACAGGTTACTGCGATCACTGCTGCGATGTTATCTTAAAATATGCTGCCAACAATTTGTGGAAGGATTGATCTTATGGCTATTTTCAGAGAATTTGATGTTAATGACCATCATGACAGATCTTTAGAAGATAGAAGACGCCATAGACAATTGGTAGAAAAATCCATTAAAGATAATTTGGCGGACATAATATCTGAAGAAAGCATCATAGGTCAAAGTAAAAACAAAAAAGTTAAAATTCCCATAAAAGGTATAAAAGAATACCAATTTATATATGGAGACAATAATTCCGGAGTAGGCAGCGGAGATGGCTCCCAAAAAAAAGGGGATAGAATTGGAAAAGCCATAAAAGACAGAGATGGAAAGGGTAATCAAGGTGCAGGTAATCAAGAAGGAGAAGATATGTATGAAATAGAAGTTACCATAGAAGATGTTTTAGATTACCTGATGGAAGATCTGGAGCTTCCTCTAATGGATAAAAAGAAATTTTCACAGATTCTCTCTGAAAATTCTCCTAAAAAATCCGGTTATCAGAGAAGAGGAATAAACCCAAGACTTGCTAAAAAGAGAACCATGGTAGAAAAATTAAAAAGACAGCAGGGTACTAAAAGAGCTTTACGTGAAATTCATGGGGAATTGGAGTCTGAGCCTAAAAATAAACTGCCAGAAGATACAACTATAAAATCCAGATTTCCATTTAAACAAGATGATTTAAGATATTTCAGAGTAAAAAGGAAACCAAAACTAGAACTAAACGCTGCAATTATTTGCGTAATGGATACATCAGGTTCTATGGATAGTACTAGAAAATTTTTAGCTAGATCTTTTTTCTTTGTCTTATATAGATTTATAAAAATGAAATACAATAATGTAGAAGTAAAATTTATTTCTCATTCTACTTCTGCTAAAGTAGTTACAGAGAATGAATTTTTTCATAAGGTAGAATCTGGTGGAACTTATATATCCAGCGGCTTAAAAAAAGCTTTAGAAGTAATTGAAGAAAATTATAACCCTGCTTACTGGAATGTTTATACTTTTTATGTTAGTGATGGGGATAATTGGAGTGAAGATAATAGTCTAGCATTAAAATGTGCTACGGACCTATGTAAGGTATGCAATCTTTTTAGCTACGCTGAAATTATTCCAAGCCCTTATGGAAGCAGCATAAAACACATTTTTCAAAATAAAATTACTGATAATAATTTTACCGTAGTGACTATTCATGAAAAACAAGACTTATGGAAATCCCTGAAAAAAATACTGAGTAAAGAATTGGAAGAGAGGTGATTTCCGTGGAATATACAAATAAGGACTTAGAAACCTGGGGGCATATCATAGAATCCAAAGCTGAAGAATCAGGCCTTGACTTTTACCCTCAGGAATTTGAAATCATAAGTTATAAGGATATGATTGCCTATGAAGCTTATGTGGGTATGCCTTCTAGATATCCACATTGGAGCTTTGGAAAGGCCTACGACAGATCTGAATCACTATATAAATATAATCTTACAGGTCTTCCTTATGAAATGGTAATAAATTCGAATCCTTGTCTTGCCTATTTAATGAAAGATAATACACTGCTTCTTCAAATTCTTACTATGGCCCATGTATATGGACATAATGATTTTTTTAAGAATAATAGACTATTTAAACAAGGTACTAATGCATCCTATGCTATCGAGATGTTTAAAAACCACGCAGATATGATAAGAGAATATGTAAATGATCCTAGCATTGGATATGAAGAAGTAGAAAAAATTTTAAATACCGCCCATGCCATAAGATTTCAAACAGTGAGAACTGTGGGAATCAAAAAAACAGAAGAGGAATGTAAAGATGATATTATAGCATTTATAATAAACCACGGCACCTTAGAAGAATGGCAAAAAAATGTTTTAAATGTGGTTAGAAATGAAACCCTATATTTTATACCCCAAATTGAAACAAAAATTATGAATGAAGGTTGGGCAAGTTACTGGCATTACAAAATTTTAAATCAACTTAATCTGACGGCTTCCCTTTATGTGGAATTTATAAAAAGACACAATGACGTTATAGCCCCCACTATGGGAAGTATAAATCCTTATTATGTCGGTTTTAAAATGTTTGAAAACCTAGAAAAAAAATATGGAATAGATAAAATATTTGAAGTGCGAATGTTAGAACGAGACGAATCCTTTATAAGAAGATATCTCACCGAAGAACTATGCTATGAATTAAACTTATTTGAATATGGTAAAAGAGGAGATGACTATGTAGTAAGGGAGATTCCAGACGGAGACGGATGGCTAAAAATTAGAAATACCCTTTGTAATCTCTGCGGCATGAATTTAATTCCCAATATTGTAGTTGACAGTATATCAAAAAAAGATACTACTCTTGTTTTAAATCATATTTATGAAGGAAGGGAATTAAATTCAAGTTATATGGAAGCTACTCTAAAATATCTTTATGAACTTTGGGGATATCCAGTTAAATTAAATACAAAGTTGAAAGATGAAAGTGTACAGGTTTGCTGCAATGAAAATAAAAAAATTTCATATATAACTTTAAGATAACTTAAAAGTCTTTAATAAATGTTCTCTAATTTATTAAAGACTTTTTAAAATTATAATTCACACAGCTAAATTATTTTAATTTATCCGTAAAATTTTTATATTTATGGTAAAGAAATTTAGCTACTCCATCCTTATCATTAGAGGGAATAATTCCAGTGGCAATATCTTTCAATGGTTTGTAAGCATTTTCAACTGCATACTTTTCATCCGCTAATTCAAAAAGGGATTTATCATTTAAGTTATCTCCAAAACAAATAAGTTCATTAATTTTTAAATAATCTTTCAAAAATTCTGCAGCACATTTTTTATTAGCACAGGAATTCGTAACCTCCAGCCAGAAAAAACCTTTTGAATAAATTTCTTCTGTATAATGGCAGGTAGCATCTATGGTATTTTTAAATAATCTATAAGAATAATCTAATTCACTTCCCTTTTCTATGGCAAATATATTTATAATATTATATTCTCCAATCTTTGAAAAATCCTTTACTATAGTAAGTCTCTTATCCTCTTGTCTTTTTCGTGAATTTATATATATTCTCTGACCTTCATTAAAAATACCTTTATAAAATATTTTTTTATTTCCATTAAAATCTATTCCAGATACAAAAGGAGAGATTTTCTTTAAACTATAATGCCTTAAAATAAACTCAACTATACCTTTATCTAAATAATTCTCTCTGATATTTTTATTCAAAGAAGGATCATATATAAAAGATCCATTATTTAAAATAATAGGTAAACTCAAATTTAGCGGCTTTAATATATTTTTTGAAGCCTCATAAGATCTGGCAGTAGCAACAGTGAACTTTATCCCCAGTGCTATTAATTTATTTACAATTTTAACGGAATATTCACTTACAAACTGCTCTGAATTCAATAATGTTCCATCTAGATCTGAAATATATAAAGTCAAAATATTTTCCTCCAATTTAATTAAATCATCAGTACCTGAATTTAAGAATCACTTGAACTATTATGATTTAACTTTATTATATTCTAGTATAAGTAATTATTCTACATAGATTAAATATTTTATGGTATAAAAAAATGGATATCAAGATATAAAATGTAATTAAATACAATATCCCAATATCCAAAAATACATAAGTACATTATATAATCTATACTTTAAAAGTAAAATTGTCTATAAGCCTGGTTCTTCCTATATATACCGCAATTGCAACTAGAATGGAAGAAGATATACTCTGTACAGGTTCCAAACTTAAACTATCCACAATTTCAATATAATCTATCTTTGCCAAAGTTTCTGAACTTAACTTTTCATTAATCATATCCTTTATTCTGCCTACATTTCTTTCTCCTAAATTTAAAGCTTTTTTTGCTAAAATAAGGCTTTCATTTAGTATACAGGCTGCTTTCCTTTCTTCCAAAGAGAGATAAGTATTCCTTGAGCTTTTAGCAAGACCATCAAACTCCCTTACTATAGGACATCCTACTATTTCTATATCAAAATTTAAATCTTTTACCATTTTCTTTATAACTGCAAGCTGCTGTGCATCTTTTTCGCCAAAATAAGCCCTATCAGGAGTTACAATATTAAATAATTTTGAAACTACAAGACACACTCCCCCAAAATGAACAGGTCTCTTTGCGCCGCACAAACCTTCTGTCAAACCATTTACATTTACAACAGTACTTGCATCTTTATAATACATCTCTGAAGGTTCTGGATTGAATATTAAATTGGCTCCAGCTTTTTTACATAAAACCTCATCTCTTTTTATATCTCTAGGATAGGATCCTAAATCTTCATTTTTGCCAAATTGTGTAGGATTTACAAATACACTAACTACTACTTTGTCATTTTCCTCTGCTGCTCTTTTTATAAGACTTTCATGCCCTTCATGTAAAAATCCCATAGTAGGTACAAGGCCAATAGTAAATCCCTCTCTTTTCCATTTTTTTATCTGCTTCCTCACTTCACCCACTGTCTGTACTCTTTTTATATTATTATGCCTTTTTAATACAATCGTTTCCAATTTATACACCTTCTTTAATGCATTTATCTATAATACTATCATCCATTTTAAAACTATATTCTTCATCGGGAAAAATACCCTCCTTAACTTCAGCAATATAGTCTTTAAATGCTTTTCTTATAACTTCCCCAGCATTTCCATAAGACTTAACAAACTTAGGTTTAAAATCAGAAAATAATCCCAACATATCCTGATATACCAATATCTGTCCATCGCAATACTTCCCTGCACCTATTCCAATAGTAGGTACAGATACTGTTTCTGTAATAATTTTAGCCAGTTTATAAGGTATCCCTTCCAAAACAATAGAAAAAGCTCCTGCTTCTTCAAGTCTTTTTGCGTCTTCAATTATATTTTTTGCCTTAGATTCATCCTTACCCTGAACTTTAAAACCACCAAATACATTAACAGATTGAGGGGTAAGACCTATATGTCCCATTACAGGAATTTGAGCTTTTACAATAGCTTTCACCTGTTCATACACTGAAACACCCCCTTCAAGTTTTACAGCTCCCGCCAGTCCCTCTTGAATTATCCTACCTGCATTCTTTACCGCATCATATACAGAAGTCTGATAGGACATAAAAGGCATATCTCCCACTACCAGCGCATCTTTAGCCCCTCTTGTAACTGCTTTAATATGATGAAGCATATCCTCCATAGTAACACTTAAGGTATCTTTATAACCAAGACATACCATACCCAGTGAATCTCCAACTAGAATACCATTAATACCGGATTCATCCATAAGCTTAGCCATAGAGTAATCATAAGCAGTAAGCATTGTAATCTTTTCATTATTATGTTTTGCACTTACAAAAGTAGAAACATTATTTTTAGCCATGTTCATTACCTCCAAGTTCATTTTTTATTTTATCCCATTTTGTTCCCACATGTTTTTTTTCTGACAGCTCCACTAGATTCAAAGACAATACTCTGTATAAATTCTTATGCACCTCTGGTATAACCTCAAGATGATGTCTAATAGTCTCTATATCTCCACGTTCTACAGGACCAGTTAATGCATTTATAAAGCCCTTGTTTTTTATGTTAGTTAAATTATTGTCAATCAAAGGCATAAGAGCAGTAATTGCATCATCTTTATTAATACCACAGTCTTCTAGATATGCACATCCTATATTTAAAAGAGAAAGCACTAAATTAGAAACTGTCACATTGGCAAGATGATATAAGGGTTTTTTACTTTTGTCAAGTATAATAATTTTATTACCCATTTTTTCAAAAAGTCCCTTTAAATTTGTGATGTAAGCATCATGCCCTTCAATGGAAAAATAAATTTTATATAATGTTTTATAAGTATTAAATTTATCTGAAAAAGCACACATGGGATGGATAGAATATCCGAATGCTCCTAAAGTGTCAATATCTGAAAAGATTGAAGAGGACAAAGAACCACTTGAATGGCAGATTATTTTATTTTTTAGTTTGTATTTTTTTATTTTATTCCATATTTCTTGTATAATATCATCAGGGGTTGTTATAAAAATAACATTACAATCTTTTATCAAAGCTTCAAGTTCTTCGTAATATTTACTGGATGTAAAATCAGCAGCTTCCTCTGCTGAACTTTTACTTTTACTGTAGTAGCCTTTCAAGTTTAATCCATTAAGGGAAAAATACTTGCCCAAGGTTACTCCTACTCTACCAGCTCCAACAAAACCAATATTAAATTTCATGGCATCACCATCTCTTTACAATACAAAAATACAAACAAAATTTTAAAATCAAATCGCAGCCTGTCTCTTTCAAAAATTGATATGAGCAGAAAAATAATTTATCAACACTTATGGTGCAGCTCAAAATGATACTACCCAAAGTTATTCTAGCACACATTAAAGTTCTATTCAAGTACTTATATTTTCTTCAAATTCCCAGTATATTATATATTAATTTTGTAAATTTTATTTATATAAACATATTCCTAATGTTTCTTAAAGTATTAAAGGCTCTGAATCATCAGAGTCTTTAATACTTTAAAAATTTAAAATACATACTAATTTAAAAGTCCAAATTCATGGAGCACTATTTTGATAAATATACTTTAAGCAAATACATCTACTATGTTATCAGAATTGTTTTTACCATCATTGGTTTTATTAGTACTGCTATTTTCCATTTTTTCTGATTTTATACTATCCATAGAAGTTTGAGTTTTCGATGTTTTTTGAGATTGCATTTGCTGAATTTGTGATTCAATCTGCTGCAGTTGCGCCTGTAACTGCTGGATTTTAGCCTGTTTTGTTTGCTCATCATCGTCACTTGCACTTTCTTCTTGTATCTGCTGTTTAATATTAGCTGCCTGCTTTTCTAATTGGCTTGTATCACTACTGCTATTATACGAAGTTATAGTTGTGCCAGTTGACATAGAAGAAATTGATGAAATACTCATATTAATACCTCCTAAAAATTTCATTATTATATTCCCTTAGGTAAATTTACTATATTAATATTAATATTTCCTTAAAATCCATATCCTTATTAATAAATAAACCAAATAATATTCTTAGTGTATTTATTCAGCACATTCATCATACTGTCTATATTTATTACAAATACACTCACTGCAGCTTTCCTTATCATTAAAATCACTACAAAGTTTATAACTGCCTCCTTCTATTTTTAATATTTTCCCGTTTACCAAGCTTTTTGCTATCTTTTTACGGGCATCATCATATATTCTTTGTATAGTAGAGCGTGCCACTCCCATTACACTTGCACTTTCTTCTTGATTTAATCCTTCTAAATCCATAAGTCTTATAGTTTCGTATTCTTCTACAGTCATTATTATAGGTTCATTTATATCTTTTGATATATCTACAGGTCCAAATTTATTAATTTGCGGCAATGTACAGACTTTCCTCCATTTTCTTGGCCTTGCCATTTTATCACCTCTTTAGTTTTATCGTACCAGAATATTATAATGCAATTCTTAACTTTTTTACATACTAAAATAAGAGGTGAACAATCACCTCCTAAAAAATTATAAATTCTATTTTAAAGTTTCAATAAGCAGCGGCACAATTTCATATAGATCTCCTACAATACCATAATCTGAACTCTGAAATATAGGAGCATCCTCATCTATGTTTATAGCAGTTATAATTCCAGCATTTTCAATTCCTTTTAAATGTTGAACTTGTCCTGATATACCAATGGCAAGATAAAATGTTCCACTGAATTTCTGTCCCGATATGCCTACATAACGATCAAGTGACAGCCATTCCCTTTCTTCAGCCACAGGTCTGGAGCAGCCAAGTTCAGCACCAATTGTATCCGCTAGTGATTGTATTAAAGGCAAATCTTTTTTATCCTTTAATCCCAGTCCTATACTGCATACTTTATCTGCATCTGCTATACTTCCTCTAGAAGCTTCACTTTTATTAATATCTATATTTTCATTTTTAATATAATTTAAAAATGCATCTACCTTTTCTTTTGGAGAACCTTCTTTTATAATAACCCTCCTACGGTTTCCCGTTATAGGTTTTGCTTTATTAACTTTATTCTCTTTATTTTCCTCAATGGGTTCTTTTTTAGGTTTGCCTAAAATATCACTGGAGATAATCAGTCTTTGAATCTCATTAGTTCCTTCATATATTGTACAGATTTTAGCATCACGGTACATACGCTCTACAGGAAATCCTTTAATGAATCCTGAGCCCCCATATATTTGCACTGCATCATTAACAACTTCCAGGCAAATATCAGAAGCATATAATTTTGCCATAGCAGATTCCATTCCATAATTTTTATGTTCCTGTTTTAGTACAGCTGCACTATATACCATAAATCTAGCCGCCCGAATTTTAGTAGCCATATCTGCAAGTTTAAATGCTATGGATTGTTGTCTTGAGATAGGTTTTCCAAACTGAACTCTTTCCTTGGAGTAGCTTAGTGCTTTTTCATAAGCACCCTGGGCGATTCCAAGTGCCTGTGCTGCAATACCTATGCGCCCACCTTCTAGGGTCTGCATGGCAATTTTAAAACCCTCATTTTCCTTTCCCAAGAGATTATGTTTTGGTACCTTCAAATTTTTAAATAAAAGTTCTGCAGTAGCAGAAGAACGTATACCCATTTTATTATAATGAGTACCAAAAGTAAATCCATCCATACCTTTTTCAATAATAAAGGCACTTATCCCCTTAGTTCCCAACCCCGGAGTTGTAACTGCAAATATTACATAAGTATCCGCATAATCAGCATTCGTTATAAATACCTTAGAGCCATTTATAATATAATAATCTCCTTCTAAAACCGCTGTAGTTTCTGTTTTACCTGCATCACTTCCAGCATTAGGCTCTGTAAGACCAAAAGCGGCAATTTTTTTGCCAGAAGCCAGTGGAACTAGATATTTTTCTTTTTGTTCTTTTGTCCCAAATTCCATGATGGGCCAAGTTCCAAGAGATGTGTGTGCAGATAATATAACACCCACACCTGCGTCTACCCTTGATAGTTCTTCTACCGCAATAGCATAACTCAATACATCTTTTCCTTCGCCCCCATATTCTTTTGGATATGGAAGTCCCATAATAGATAGTTCTCCCATCTCATTAACTATTTTCTCAGGAAACATATTTTTCTCATCTAGTTGAAATGCAATAGGCTCGATTTTTGCTTCTGCAAACTTTCGAACATTATCTCTAATCATTTGTTGTTCTTTGGTGAGTTCAAAGTTCATAAAACCATCTCCCTAAATATAATTTTCAACATACATGTAAATAGAAAAAAGTACATTCACTAATTACAATAAAAGTTATAAATAGATTATATCATTACATACCTTAAATTACTATATAGCCCAACTTTTACTTCTCACCTTTTTAAACATTTTATTTTTTATCTTCATAAAGATAATCATAAATGGCACTTCTTAAAGCTTCAACACCAAGATTAGAACAGTGTTTTTTATGATCCGGTAATCCTCCTAGGGCATCTATTATATCATCTTCTCCAATAGATAATGCCTCTTCTAAGGTTTTCTTCTTTGCTAGTTCTGTTGTCATACTACTTGTAGCTATAGATGCAGGACACCCATAAACTAAAAAACTGATATCCTCTATTATATTGTCTTCTACCCTAATATATATATTTAATGAATCTCCACAGGATGCATCTCCAGCTTTTCCCTCACCATTTGAATCATCTATGATACCTACATTTCTAGGACACATAAAATGCTCAATAACAGTATCTGTATATTCACTTGTAAACATACTTTTCATCCCCCTAAAATATACTACTCACACTTATTATTTTTACACCATTTTGTGCAAAAATCTGCTTTTTTACTGCATAAAACCCTTTGTGAACCACAAACAGGACAAAGAAGTCTGTCCTGTTCATAATTCACTTCATATAGTTCACCACAATCAAAACACTTAAATTTACAAAAATTAGTTGTGTAATTCCCCCCACTTATTCTTATAGCATTTCCCTGTGTCAAAGCCACAGCCACCTTTTTTCTTGCACTATCAATTATATTTTGAAAAGTCTGTCTGGATACCTGCATCTTTTCAGCACATTCTTCCTGGTTCAATTCCTCAATATCTTTCAACCTCATGGCCTCAAGCTCTTCCACTTTTAAAACTGTTTCACTAATTTTGCATTTAGCCTTTCCCCAAGGTACAAAATAGGTGCTTTTAGGAAAAAATTCTACTTTCCTAAATTTTATTGGTCTTGCCATGTTTTATCCTCCTTTGCATTTACTGCACAGTCCTTTTAACATGATATCTACATCATATATTTCTAAATCATTTTTTTCTTCAATTTTTTTATTTAGCTTGATATATGAAAGATCCTGCTCTAGATTATCTACATCTATTATACTATTACATTTATCACATTTAAAATGTACATGAAGAGGTTTCCCGCTAAAAATTTTTATCTCATAGTAATTGATATTATCAACATTGATTTTTTTTACTATACCAAGCTCACCAAATATCTTTAAACTTCTGTATACTGTAGCAAGACCAACATTTTTGTCTTTAATTCTTTCATAAATTTGCTTTACAGATAAATGGGTATTTGCATTTATCATCTCTAAAAGCAAAATTCTCTTCTGTATAGTGAACTCATATCCTTTATTTTTAATTAACTTTTTGTATAACAAAAGATTTTTATCCATATTATTAAATATTACTCGCTGCAGTGACCTTCATGGGCATGTTCAGTACATACACTACCTGTGGATTTAAGTTCACCTTTTATAAATTTTTCTACGGCAGCACCGCATAAGCCCTCAGTTCCTACCACAACCTCTATTCCATTTTCATTGAAAAGCTGCTGAGCAGTGGCACCCATTCCTCCTGATATTACTACATTTACATCAAGTTCCTTTAAAAATACCGGTAAATATCCTGGCTTATGTCCTGGATTAGGTTTAAATTCCTCATTTTTTATTTTTTTATCCTCTATCTGATAAATTGTAAATCCATCACAATGTCCAAAATGTCCACTTATATATTTTCCCTCACTTGCAACTGCTATTTTCATAAAAATATCCTCCTTAAATAGTATGTTTTATTATTATAAAATTAATCTATATACTCTTTTAAAACACCATGGGTATATTCAATTATTTCAGCACAGGATACACCCTTTTTCTTTAATTCTGCACACTGGAATGTTCCATATTTCTCCTTTATTTTACCCATAATTTTTTTTGTATAATCTCTTGACTGATTAGGTTCCACTGCTTCTTTTCTTCCTTTTATTGCACCTAAAGCCATAAGTGCTCCTGTTATTGCCCCACAACTGCTTCCCACAGTCATTCCCCTTCCAAAAGGACTAGCTATTGATACCGGAATATTTAAGTTTTTTTCTTCATTTACTACCTTTATTATAGATTCTGCACAATTATATCCTTCTTCATAAAAGTCCACTGCTTTTTTCATTTATACATTCCTCCATTTCAAAATTTTTAATAAATATGTTTTTTTATATTAACCCACATTTCCTTAACGGATCTACAGGCCTCACTATTTTCATAGTATATAATTGATTTCAACTCATTTATTGATTTTATTACGGTATCATCATAAGGTATTTTTCCCACTAACTCTAACTCTTTTTCTGCTACAAATTTTTCTATTTCCACGGTGATATTGTAATTTATATCATACTTATTTATACA
This sequence comes from Clostridium kluyveri, assembly GCF_001902295.1. Taxonomy (NCBI): domain Bacteria; kingdom Bacillati; phylum Bacillota; class Clostridia; order Eubacteriales; family Clostridiaceae; genus Clostridium; species Clostridium kluyveri. The sequence continues at coordinate 823,138 of NZ_CP018335.1, read as the reverse complement.
TATCATAATAAATAATTCAAAACTCATACATAATGCAGTCACTCTCTTCAAATCCTCAAGTCCAGATTTTGTGGGTTCGGTAACAAGTAATACTGCATCACTGCCGGTTACAGATGAAATAACAGGACATCCTATTCCCGGAGAAGCATCAATAATTGTTAGTGTATCTTTTGCATTAAACTTTTTACCGTTATTCCTCAAAAAAGTCACTAACTTTCCTGAGCCATCGCTTCCTATGTTCATCTGTGCCCTAGAAATTATACCTTTGTTTGTACTTGTAATAAAAGTTTCAGCTGATTTATCCTCCACCAGCTTAATTGCTTTTTCAGGACATATCAAAGTACATGTTCCACAACCTTCACAGAGAAAACCATCTACCACATAATCTTTTATGGCATTAAATTTACATGTAATTTCACATTTTCCACATCTATTACAATAATGCTCATTTATAACTGCTTTTTTGCCGCCGTAAAAATCTTTTTTTTCTATATCTACACCCTTGTAAAAAAGATATAAATTAGGAGCATCTACATCACAATCTATTCTAACCACATCTTTGGCAAGTTCTGATAATGCTGTTGCAATTGTGGTCTTTCCGGTGCCTCCTTTTCCGCTTAATATTACTAGTTCCACTTTAGCACCTCCAATACACCTTCTGCCATGTCATCAAATGCCCTTTTATATTCAGGATTATTATATAGAATTTCTCCCTTTGAATAAATTTCAGCTATATTTTTACTATAGGCAATACTGCCTATTAAAGGTACATTTTTTTCCCTGCAGTACTTTTTTATTACATTGTCCTCACCATTATCTTTATTTATAATTATTCCAAAAGGAATATTAAATATTTTCACCACTTCTATAGCCATTTTAAGGTCATGAAATCCAAATTCGGTTGGTTCTGTAACAAGTATTGCCCCTTTTGCATATCTCATAGTATTTACTACATTACAGGAAGTGCCTGGACTGCAGTCAATTATATTTACTCCCTGTGGCACATTTTCTAAAAGCTGTTTTATTACAGGTACTGCCATAGGTTCTCCCACATCAAGTACTCCCCTTACACATTCTATATTTTGTGCGTAACCCTTTTCTATTTTACCGGTATTTCTATACCTATAACTTAGCGCATCCTGCTTACATATAATTTTACAGGCACCACAACCATGACATAGCTTCTGAAATAATATAATATCATCTCTAACCTTTGCAAGGGCATTGAATTCACAGACTTCTACACATAAACCACAGGAAATACATTTTTCATCATCTATAAATGGGTATTCTACCTTAACCTGTTCTGTCTTTTCAATATGCGGTTTCAAAAATAAGAATCCATTTGGTTCTTCTACATCACAATCCACATAACTGGCCTTTAATGCAAGGGCAATATTTGTAGACACAGTAGTTTTACCTGTACCTCCTTTTCCACTTAATACTGCTATATTCAAGTTACTTCCTCCTTAAAATCCCATTTTAGATTCCATGATGCGCCGGTCCTGACTGGGTTAACTCTTTAAGTTCATCTTTTTCAAATTTTCCCAAAATAGAACTCACAGCAATGCTTTCACACTTATAAACTTTAATTCCTGATTTGTTAATGATTTTAAAGGCATTAGGTCCCAAACTTCCAGTGATTATAGCATCCACATTTTCATCAAGCACTTGTTGTGCCGCTGCAATACCAGCACCACCTCCCGAAAATTGGCCCTTATTTTCTAGTATCTTAATTTCTCCCCCTTCAGTATCATGAATTTGAAAATACTTACATCTTCCAAATCTCACATCCAACAAACTTTCTACCTCCACCCCATGTGCTGAAATTGCTATCTTCATCGTTTTTCCTCCAAACCACTTATAATATTAGTAACAATAGGATTAAAAACCTTTTCAAGGCTTTCATCTATACCTTTACCTTCTTGTTCTGATAAACTACTTATACTGCTTAACATGGGAAGTTCCCCTAAAAGTTTTAAATCCATATCCTTTAAAAATTTCCCCGTACCTTCTGCGTTAAAAAGTTTTATCTTTTTTCCGCAGTGGGGACAGGCTATATAACTCATATTTTCAATAACACCTAAAATATTAATATTCATGGCCTTTGCCATATTCACAGCTTTTGAAACTATCATAGAAACTAAATCCTGTGGTATAGATACCATAACTAAACCACTTATAGGAATAGACTGCATTACTGTAAGTGCAACATCTGCTGTTCCAGGTGGCATGTCAATTACCAGATAATCAAGTTCTCCCCATATTACATCTGTCCAAAATTGTTTTACTGCTCCAGATATTAGCGGTCCCCTCCATATAACCGGTTGGTTTTCATCTTGTAAAAGTAAATTCAATGATATCGTTTTTATTCCACTTTGTGTTTCTACAGGTAATATAAATTCTTCATTGGTTTCTGCTTTCTTCCCTCTTAGACCCATTAAATTAGGAATACTTGGTCCTGTTACATCTGCATCCAAAATTCCCACACTATATCCCATGTCTTTCAAGTGTCTGGCTATAAGAACAGAAATTGATGATTTTCCCACTCCCCCTTTACCACTCATAACACCAATAATTTTTTTTACATTATTATAGGGATTGTTTTTAACCATACAATTTTCCTTATCCTTGCTGCACCCACCATTTAACGGGCATGAATTACACTCTGACACAAAATCATCTCCTATATCTATATTGGCATTTGCCACTTTCATAATACTACTATTTATTATTATTGTCAAATGCCAATTTAAAAAATTGAAAATAAATTATTGATATAGTATTATGAAAAAAAGAATACTAAAAAACAAAGAACATTTAATAATATATTTGGAGGTGACTTTATAACTTATGACTCATAAATTTGATGCAAAAAATAAGCATAAACTGGATAATGCCACTAGGAGGAGATTGCTTCCCCCTGAGGAAACCCTTATAAAACTTGGATTACAACAGGGCGATATAATGGCAGATATAGGCTGTGGAATTGGATATTTCTCAATACCAGCATGTAAAATCGTAGGAGAGAGGGGAAAAATATTTGCAATGGATATTCTGCCCGAAATGCTTCAGGAAGTTGAAATAAATATAAAAAAGCATAACATTGCTTCTAATATAAGAACTTTATTAACATCAGAAAATAATTTAAAGTTGGAAGACAACACAATATCCTTTGCCTTTATAAGTAATGTACTTCACGAAGCATTAGATAAAGAAAAACTTTTAAATGAAATTAGAAGAATTCTCTCTCCTAAAGGACGACTAGCTGTTGTAGAATGGGAAAAGATTCAGGGAGAATTTGGCCCTCCTCTAGAACATAGATTAGATAAATTTCACCTTATGAAAGTATTAGATAAAATTAAATTTTCAAATATATCCCTTGTAAGTATAGGTGAAAACTTTTATGGCTTAACGGCACAAAAATAATTCATTTAATTATGGAGGCGAAATATATGATTATAGAAAGTACTGATGTAGCAAAGGCTTCTATAGAAATGTCCATATCCTCTAGGGAAAGTGAAAAAAAATTAGAGGACTTTTTCGAGGATAAAGGTATTTTAACTGCTGCTGTAGACATAGGTGGAAATATCAACAACAGTATACCAAAAATAATTGAAAGAGCCCTGGTAGCATCTAAAAAGAGAGGACTTATAAGAGAAAATTATCATGTACACGATGGTGCTATAGCAGGTGCTACTAGAGAGGCACTTTTTCAAATTATTCAAAAAGCAAATGGACTGAATGTAGGAGGTAAAATCGGTATAGCGAGAAATAAGGAACATATAAGTGTATGTATATTCATGAGCATAGGATTACTGCATTTAAATGAGGTAGTAATCGGACTTGGACATCGTTCTATTCCTATATAAAAACTTCTAAAAAGTGCATTTTATGGTGTTTGACAAGCTATACTATATAAAGTATAATTATGTCGTATATTTATATATTGTAGGCTAGTTTTATATAAAAATATAATGTAGTATGGCAGAATCTATAACATAGTAATTTTAAAATAAAAAATACTATATTGAACTTGATTAAGTAGAATTGGTAGTTTATGTAGAACATAATATAGTCTAAAGATATAAAAATTTTAAGTTACAAAAAAATTTTTCTGTTATCTAAAGTTCTGCTGACACAGAACTTTTTTTTATTTTTGCTATATATCCTATACACTTCAATATATAAATACAATATAAAATATTATTTTGGAGGATGAGTAGTATGGTAGGAAAGAAAAAGCTTTCATTTCTTGCAGTATTTTTATTGGCTGCATCAATTCTAGGAGGATGTGGTGGGACATCATCAAGCAGTTCTAAATCAACTATTAAGGACAAAGAAGTAATTAAAATTGGTATTACCCAATTTATAGAACACCCGGCTCTTGATTCCGCTAGAAAAGGTTTTATAGAGGCATTAAAGGCAAAAGGATATGAAGATGGTAAAAACATTAAGATAAATTATCAAAATGCCCAGGGCGATATGCCTACAACTCAAAGTATAGCTCAAAACTTTGTGTCACAAAAAGAAGATTTGATCCTTGCAATAGCAACTCCTTCTGCCCAGGCAGCTTATAATGCTACCAAGGATATTCCTATACTTATAACCGCAGTAACAGACCCGGTTAAATCGGGAATTGCAAAATCTCTTGAAAACTCTGGAACTAATGTAACAGGAACTTCAGATGATCTACCAATAGGAAAACAATTTGAACTTTTAAAGAAATTGGTGCCTAATGCTAAAAAGTTAGGTATTGTATACAACACCAGTGAAACCAACTCACAAATTCAGGTGGAGAATGCTAAAAAAGCTGCTCCAACTTACGGATTAGAAATTGTAACAGCAGGAGTTACAAATGTAAGTGAAGTTCCTCAATCTTTAGATTCCATAGTTGGAAAAATTGATGCATTATACGTACCTACAGACAATGCAGTTGTTTCATCTATAGCTACCGTAGTAAACACATGTTACAAGAAAAATATACCTGTAATTGGTTCTGAAAAAGGACAGGTAACTGGTGGTGCTCTTGCCACTACAGGCATCGATTACACTAAATTAGGCTACCAAACAGGTCTTATGGCGGTAGAAATGATAAACGGTAAAAAACCTAGTGAACTTCCTATTACCACTTTAAAGGACATGCAACTTGTTATAAATGAAGATGCAGTTAAAAAGCTCAATATAACTATTCCAGATGATTTAAACTCTAAAGCTGAAAAAGTAAAGGGAGGAGTTAATTAGTGGATATACTAATAAGTGTATTACAACAGGGACTTATATTCTCCATAGCAGCTTTTGGAGTATATATAACCTTTAGAATATTGGATTTTCCTGATTTGTCCGTAGATGGTACCTTTCCTTTGGGTGCTGCTGTAACTGCCATATGTATAGTAAAAGGAATGAATCCCTTTGCAGCATCTATTTTATCTTTTGGTGCTGGATGTGTGGGGGGAATTTTTACAGGAATTCTCCATGTAAAATTAAAAATAAGCAACCTTTTATCTGGTATCTTGGTAATGATAGGTCTATATTCTATAAATTTAAGAATAATGACAAAATCTAATGTGCCCTTATTTGGACAAAAAACCATATTTTCAAATAATATAAATCTTCTATTGATACTGTTTATTATTATGGTTATAGTAAAAGTACTTTTGGATTTATTTTTAAAAACTAAAATGGGATTTGCATTAAAGGCTGTAGGGGATAATGAACAATTGGTAACTTCTCTTAGTCTTAATAAAGATAATATAAAATTAATTGGACTTGCCATTTCAAATGGACTGGTAGCTTTATCTGGTTCAATGATGGCCCAATATCAAGGCTTTTCTGATGTGGGAATGGGAACTGGAACTGTAGTAATGGGTCTTGCAGCAGTTATTCTAGGAGAATCTGTATTTGGAAGAATAAAGTTATTAAAATCCACTACTACAGCACTACTGGGTTCTATATTATATAAGGGTGCAATAGCATTAGCACTTTTGTGTAACCTCCAGTCTAATGATTTAAAATTGGTAACTGCCTTAATAGTAATTCTGGCTCTATCCTTAAATGGAAAAAAATTAAGTTTCAAAACCAAGAAACATAATCTTGGAGGTGAGTCCTATGTTAAAGATACAAAAACTGCATAAAGTATTTAATAAAAATACTTTAAATGAAAATATATTATATGACAATTTATCTTTAACAGTAGAAGAAGGTGATTTTGTCACTATAATAGGCAGTAACGGTGCTGGAAAGTCAACTCTGCTCAATTTAATATGCGGTACTTTAAGTGCCGATGAAGGTTCTATAATATTAAATGGTGAGGAAATAAGTAAGCTTCCTGAATATAAAAGAACCAGACATATAGGAAGAGTATTTCAGGATCCCTCAAAAGGCGTTTCGCCCAATATGACTATACTAGAAAATATGTCTATAGCCTACAATAAAGGAAAAAGGTATGGACTCACAATGTGTGTAAATAAAAACAATACTAAGCTTTTCATTGAAATACTGTCTCAGATAAATCTGGGATTGGAAGATAAACTTAATACCAAAGTAAATCTTTTATCTGGCGGGCAAAGACAGGCTTTATCTTTAATAATGGCAGTAATGTGCAAGCCCAAACTATTACTTTTAGATGAGCATATAGCAGCTCTGGATCCTAAAACCTCAGAACGTATAATAGAAATTACAGATAAAATAATAGTGGAAAATAAAATAACTACCCTCATGGTTACCCACAACTTAAATCATGCCATAACCTTAGGGAACAGACTATTTATGATGCACGAGGGCAAGATAGTTATGGACGTAAGAGGAGAAGAAAAAAGCAGATTAACCATAGATAAACTACTTAAATCCTTCGAAAAAGTTCAGGGAAAACAGGAAGGATTAAGTGACAGAGTTTTATTTTCCTAAAATAGTAAGAAAAAAGGTCATGAAATAAAGGTTAGATAACCTTTAATCATGACCTTTTTAATAAAATAATTCTTAGGTTTAGGCATAATTGTATTTTTCCATTAATAATAAATGACCACCTTTCACATAATAAATACATAAGGAAATCGTTTCATCAAAATTTTTTAAATAATTTCACTTAAAATATAATACATATAATAGAAAAATTAGACAAAATATGATAACATAATATGTGAATTATGTAGAAGGTGGCAAGATAATGAAAAGTAAAATAGAAGGAACAAAAAGAGCAGAGATAAATATGCATTTTTCAGAATTTGAAATGCCTCCAATGCAGGATATATTAATAGTAGGCAAACATGCCCCAATTGGACCTGAAGCTGCAAGAAGGATGGTAGACGTATTATCTCCAGAACAATATGACATAATAAAAATTAAACATGATTATATCGAAGCAATTGTAGTTAGAAAATCTCTATTAAATATGCTTTCAGAGGATAAACTTATTCCCATAATAATGGAGGAAGGGGGAAAGATTGCTAACGAATCAATTATTGTAAAGGCACAGGTTGATATTATTTTACATGTTAGTAAATCTGTAGATTTATGAATAAAAAGGCTATTAACATAGCAGAAAAAAATTTTATGAAGGTAGACATTCTAGATGGAGTAAGGAGAATCCAAAATATTTTTTGTGAAGATGATATAGACTGTTTCATAGTGTATGAAAATAAAGACTTAATGGGTATAGTTACTAAAAAGGAATTAGTCAGAGCGCACCCAAATAGGATACTGGCAGATATTATGTCTGACAGATATATTTGCATTAATTGCCATATCCATATCTGGAATATTAAAGAAGTTTTCGATTCAAATAAAGATATTAATATCATACTTTTAGAAAATGATAATGATATTATGGGATACATATCAAGGACAAGCCTAAATGTGGAATTTAGCAAACATATTGACTTACTCACTGGACTTTATAAAAGCGATTATATGTTTTACAATGCACATAAATTTATAGAAAACAAGCAAAATACAACCATTATATTTTTAGATTTAGATAACTTTGGCCTCATCGATAAAAAATATGGTCACATAAATGGAGACATTATATTGAAAAATGTAGGTACCATATTGAAAAAAAACATTCCAACGGACTGTTGTCTGTGTAGATATGCAGGAGATGAATTTGCCATATTGACTCCATATTGTATAAATAAAAGTAAATTAATTTCCCAAGACATATTAAATATTATTGATTCATATGAATTCCCAAATAATATACGAGTTTCTGCATCCATTGGCATTGCAAGTTGTGATATACATAATTGTAGTAAAGTAACCGATAGTTTAGACATAATAAATAAACTAGTAAATACAGCAAGTTTATTGTCTACAAAAGCAAAACAAAGCACCAATACTCCAATTATCACTGGTAATTTGGATATAAATGCAATTGCATAAATTATATAAAAAAGCTGCCGATAACCTTTATTGGCAGCTTCTAAAATTATGCAGCATTTAATTAAAGTTTTACTTGCAGGTCATAATATTTAATATTACATCATCCGCTTCTTTCAATCCCTTTGTACCAAGCTCACATAAATTTTTTATAGTCTTTTCTACATCCTTATCAATTATACCATCATTTTGTGATATTTCTACATTACTCAGCGCCAGCATGGCTGCTTGAACCGCTGCACTGACACCTGTAGATACCTTAAGTGCACATCCGCATTTTGCACCATCACATACCATACCCGATATATCTCCAATCATATTTTTAATAGCATATTTTATATTCTCAAGTTTACCCCCGAAAATATAGGTTATGCCACAACAGGCACCAGTAGAAGCAACTACACAGCCACATAATGCGGATAACCTTCCCAAATTGCTTTTAATATGTATGGCAATTAAATTACTAAGTGCAAGAGCTCTTATTAACTTTTCCTGTGGAATTTTCAATTTTTCAGCTGCTGCTAAAACTGGCATAGAAACTGTAATACCCTGATTCCCACTACCGGAGTTAGTCATTACAGGGAGAGAACATCCTGCCATTCTTGCATCCACTGCTGCTGCAGTGGTATATTTGGCCCGTACTTCCATACTATCTTCAATTCGTCCATACTTTACATTTTCATAAAGATTTTTTCCCACACCCAAACCATAATGATTAGTTAAAGCCTCATCCGATAACTTTTTATTTATAAGCGCCCCGTGAAGCAAAAATATAATTTCATCAGTAGAAATTTCATTTATAAACTTATATATGTAATCCACAGTAATTTTTTCATTTTTTATCTCTTTATATTCTAAAATATCTTGTCCATTTTCTTCCGATATTTTTTCTCCATTGCTCTCAACTAGAACTATATTAGTATGACTGCCGCTTATGATTACCCTCGAGTATTCATCATTATATTTGCATACAGCTTCAATATAAAGCTTTTCTGATGCATCTTTATGTTTAATATCTACTCTTTTCTCATCAATCATCCTTTTTGCTGCTTTAACATCTTCTGATTTAATATCTGAAAGTACTTCTAATAGTTTATGGGAATCCCCTCCAGTAACGCCAAGTGCTGCTGCAATATGAAGTCCCACCATGCCTGTCCCTGGTATTCCAACACCCATTCCATTTTTAAGTATGTTAGTACTTGCCAATATTTCTATTGTATCAGGAATCTTGCCTAAAGTCTCTTTGCACTTTGCAGCTGCAAGAGCCACCGCTACAGGTTCTGTACATCCAAGAGCAAGTACTACCTCTTTGTGCAATAATCTAATCATTCCCTCATACATAACAACACTTTCCTCTCATAATCGTTTCACCTTATCCTAATCAAGTGATTCTTAGGTTCAGGTGGAGTTTGCTGTAGGGACTGCTTATCTCCATCTGAACCTTAGAAGAACTTATCCAGGCGCATAGCAATGCTTACCTCCCACTTTGAAGAAGATGGGAGTATTAGCAATGGTAGCGTTAGGATAAAATATATCTTTTAAGAATCTACATCCTTTTTAATTCTATTTAAATACCTGTATATAGTAGCTTCAGAGGACTTTAATTGTCCCGCAATTTCACTTACTGCCCCTTTAAGTAAAAATACTCCACTTTCATTCAATTTTTTTACAACTTCAATTTTTTCCTCCTGACACATTCTCTCTGGAGGTATTCCTGTACTTTTAATGATTTCCTGCATACTCTCCAGGGCAATTCCTTCGACAGATTGACCAAGCTTTTCTACATCTTCTACCTTTGAACTATCATTTTTTATATGTATAAATTCATTAAGAAAATCCCTTAACTTTCTAAATCTTTCTAAACTTATATTTATACAGAGTATTCCAATGATTTCCTTATTATTATCTTTTATAAAATAGGTAGAGGATCTTAGTATATTTCCCTGGGAGGATATTCCTCTATAATTTGTTATATAATCTTTATGACTATATTTTCCGTCCTTTAATATCTTTAATACCAAATTTGTAGCAGGTGCCCCAATGCTTCTCCCACTTATATGACCATTACTTATAGCCACAACTGAATTGTCTACATTTGTTATATCATGTAATACAACCTCTGTATCTTCTCCTAAAGCTTCACCTAAAAACTTTACCAGTGATACATATTTCTTAAGATAAGAATTGATTTCCATCACCCCTTTTTCACCCCAAAGCTATCTTAGAATCCTCTTAAGCATTATGGAAAATATATTATTACTGTTATATGAAAATTATTTATCATCATAATAATTAATTATTAGTATATCAGCATACTGCTTACTTTGCAATATTAATCTTTCCATTAAGTGATTTTCGAATTCAAGTTGAATTTACTATAAAAATACTTTTCTTTATCTAAATCTAAAAAAGCTTATCCCCCAATCCAAAAAAGCTGGGGGAATTATTATTGATATTATTATGATAAAATTTTACTCATAAGCCTGTAAATATTATCTTTACTATGAAATTTAATAATTTCCATAGATGCACAATATTTATCTACAAACATCACTATGAAAGATTCTTTATACTTAGGTAATTTTAATGTTAATGGCCACATATGTTTTACTATAATATCTTTTTCCACCTCATTTAACTGAAAAATCCTGTTTGCATTCTCTAGCGCTGTATAGGGATGGGTAAATCCATGTAATCCCTTATCATACCTTTTCACATGCCAATCATATAGAAAAAAATCATGAAGTAATCCCCCTCTGGCAGCAGAACTGTAGTCAAGACCCAAATCTTTACAAACCAAATAGCTCATATAGGACACATAGGTACTATGTTGAAGACAAGTTATATCACCATGCTGTATAAAATTTTTCATAGAAATCACATCTTCATGTTGAATTAAATCACTAATACATTTCCTATATCCCTCATAATCTTCTACATATTCTTTCAATTTACAAACTGATTTTATTAACTCAATCACTATGATTTTGGTTAAGAAAACTTAGACAAACTTAACCTCTCCTTTTTATTTATTTTTATTTTTCTAAATTTTTAAGACCAACAGCGGATACTACTAAAACTTAATTAAGATTAATAATATACATTATTGATTTTACTTCATTTATAAAAAAATACAACAATATAAATGTTAATTATTATATTAACTTTCCCAAAACACTTAAATACAATACATATTCTCATGCTATGGAGCTGTTATAAGCGATATGCTTCACATAAAAAAAGTTGATAACCACATATATATAGGTTTATAATAATCTTATTACAGAAAGTAATTATATCCTGAATATTAGACAAGGGAGATGATAAAATAGGATATATTTACCCTAACAGAATACTAAAACAGTTTTAAATCTTAAAGGTTTACACCTATGTATCTTAGAAAACTATGTCAGCATTAATTGTATTTATCAAATGATTATTAGATTCAAGTACAGTTAACTAAAACAAACACTTTTTTCTACCTATTTTCTATGAAACCACTATATTAAGCCTTATTGATAATTTATTTAGATAAGCTCTGACATGATAATACTTAAATAAAATTATTATGTCACAACTCTTTTAATTCAAGCATCCTGATTATTTATTGTATAAATTAAAACATTCTATTCAAAATAAATAAGAATGCACCTTTGGACTTTATTTATTTCTTTATTTAATAGAATATTTCTTAAAATCTATACATAAAAGTACTCATATTAAAAAATTATAAATTTTCCGTAAAAAAGAGATAAATTTAAGGAATAACTTAATTATAAGGAGGAATTTTTATATGGAACTTAATTTAGACAATTTAAGAAGAAAATTAAAAGAAACTATAATAAAAACTGGATTTCAAATAATCGATAAAAATCCAGAAAAAAATGTGAACAAATTGTTTGAAATCGCCGAAAAGGCAAGCAGAGATGAATTCACAAAGAGTAAAATTGTAAGTATAAAAAAATACTACAATGACATGCCATCGGTAAAAGGGTATATTGAAAATATATTAAAAAATACAAATAAAAATTGCTTGAAAAAATTTTATTCCAATTTTATTGGCAATGCTATATGGTATGGAGTTGCTAAAAGAGATAAAATAGGTACAAAAAATGATACAAAGATCCCATTCGTACTACTTATTAGTCCCTCAATGAGATGCAATCTAAGATGCACTGGATGTTATGCTGCAAATTATAGTAAAAAAGATGATATTCCTTATGAAGAAGTAGATAGACTTATTAAGGAGGCCAGAGATGCAGGTATATACTATATAATTATTTTAGGTGGAGAACCTTTCTTTAACGAATACATGTTGGATATTTATAAAAGATATAATGACATATATTTCACACCATTTACCAACGGTACTCTATTCAATGAAAAATTAGCTGACAAATTGGCTGAACTAGGCAATGTAATGCCGATGTTGTCCATTGAAGGATGGCAAAAAGAAACGGACTCAAGGCGAGGAGATGGTATTTTTAATTCTGTTATAAAAGGTATGGAAATGTTAAATGAAAGAGGAATACTTTTTGGAGCCTCCTCAGCTACATCTAATAGAAATGTTGACGTTGTCACTTCTGAAAAGTTTATAGATATGCTTATCGATAAGGGCTGCAAAATGATCTGGTATTTTATGTTTATGCCTGTAGGTGACAATCCAGTGGAAGAAATGGATTATATGCTTTCTCCAAAAGAGAGAATAGAACTTGGGAGAAGAAGTAGGAAAATCAGAACTACAAAGAAAATATTTACAATTGACTTTTTTAATGATGCTCCATACGTAGGAGGATGCATATCCGGTAAATACTATTGTCATATAAACTCAAAAGAAGATGTGGAACCATGTATATTTTCTCACTTTGCTACAACAAATGTTAAAAACAAGCCCCTCATGGAGGCATTTAAATCACCTTATTTTAAGAACTTGAGAAACAGACAGCCCTATAACAAAAATTTATTAATGCCATGCCCTATGATTGATAATCCTCAGCACATTCGGGATATTGTAAAGGAAACAGGTGCTTATGCTACTCATCCTAGTGCAGAATTGATGATTAAGGATAAAGAATTTATGGAAAAATTGGATAAGCTGTCTGAAGAATTTAAGCCTGCTGCAGAGCAAGCATTTAAAGAAGATTTTAATAATAACGGTAACTATAACATGTCAAAAGGTTAAACATAATAATTATAAAAAGGTAATCGTAAGAAAAGTAGAAGATCAAAACCACAAATTGACAAATATCATTTCATCAGGAAACTTGTTTCATACTCGATAGTTGATCTTCTACTTATTTTTACCCACCAAGATATTATAATTGAGTTATCTTCAATTTGAAAAAATCTTCTTCTAGGTTAAAGATATTTTTATAAACATCATTTAATCCCAGCAGCTTTTTTAAAAAATTTAATTCTTCCGATGATAATCCAAGTTCATTATACCATGGCCTTGATTTTCTGCTAGTTTTCTTAAAAGAAGAATAGTATAGATGAATAAGTAAATGCCCTAAATATGAAAAATCCTCACAGTATACATACTTTTTGTTATCTATGGGTCTTGCAAGTCCAAAATCGATAAGATAAACATCTTTTTGATTAACAATTACATTAGGCAATCTTATATCTCTATGCACAATATTTTTTTTATGAAGATATTTTATTATTTTTATTAGCTTACTTGCTATGGTATAAATCTCAAAGGATTTAAATTGGTGATTATCTCCGAAAATCATCTGTTCCAATGTACTGCCTTTTTTATATTCTAAAATATATCCATATATATTATCTCTATTTATTACATCAATTATTTTGGGGATCAAAGGATAATCAATATCTGAAAGTATTTGTTGTTCAAATATAATTTTATTTTTATATTTTTTCATAATTTTAGGCTTAATTTGTTTAAATATATACGTTCTGTCCTGTGCATGAACTAAGTAGCATATACCAAACCGTCCTTCACCTATTAACTTTATAATTTTGTATTTATCAACCAAATAATCTGGTGGGTATATTCTTTTTCTAAAAATAGGAATTAAGACCACGAGCTTTTATATCTTTTCCTACGATATTCTCTAGGTGGATACCTTCTTTCATCATAATGGTATCTTTCATCTGGACTATACGAATGATATTTTTTATATCTTCTATGTGAATTAGAATATGAACCAAACATCCTGAATATACGACTAAAAAAACCCTCTCTTTTATAGTGTCTACTTCCCTGGTGATTATTTGCATATTTTCTTTTTCTTGATGATCTTGAAAGAAAACTCACTATATACACCTCTTTTCAAACTATTTTTAAATATACTCTTAACTAACTGTCAATTAAAAATATTTTTTGTATTTTTATAGTATGCTATTCCTTTATATATGTCAATATTCAAAACAAGCACATTTATTCGAAGGTCAGCATTAAATGGGATAACACTACTACGTATTCTAAGTGCTAAAAACACTAAGAATACTATCAATAAGAATCACTTGATTTCGATACAGGTACAGGTATACACCCTATTTTCTTTTGCATCTTTCTCAATATTTTACTGGATACATAGTATGCTTTTTCTGCTCCTCTTTTATATATATCCTCCAAATACTTTTTATCTTTAAGCAAATTATTTACCTTTTCTTGAAGAGGTCTAAGTTCGTTTATTATAGCTTCTGCGGTATCACTTTTAAACTGTGCATATCCTTTTCCCTCATATTTTTTCTCTATTTCTTCATGAGTTATTCCAGTTATCGCACTTAATATGGTTATAAGATTTTTTATTCCAGGCTGATCATCACTGTATCTTACTTTTCCAATACTATCTGTAACACATCTATTAATTTTTTTTCTTACAATTTCAGGGCTATCCATAATTAATATATAGCTATTTGGATTATCCGAGGATTTAGACATTTTTTTTGTAGGATTTTGTAAATCCATTATTTTCGCGCCATCTTCTGGTATATATCCCTCTGGTATATTAAATGTAGGACTATAAAGATTGTTGAATCTTTCCGCTATATCTCTTGTAAGCTCAATATGCTGCGTTTGATCCTTTCCCACTGGAACAAGATCTGTATTATAAAGCAGAATATCTGCAGCCATTAACACAGGATAATTAAGAAGTCCTGCACGTACAGATTCTCCTTCCCCAGAGTTTTGAGATTTACTCTTATACTGGGTCATTCTTTCAAGTTCCCCTACATAAGTAAAACAATTCAAGATCCAAGCCGCTTCACTATGTGTTGGTACGTGAGATTGAATAAATATGGTATTTTTATCTGGATTTATCCCTGCTGCCAGATATATGGCTAATACTTCAAGAGTTCTCCTCCTTAAGTCCTTTGGTTCTTGTTTTACGGTTATTGCATGTAAATCTACTACACAAAAATAACAATCATATTCCTCCTGAAGCTTTACCCAATTTTTCAAGGCCCCTAAATAATTGCCTATAGTTAAATTTCCCGAAGGCTGAATTCCGCTAAATATCACTTTTTTTTTCTCTTCCATAATTTCCATTACCTCCATGTTTCAACATCTAATGTATGAAAAATCCCTATGATACACAATCATAGGGTATTACTGGCACTGTATCACCTAAATCCCAAAAGATTCAAATTTCACTAAATATCATCATATATTGTACTATAAACATTTGAAAATTGCTATGTTAATTTATACCATACTATATTATATAGTACATATCCCCAATTGTTAGATTATTTAAAATTATAACCTCCCAAATAAATTTAGGAGGTATAATTACATTATATATTTACTTTTACTTCATGTTCTCCTCCATTTAGAAAGGGGACAACCTTATTGTGAATGATATTGCCATCAAGCCATATTCCTACCTCAGAATTTCTTTCTACCTTTATATTATATATGCATTGTCCTCTAGTATATTTTATAGTATATCCTTTCCAGCTAGTTGGTATACAAGGGGAAATTGTAAATCCATAATTTTCATTGAACTTCAACCCCAGAATTGTCTCTATGCCAGTTCTATACATCCATCCCGCAGCACCTGTATACCAGCTCCAGCCTCCTCTTCCCACATGAGAATCCACTGCATATACATCTGCCGCCATTACATAAGGTTCCACCTTATAAATCTCACAATTCAAATAGGTTTTAGTGTGATTTATAGGATTTATCATGGAAAAGGCTTTATACGCTCTATCATTATGACATATCTTAGCAAGTGCCAAAACGGACCATATAGCAGCATGGGTATATTGCCCTCCATTTTCTCTAACTCCAGGTATATATCCCTTAATATATCCAGGTTCCAAAGCAGATTTATCAAAAGCTGGAGTAAGTAGAAGCATAACTCCCTTATCTTCTCTTATAAGATTTCTTTCCAGAGCATCTACAGCCTCTCTGGCCCTTGATTCCTTAGCAGCGCCTGATATAACTGCCCAGGATTGTGAAATTGCATCAATCTGACACTCATCATTTTCAACGGATCCAAGAGGGGTTCCATTATCAAAATATGCCCTTCTATACCAACTTCCATCCCATGCATTTGTTTCTATATTTTCTCTTATAAACTCTTTCAGCTTTAAATATTCATCTGAACGCTTATCATCTCTCTTAAATTTACATATGGACTGAAATTTATCCAATATACTATATAAAAACCATCCCAACCATACACTTTCACCTTGGCCCTTATTCCCAACAGTACTCATGCCATCATTCCAATCTCCTGAACCCATAAGAGGTATATTGTGAGGGCCAAATTTTAGTGATCTTTCAATAGCCTTTATACAGTGTTCATAAATATTTCCTTTCTTATTTGAAACATTGGATATTTTATATCTTTCATCTTCCCCTTCTTTCAACTGTTCATCTTCAAGGTACAGTACTTCTTCATCCAATATGCTGTAATCTCCAGTGTTTTGTATATAGTCTGCCACTACATAAGGCATCCACAATAAATCATCTGAAAATCTAGTCCTTATTCCACTTTCCACATGAGGATGCCACCAATGCTGTACATCACCTTCTAAATACTGTCTTGAAGCACTATACAGTATATGCTCTCTTGTTATATCAGGATTTAAGTAACAAATAGCCATTACATCTTGAAGCTGATCTCTAAATCCATATGCTCCACCAGACTGATAAAATGCAGTTCTTGCCCAGTACCTACATGCCACCACTTGATACATAAGCCATCCATTTAACATAATATTCATGGAATTATCTGGTGTGGTAACCTGTATAACATTAAATAGTTTTTCCCAATAATCCTTAACTTTACTTAATTCTTTGAAACAAATTTCCATACTGCTGTATTTTTCAATAACCTTGCTTATTTCTTCAAAACTATCTTCCTGTCCCAAAAGAATTAAAATTTCACTTTCATCATTCTCATTTAGCTCTATTCTTGTATTTTCAGCAAAGCAAGGGTCAAATCCAGCTCCTATTTTACCGGAAAAACTTTCATATTCCAAACCCTTTGGCTCTGATACATCTCCTCCTCTGCCTATAAATTCTTCTCTACTTGAAGTATAGGAAGAGTCCTTCCCTCCTAAAATCTTCATATAGCATATGCCTCTTCCGAAACATTCACTATAGGGATTTACAGCATATATATATTCTTCCCTACTGTTAAATCCTGTGTATATATACTGGGCTGTTTGTTCATGGCAAACTCCGAGTACTAATTTTGCATAATAGGTGAGTGAAAGTTTTCTTTTAACTACTCCAATATTTTTTAATTTTACCCGACAGATCTTTACACTGTGCTCAATATCTGCAAATACAGTCATCTCTCCTAATATTTCATTAGCTTCATGTTTAAATGTAGAGAATCCAAAGCCATGTTCTATTACATATTGTCCTGAATCTCTTATGGGCTTAGGAGATATACTCCATATCTGCTTTGTAACTTCATCTTTTATATATAGCGCTTCAGCTTCTCCATCTACTACCGGATCATTTGACCATGTGGTAAGTTTATTTTCTCTGCTGTTTTTATTCCATGTATAGGATACTCCATTTTCGGAAATATGAAATCCAAATTTTTTATTCGATATCACATTTATCCATGGAGCAGGGGTATTACTATAATTTTTTAATATTATAAAATATGACTTTCCATCTTTAGAAAATCCCCCTATATCATTAAAATACTGAAGTTCTGGGATCTTAAAACTGTAATTTGAAGTATTATTCTTATACCTGTTACTTATATTTCCATAAGCTGCTCTTTTCCCTTCAGTATCTTTAATATGTTTTACAAACTCTCCCTTTTCAGCATCTATTACAATTCTGGATACAGCTATAAAAAATTCTATATCCCTCCTATTAATGGTACTATTATTATAAATATATACTCCTCCAGGCACATTTTTCCTGGCTGCCCTTCTGGAATTTACTGTATCTCTTATCTTATCCTGAAGTAATTGTACATAAGAAGTATCCTGTAGATTCAGCAAAACCAGATCTACCGACAATCCTTTCAAACTCCAATATTCATGTGCATTTACAAGCTGTCTCACAAGTTCCATATGTTTTTCATCTCTTATAATAAGAAGAACTATAGGTAAATCTCCTGAAATTCCATAAGGCCATAGTGCTGACTGACCTTGCTTTACTTTAGTAATATATTCATATCGGTCTTTAAATAAATCATTTATAAATAAAATCCTTGAGGCCATTTTCTGGTACATATTTACCTGATTTGATTTTATTCCCAAATATTTCATTTCTAATTGCACTTCTGTCCAGGACAGTTGGAATATCCTATCTATATTGGACATATTTCTATATTTATTGGCAAGATCAATTGCCTTTTCCCTGGAATTTGCAGTTACAGTGCTGTAAGCTACCCTGCAGGTCTTTCCAGGCTCTATAACCACTCTAACTCTCATACTTATTATAGGATCAATTACCGCACCTATAGATTTAGTTAATTGAGCATCATTATCCATAGCTCTGGGATTCATAAGATTTCTATTTCTTCCTATGAAATTAACTCTACTAGTTTCATATTGAACAGAACCTATCTGTTTCCCTTCTACTGCTATGGTTTGCATAAGCCATAGTTTTTCCTCCTTGGACTTAGGCCTTCTGCTTGCAATAATACACATTGGTTCTTGAACAAATTCAGTCTCTATAAATAAATTGCCAAAAGCAGGATGGACCAAATCCGCATTATATGGCGCAAGGGTTACCTCTAAATAGCTTGTGATTTCAACTTCTCTTTTATGATCACTACTATTTGTAATTGAAAGTCTTCTTACTTCTCCTTCATCTTCCTGAGATACGGTGACCTCGGTATAAGTTCTTAAATTACCATCTTTTCTTTTAAATTCACATTTATCTGGAAGAAATATGACCTCATAATCTTCTCCTTCATACTTACAGGGTTCAAAGGTGGCACTCCAATACTCATTTGAATTTATATTTTTTATATAAAAGAACATTCCTGTATTATCCGTAGTAACATCTTCACGCCACCTATATACCATAATATCCTTTCTTTTACTATATCCGCTGCCGCTATTTGTCATCATCAAATAATAATTTCCATTTGAAATTATATTTGTCTCTGGTGCCTTAGTAACTGCAGTGGTATATTTTCTCCCCACCATATTTTCCTCTTTAAATAGGGGTTTTGCCTCTTTACTGTGTTCTTCTCTATTATAAATAATAGATTTTGGAACTTTCTCCTGCAGAAGCAGTTCTACTGATTTAACTCTTGGAATTCTATGAAACCTTTCTTGTAAAACATTTTTCATAAGCACATTATCCAGAGACATAAAACTCATTCCCTGATGATGTATCATAAAACAGTTTACTATGGCACTTTTTCTGCCTTTAGATAATCTTTCACAAGTATAGTCTATGGCATCATAAAATCCATATATTCCTTCAGCCTCAAGTTCTATAAGTCTTTTTATGTTCTTCAATGCATTTTTAAAATCAACTTGAAGTGCCATTACAGAAGCATAAGGGGAAACCACCAATTCATTGGTAAGACCTCTTTTTAATCCTATCCCTGGAACTCCAAAAGCCTTATATTGATATATGGAATTTATGTCAAAATCATAATATGCAGATTCTGAGATACCCCAAGGCACATGCTTTTTATCTCCATAGTTTTTTTGTACCTCAACTATATATTCATAAGTTTCACTAAACAAAGTATCAGGAAATTCTTTCATAATTATAAGGGGCATCAAATATTCAAACATAGTTCCAGACCAGGAAACCAATCCTTTACCTCCACCTACGGAAGTCATGGCTCTTCCCAGGTTAAACCAGTGTGCCTGTTCCACTTCACCTTTAGCTATAGCTACAAAACTGGCCTGCCTTGCTTCTGATGCAAGCAAATCATAATAATTTTTACCTAAAGTATCTTTTTCCACATCATATCCTATGGCAAAAAGCTGTCTTTTTTTATTATACAACATACTGAAATTATGTTCTTTTCCCATATTGGATAAAGTATTTTTTATAGTTCTCATTTCAAATATAATCTTTTCTACATTTGACTTAGTCTGTAACAAAAGCTCTTTCAAAGCATTTACATTATTGTTTTCACTCTGATGATCAAATTCATTAATTAATTCATCAACAGCTGTTGGAATCTTTTCTAAAGGTACCTTAACTGCTAAATCATTAAATCTATGTTTAAAATCTTTGAATTGTGAATCTTCATCTATAAAAGCAATACATGGAAATACATTATTTAATTCTTCCAAAAATTTTATACACATATTGTAAACTTTCATATTCCAATATAATTTTATAGATTTTTTATCGAATTCCATAGATTTTTTTATTAATTCATACAAAAATGATCTCAACAAGAATACATTGATCCTATCTTCCCCTTTAAATTTATTCAGCTCATCACTAGAAAGCCTATCTATAAAACTTCTATATACCTGTTTAATTTTAAGTTCTTTATAGATCTCACCTTCTGCTAATTTCAAGGTATCCTTCAAACCTAAAGGTAAATTTTTATTTATCAGAGGATATCCCATATATTCATCCAAACTCTCCTCTACAAGCCATATATATCCTACTAGATTACCACTGTCTACCGTAGATACATATCTTGGATAAAGCGGCTTTTTATTTTTTATATCATACCAATTATAAAAATGGCCTTTATACTTTTCTAAAGATTCCATATTTGAAAGTATATTATGAAGTCTGTACTGAAACTCTGATATACCTATATATCCCAGATCATAGGCTACTACGTTAGAAGTAATACCCATAGCCATATTAGTCGGAGAAGTTCTATAGGCTATTCCCTTATAAGGTTTTTCCTGGTAGTTATCTGGTGAAAGCCAGTTGGTTTCCGAAGTTATAAAGTCTTCAAAATAGGCCCAAGTCTTTCTGCCAAGTTCCCTCAACAATTTTCTATCCTCGTCATTTATTTGTTCCTCTTCATCGTTATTTCTGTCTTCACTTATATTAAATGCTATCCAAGGCGAAAAGAACCAAACCACACAAAATGGCAATACCAAAAATGCAGTTTCCAAAGAGTTCATAAACCCTAAAAGTCCTATTGCAACCGCAATAACACTACCTATCCACATTGTTTTCAAATAATGACTGAATTCTTTTTTTGAAGCTGCCTCCACATCCGCAGCAGTCTGCCACTGAAGCAAATTTTTACCACTTATAAAAACCCTGTAGAGCGTTCTCACTATAGCATCTAACATTAAATACGCCTGATAAGGCAAAAAACTTAATATTAGGAAAAACTGTTCTATAGCAACTTTAAAATTACTCACTTTTCCTGAAAGACTTATGCCTTTTACAGGAGAAACCACAGTCTCCGATACATCAAAGAATATAGGACAGAGTAGTGAAATAAGGGCTATCAAAAGCAAATTATCTGAATTAGAAAATAAAGTTAAAGCCCCTACAATAAGTATTATAACTGCAGGACTCACAGCACTTCTTCTTAGATTATCTATTATTTTCCATTTAGATAGTTTATTTAAAGAATTTTTCTTGAACAGCCATGGCAAAAGCTGCCAATCCCCTCTGACCCATCTATGAAGCCTTTTACAACTGGAATCATAATAGGCAGGGTATCCATCTATAAGCTCTATATCAGTTACCAGTCCTGCCCTTACATAAGATCCTTCCAGCAAATCATGGCTCAATACAGTATTTTCAGGTATTTCATCTTGTAAAATATTATTAAACACATCTATATCGTAAATACCCTTTCCTGTAAATATACCTTCATCAAACAAATCTTCATATACATCGGAAATGGCACTTGTATATATATCTATACCTGTTTCCCCAGAAAAAATATTAGAGTAGACTGTCTTATTTGCACTTAACACGCCTACACTCACTCTAGGCTGCATTAATCCATGTCCTCTCAATACCTTTTTATTGTTTTTATCAACATAAGGAATATTCAATGGATGGGCCATAGCTCCTATAAGTAATTTGGCTGTGTCCTTCGGAAGTTTGGTGTCTGCATCCAATGTTATTACATACTTTGCACTGCACAAGCTGGTTATGTCTCCGCTGATAACATCATAACTGGTATTTTTGTTTCCCCTTACAAGAGAATTAAATTCCATTAATTTTCCCCGTTTTCTTTCCCATCCAATCCATTTTTGTTCTTTTTCATTATATTTTCTGTATCTGCTCAAAAAATAAAATTTATCTCTGTGACCATTTCCATATTTTTTATTAAGGCTCTTTATTTCTTCTAAGGCAGTCTCTACTATTAATTTATCCCCGCTTTCTTCTTTATAGAAGCTATCCTTAAAATCTCCAAGTAATGCAAAATACAAATTCTGTTCCTCGTTAGCTAGATAATACACTTCCAAATCACTTATAAGACTTTTTAACCTATCTACATTGTTTATAAGTGCTGGAATTACAACTACCGTACTAGACTCCTGTGGTATACCCTGTTTAAATTCCATCTTAGGTATAAATCTAGTTTCTACAAGTTTATTTATACTCCAATTGAATATGGATATAAATATTTCACTACTTGGTATTAAAAGTATTACAGCCGCTGCTATGTATTTCCATATGGACAAATTCTGACCATAAAAATTCATTCCATTTATTAACAAATCCAAAAAAATAGTACCAAATATTATAGTCCCTATATAGAGATCTACTGTTATATTAGTTCCAATTTCAGAATTCACTTTTTTATATTCTTCTCCACTGGATTTTATCTTTTTCTTAAGACAGGATATGCCTTTATCAATGAGATAATATCCTACATGTTTTTCATATACCTCTCCAGATGCTTCCTCTGCACATTCCACGGCCTTTCTCGCTATAAAGGACTCAGGTACATTTATCTTCTTAGATAACTTTTCTACTTTATGCCTGTAATAATCTCTGGAATTAAAGTCCATGAGTTCATAGACCCCTGCTGGATCCTTTCTTAACACCTGTTCCACATAACTTAGACGTTCAAAATTTTCCTTCCAGTTCAATGCACATACTTCTCTTATACCATTAATGGAATTTTCCATAGATACTTGATATACAGCCTGCTTTTGATGATTTATATTCACTGCCCTTGCAGCACTGCTATCTCCTTTATCCAATTCTTCATCTATCCAATCATATACCTTCACACTATCTATAAAATTGTCTCTTAATATTTTTATAAATCTTTCCGTAAAAGGTGAAGTGAATTTTATTCTATCCCTTCTAAGTCGTTCAATTTCAAAATCTATATTGCTTCCAGAATTTATAATACCTTCTGCTACAGACTCCGCTCTTTTTCTTTCCTTTTGCATAAATACTATATTCTCTGTTATATTACTTATATTTTGAATCAAGGCTATTCTAAGCATTATAGGCAGTGCCCAAAGTTCACAGCTTTTTAATACTGTATTTTCCTCATAGGCACTTATAAAATTCTCTATAACCTCTTCACTTACAGTACCATAACTACACTGTAACATTTCCCTTGCTATGTAATATATTCTAGGGTATCCTTTCATAGCTCCTTTGGTAATTACAGGAAGATTATTATAATAATCTCCCGGCATATTAGTTTTTATATCCTTATACTCCTTTTTAATCAAATACAAATTATCCAAAAGCCATTCAGCACAAAATACTATATCCCCTCTGTTTTTAATTTCCATGTTAAAAAAATTATATCCATGTAAAATATTTTTATAATTTTTATCTAAACTATCAATTAATTTTTTCTTACAGCTTCTTTTCTTAACTCGTGCAGGTATAATTGATATTTCTCTAGCATATTTTTTTAACTCTTCTTTACCTAGATTAAGTGTGGGAATGTCATCTACCATATTTTCATCCACATCAACACACTTATTTAAATTTTTATAAATCATTGCAAGGAATATAATTATAGCTATACCTATAACATAAAGCATAAAAAATCCATCCTTTCTTGTGAAAAAGAATTGTACTTTCATTATTGTTCCCAATAAAAGTGAAAATATAAATTCCCAAGTAGGATGGAATTAAATTACAACATTATTTGATTTTCTATCATATTATCAAAACTCTGTCTTTTAGAGATTAGTCTTGATTGTCCATTCTTTACTAAAACCACTGCTGGAATTGGAATCTTATTGTAATTACTTGCCATGGAATATCCATAGGCTCCTGTAGTAAATACAGCCAATATATCTCCTGATTGAACTTTTGGAAGTTGTACATTTTTTATCAATACATCTCCTGATTCACAGCATTTTCCCGCTATAGTCACCACTTCCTTACTGCCATCCTCTACTCTATTTGCTACGGCACACTCATAAGGAGCATTATAGAGTGCAGGTCTTATATTATCTACCATTCCTCCATCTACAGACACATACTTTCTTACACCCGGAATTTCCTTTATTGCACCTATGGTATAAAGGGTCGTTCCTGCATTCCCTATTATGGACCTGCCAGGTTCTATTACTAAAGATGGTAATCTTATACCTAATTCCTCTGATTTCAATTCTGCCCTTTCCAGTATAATACTACAGAAATCTTCTACAGTCTTAGGCTTATCCTCTGGAGTGTAATATATTCCAAATCCTCCCCCAAGATCCAGCTCTTCTACTTCGTATCCAGTTTCATCCTTTATCTTCCTTACCAGTTTCAGCATAATTTCAACTTCATCTTCATAAGGCTTGGTTTCAAATATCTGTGAGCCTATATGACAGTGAATACCTGTAAGTTTTATATTAGAAAGACTTATAGCTTTCTTTACTACATCTATGATTTCACCGTTTATCATAGTAAATCCAAACTTGGAATCTATCTGTCCTGTTTTTATATACTCATGGGTATGAGCTTCTATTCCAGGAGTTATCCTTAAAAGTACCTTCTGTATTTTGTCTTTTTCCTTTGCCAAAGAATTTATCTTATCCATTTCATAAAGATTATCTACTACAAATCTTCCCACTTCAACATCTATTCCCATTTCTATTTCTTCTAATGTTTTATTATTTCCATGAAAATAAATTTTTTCCATAGGAAAGCCACTTTTTAAAGCAGTATAAAGCTCTCCCTCTGACACCACATCTAAATACAGTCCTTCACTATTTATTATCTGACACATAGCTAAATTTAAGAAGGCCTTACCAGCATAAGTGACTTTATTATTTTTATGTGCTTTAAAAGCTTTATAATATCTTCTGCATTTATCTCTAACTAGTTTTTCATCTATTACATAAAGTGGGGTTCTATAGTCTTCTACTAATTTTTCAGTACTTATTCCCCCAATATATAAAACATTATCTTTAACTTCCATATTACCTATTAATCTCACACTGGTATCCTCCTAAAAGTTTTTGCCAAAAACATAATTAAACCCTTATAAGTTAAATTTTTCTGCTATAATACTTATTGTTTTCATTTTGTCTTCTTGCTTTATAGCACATGTAATTCTTATTTCTGATGTAGTTATCATCTTTACAGCTATATTATTTTCTCTAAATAACTTAAACATTTTTGCAACTACTCCTGAAGTGGTTTTCATTCCTATACCTACTATGGAAAACTTGGTTATGTCTTCATCTATATCCACCTGATTATTATTAAAGTAGGATTTTAGAATAGTTAGACATTCTTTCATATCATCTTTTGGTATGGTAAAGGATACATTAACCTTGCCACCTATAGGTGCAGTTTGACTTATCATATCTACATTAATCTTTTTTTCTGCTACACTCTCAAATAAATTTGAAATAATATTTATATCATTTTTAATATCTTTTACCGTAATTGCAATATCCTCATCACTGGTCGCAAGTCCTGTTACTGGTTTACTTTCTAAATTCATTGTATCTACCCCCTTAATAACTGTTCCTCTTATATTACTATTGCTTAATCCTACATACACAGGTATATTATATTTTTGTGCAAGTTCTATAGACCTAGAATGCATAACTTGTGCCCCTAGACTTGAAAGTTCCAACATCTCCTCATAATCTATTTCATCCAATTTTTGGGCATTTTTATATTTTCTAGGATCCACACTGTATATTCCATCTACATCGGTGTATATTTCACATACTCCATTTAACTTTACAGCTATAGCCACAGCTGTAGTATCTGAACCACCCCTGCCAAGGGTAGTTACATCTCCTTCATCATTTATACCTTGAAAGCCTGCTGCAATTATAATTTTGCCTTCATCTAAACTTTTCTTCATTCTATCTGCATTTATATCATCTATAAGAGATTTACCATATTGACCACTGGTTTTTATTCCAATTTGATAAGCTGTATAACTTATCGCATCATATCCCAAATTTTTGACAGCCATTGCAAGCAGTGCACAGGACATCATTTCTCCCGTGGATAAAAGTGCATCCAGCTCTCTTTTATCTGGATTATCCGTAATTTGTCTTGCAAGCGCTATTAAATCATCCGTAGTATCTCCCATAGCTGACACTACAACTACCAGACTATTTCCGGCCTTTACTTTATTTACTACGGTATTTGCTACATTTTTTATTTTTTCTGGAGTGCCTACAGAACTTCCTCCATATTTTTGAACAATAATTGCCATAATACTCCTCCCTATTTCTGATTATCATATGATTTCTAGGTTTAGATGAATTTCACTTATAAAATAATACTTTTTTCCATCTGAATCCTAAAAGAATTTATCCATATGTGCGGCCCTGCACATCCACTCCACTTTAAAGAAGCTGGAGCAGTGGCTAATTATACCTCATCAGGATAAAAAATAAGTGCAGTAAAGGAACACAGACCTATACTGCACATTATGCACAGCTGTGTACCCTTGTAGCTCTCCACCAAGATATATCTCAGTGACAGCCTTACACATATTATATGCAAAGCCAAAGTTAGGTTCGCCAAACTAACTTTTCGGCTGTAATTCCTTTCTTTATTCTTCAAACATCTGCCGATTAAAAATAAATACTATTAATTACAGCACCTCTACCCTAGGCAGCCAAATTATTAAATTGCCCTAAGTTTATCATAAACTTTTACTAATTTCAACTTTTTTAGTCAGAAAACTCTTTTCCATTATTTTCAGACAATTGTTTTAATTTACTAAACCACTGATTTTATTCTAAACCCTTTAGAGTCAGAAATACTTCTACCTATATTATTTATTTTTCCTGTAATGCAGCTTCTGCAGTGAGCCGGTGTATCTCCGGTACAAATTTTACCCGGATAAAGAGCATAAAGTTTTCTATACACCCCTTCTGTTACATTGGGCATAACTACATTTGCCCCACTTTGAAGAGCTATTTCCCTACCATTTAACTCCAAACTTTCCATGGCTGTTGTAGCCGGAATATTTATATCTGGCATTAACAATCTAATTACAGCCATAACTTTTATGCTAGTTATAAAATTCCCTCCCATTTCATCTTTTAATGGAGTATCTTCATTTGGAATAAAAGGGCCTATTCCTATCATATCCGCATCTATTTCTTTAAAAAACAATATGTCTTCTGCCAAAGATTCAATACTCTGGTCTGGAAGTCCTATCAAACATCCTGTGCCTACTTCATACCCTAAAATTTTAAGATCTCTTAAACATCTTTTTCTATTTTTATAACTCATACCCGGATGCATTTTTTTATATAACTTTTCATCTGTGGTCTCTATCCTTATTAGATACCTATCTGCACCTGCTTCTTTAAAAGATTTGTATTCTTCAAAGGTCTTTTCACCTATACTTAAAGTCAGTGCCATATCCATTTTCTTTATATTTGATATTATATATTTAAGCTTATCTACAGTATAGTAATCATCCTCTCCAGACTGCATAACTATGGTTTTATATCCATACCCCTCTGCTTTTTTAGCAAGTTCAATAATATCATCTGGAGATATTCTATATCTTTCAATATTTTTATTATCACACCTTAACCCACAATACATACAATTTCTTTTACACATATTTGAAAATTCTATCAATCCTCTTAGATGAACTTTATCACCAACATATTCTTTTCTTACCCTGTCAGATGCCTTAAAAAGTTTCTCATTACATCCATCATCCTGAAGCAAATGAACTATTTCGTTTTTATCCAATCTATGCCCATATTCCGCTTTTTCAATTAACTGCACTGATTTATTTATCATAATTTTATAATCTCCTTATCAAGTGATTCTTAGGTTCAGACGGAGTTCACTCATGAGGAATGCATATCTCCATCTGAATCTTAGAAGAACTTATCCAGGCGATTATCTGTACTTATCCACCTATTTTCACTTTGGAGAAAATGGAGGTATTAACCATGATAATGTCCGGATAAAACACTAAGCTTCAGGATAATTTAACAAAACCTGAAGCTTAGAAACTTTAATTAATCGAGGAAGTCTTATACACATACAATTCATGTAGAGCTCTTGTGGCCATTATATATTTTAATGTATCGTCATTACTTTGAGAGGTATCTACCATTATAACGGCATCAAATTCCAGACCTTTAGCAAAGTAAGATGGAAGAATAACTTCTCCACTAGAATAAATCATATTTTCTCTATCTATAAGATTTATATGCATTCTTCCTTTAATTAAATCACTTAAGGCTTCTGTATTTTTTAAATCCCTACATATTACAGCAATACTTTCGTAACCTCTCTCCTTTAATTCTACAACATCATGGAGTATTTTGTCCACAAGTTCTTTATGATTATCTATTTGTTTTTCTACAACTTCTTTTCCCTTTCTCACCAAAGATATTATTTTATTATGTTTCAAATATTTATTTGCATAACTAATTATTTCATTTGTAGATCTATAGCTTTTGTCCAATGAAAAATTCTTCACTTCTATATCGGTAAAAATATCTTTTAATTCCATCATGGCACATTTGTTCTCTGAGGGTATAATCATTTGATTTACATCCCCTACTATGGTAAATGACTTACAGTCTGTAAGTTCCTTGATAACCCAAAACTGAAGAGGTGAATAGTCCTGAGCTTCATCTATCACTATATGCCTTATTCCCTTGTTATATTTTAATCCTTCTAATTTTATCTTAAGATATAAAATAGCGGCTAGATCATTATAAATCAGAGGCTTATTTTTATTAAAGTAATTATATATAGAAAGCACATCCGGCTCATTCATCCACTTTAATTTTTCCTTTTTAATTTTTATTACTTCATATATCACATTTCTTATTTTATTTCGTCTTTTATATTCTAGATCAGTTTGAAAATCATTAAGTTCTCCCTCTGTCATATTTTCAATTCTATCTTTATAGTCTTTTTGAATAAGATTTACTAAAATATTTCTTTCATCTTTTATTTTTGAATAGATAATTCTCTTTAGTCTTCTAACTCTTTTGAATAAAGGCATACTTTTAAAATCATATGTTAACATTTTATTCATCTGTTCTTTAGACACTATTACCTTATCATAAAATAGTACATCCTCCATTTTAAAATAAGACTTTTCCACAACATCAATTAATTTATTTATATCATCCATATATTTTAAAGAACCCTTATATATAACCTCATCAATAAATTCTCTATTCTTATTCACAGCATTTTCTGTATACTCCCTAAAACTCATTATATATGGCAAGTTTATCATACTCCCAAAGAATTCTCTGAAAGTTGTTTGAATAACTTTTTCTTCTCCTAAACTAGGAAGTACTCTTGAAATATAGTCTATAAATATGCTATTAGGCCCTAGTATAAGTACCCTTTCCTGTAGTATTTTCCTGTAATTATACAGAAGATATGCCACCCTGTGCAAAGCTATAGTGGTCTTGCCACTTCCCGCTACCCCATTTACCACAACTGCTCCTTTTCTTGGCTGTCTTATTATATTATCCTGTTCTTTTTGTATGGTCATTACTATATCTTTTAACTTTTCTCCTGCATTTTTACTGAGTACCATTTGTAATATTTCATCTTTTACGTCCAGACTGGAATCAAACATCCCCAAAAGACTGGATTTCTTTATAATGAATTGCCTTTTTGAGAGTACTTCTGCTTCAACTTCCCCTGCTGGAGATTGATACTTCAAAATTCCTAATTTACCTTCATAAAATAAGGCACATACAGGAGATCTCCAATCTATCACAATGGGTTCATAGTCTTCCCTTGTCGTCATTCCAAATCTCCCTATGTATATACTTTCTTTTCCATAACTATCCTCAAACTCAATTTTTCCAAAATAAGGTGAGGATTTAAGTATGGAAAGTTCTCTTATATTCTTATTTACCAATCTATACTGCTCTTCTCTTGCATACATTTCATGACTAAAATATTCTACATATTGGTCTTCATCATCTCTATACTGTTCTAAGTTTTTTTCTCTCAAGTCAAGTATGGAACTTACAATTTGTTTTCTAATATTCACATAATTTAATATTTGGATTTTAATTTCTTTTAATACTTCTTTTAGTTTTTGTTTTTCTAAATTGAGTTCAAGTTCCCTGTGTAAATCCTTTTTTGAATTCTCTTCATACATATTTATATCTCCATTTCATTGACTTTTAATTATTAAAGTTCCTATCGATAAGATCTATTTTCCTCTATCTCTGTACATTCTTATTATGCCCATAAACTCATCCCCCATTAAAGTTTCCTTTTCAATAAGTTCTTCTGATATTTTTTCAAGTAATTCTATATTGTTTTTTAGAAGTTCTCTGGACTTGTTATGACATTGTTTTATTATATTTAAAGTTTCCTCATCAATAATTGAAGCAGTTTCTGCACTGCAATTTTGTACTGGTCTGCCATCTAGATACTTATCTTGTATTGATTCTAGTGCCATCATATCGAATCTTTCTGTCATTCCATAAACGGTAACCATACTTCTGGCAGTTTCAGTTGCCCTTTCAATATCGTTGGCAGCTCCTGTGGATATACTACTAAACCTAACCTCTTCTGCAGCTCTTCCAGCTAACATAACACATATCTGATCTATCATCTCTTCTCTGGTAATCAAATATTTCTCTTCTATAGGAAGCTGCATTGTATATCCAAGAGATCCCATAGTTCTTGGTACTATAGTTATTTTATGAACAGGATCTGTATGTTTTAATAGTGTTGCTACCAGTGCATGCCCTACTTCGTGAAAAGCAACCTGGCGTTTTTCTTCTGGAGAAAGTATTCTATCCTTTTTTTCTTTACCAGCTATAATTAATTCTACAGCATTTTGAAGGTCATCCTGAGTTACTTCATACCTGTTATTTTTAACAGCCTTAAGTGCTGCTTCATTTATTATATTGGCAAGGTCTGCTCCTACAGCTCCAGGAGTAGATTTTGCTATAGCATTTAAATCTACATCTTTTGAAACCTTAACTCCCTTTATATGGACCTTTAATATATCCTCTCTACCCTTTAAATCTGGTCTATCAACTACTACTCTCCTATCAAATCTTCCCGGTCTTAAAAGTGCCTTATCTAAAACTTCCGGTCTATTTGTAGCAGCTAATATCACTACACCCTTTGAAGAATCAAATCCATCCATTTCCGCCAAAAGCTGATTCAAAGTCTGTTCCCTTTCATCATTTCCAGACACATTTCCCCCTCTACTCTTGCCTATTGCATCTATTTCATCTATAAAAACTATGCAGGGAGCTTTTTCCTGTGCCTGTTGAAATAAATCTCTTACCCGGGCAGCGCCCATGCCTACAAACATTTCCACAAAAGCAGAACCTGATATGGAGAAGAAGGGAACTTTCGCCTCTCCTGCTACCGCCTTTGCAAGCAAAGTTTTTCCTGTACCCGGAGGACCTACAAGAAGTGCACCCTTAGGTAGTCTAGCTCCTATAGAAGCATATTTTTGAGAGTTATGCAAAAAATCTACTATTTCAACAAGAGATTCTTTAGCTTCCTCCTGCCCTGCTACATCTTCAAAATTAACACCAGTTTCATTTTCTGCATATATCTTGGCAGTATTTCTACCAAAAGACATAACTCCACTGCCCATTCTTTTACCTAATGCTCCTAAAATAACTTTTGCAAAAAACATAAGTATAATTACAGGTAAAATCCAACCTGTAAAAATGTTCTTCATTACAGCATTTTCCTGGGATGACCCATCAAACTTAATATTGGCAGCATCTAATTTTTGTATTAAATCTGGATCATTTAACTTTTCCGTATAAAGTATTTTTTCTTCTTCATTTTGCTTACTCTTAAGTGTTATGAACAATTTATCCTTTCCTATTTTAACTTGGGATATTTTATTCTGGTTAATATAATTGACAAAATCGCTGTATTTTATATGCTCATATTTTAATCCGTTAAAATATTCATTAACTGTAAATACAATTATAATAGCTAACAATGCATAACAAATAAAATATATAAATTTATTGTCTTTGAATTTTTTACCATTGAACATAATTTGTATGAGCCTCCACATCACTATGACTTATAATTCTAGTTATATTATAACAATAAATGTTTTCTTTCTTAATACTTTATAATATATTTTCAAAGTTATTTATTAATATAAAAAAGAAATACTATGAAAATTCACAGTATCTCTTTTCATTATAACTATTTACCAAGTCATCTATATCTATCAGTATTTTCTAAATAATTATTTTAATATGCCCTACCCCAATAAACTAATTTATCTGCTTTCTTTCCACAACATACACAATTATCTGAAATATGTTCCTGATTAAACGGAATACACCTTGAAGTTGCACCAGTAAGTTCTTTAATTTTCTCTTCGCACCTGGCATCCCCGCACCACATGGCTTTTATAAAGCCTTTTTTATTATTTTGTATAGCCTTAAATTCTTCCATATCTACAGCATTATGCGTATTTTCTTCTATAAACATCTCTGCTTTTTTTAACATGGAATTATGAATATTATCCAATAACGCTGGTATTTCATCACAAAGATTGCTCATAGGTACTATTATCTTCTCCCTAGTATCTCTCCTTACGAGTACAACCTGATTTTTTGCAATATCCTTAGGTCCCACTTCTAAACGAATAGGTACACCTTTCATTTCATGTTCACTAAATTTCCACCCTGGCATTTTATCACTATCATCAATTTTTACCCGTACAATTTTACTTAATTCCTCTTTTAATTCATTTGCCTTCTCAAGTACTCCTTCCTTATGCTGGGCTATAGGAACTATTATTACCTGCAGGGGGGCTATTCTTGGCGGAACTACCAATCCATTGTCATCTCCATGTACCATTATAAGAGCTCCTATAATACGAGTGGTTATTCCCCAGGAAGTTTGATATACATACTGCAATTTACCGTTTTTATCCAAATATTGCATTTCAAAAGGTTTTGCAAAATTTTGGCCGAAATAATGGGATGTACCCGACTGCAGCGCTTTTCCATCATGCATTAATGATTCTATGGTATAGGTGGCTTCTCCGCCTGCAAATTTCTCACTTTCAGTTTTCTGTCCTTTTAAAACAGGAATAGCCAGCATTTCTCTGCATAGTTCTTCATATATATTAAGCATCCTTATAGTCTCTTCTTCTGCCTCTTCTTTAGTAGCATGTATTGTATGACCTTCCTGCCACAGAAATTCAGTAGTTCTCAAAAAAGGTCTTGTAGTTTTTTCCCATCTTACCACAGAACACCATTGATTATATAATTTTGGAAGATCCTTATAAGATTGAACTATTTTAGCATAATGTTCACAAAATAAAGTTTCTGAAGTAGGTCTCACACATAATTTTTCTGTAAGTTCTTCATTTCCTCCCTGAGTCACCCAGGCAACTTCAGGAGCAAATCCTTCTACATGATCTTTTTCCTTCTCAAGAAGTGACTCTGGAATAAAAAGGGGCATATATACATTTTCATGACCTGTCTCTTTAAATCTTCTATCCAGATAGCCTTGTATATGTTCCCACATGGCATAAGCGTAAGGTCTTATTATCATACATCCCCTTACACTTGAGTAGTCAGCCAGCTCTGCCTTTTTCACAATATCAGTATACCACTTAGCAAAATCCTCATCTCTGGATGTTATTTGCTCTACCAATTTTTTATCCAATTTAATTACCTCCAAGTTTAATTATAATTTTTATAAATTATTTTAAATATAAAAAAGCCCCTAATCCCCTAAAGGGACCGAGGTCATATCGGCGGTACCACCCTGATTAGTATATTTGATACCAAATATACTCACTTAAAATTTTAACGATTATCACCGCTGTACTCTAATAATTAAAATACAGAAACTCCAGGGCAGGTTCAAAATAATTCTTTAGAAACTCTCACCAGATGTTTCCTCTCTAAAAAAGAATATAAAATTTACTAATCCCCTTCTTTGCATTTTTAATATTCAATTAACTACAATAACATTTTATATGATAGGTTATAAAAAATCTATTGTCAATATATTTTTCAGCAATACTATATACACATAAATTATTAAAAAAATTTGCATAATAAGCACTAAGGAGGTGTAATTTTTGAAATTAAAATATAAACTTAATAAAATTTTTACCATAGTTATTATTTTTACCCTATGTATCAATATATTTAATTCAGGTGCAAATGCTTCTTCTCTGCACTCTTACTATATAAAGAACCCTAAAAAACCTACTCACCTTTACGCAATATACGAAAATAATTTAACTCCAGAAGAAAAGACAATGATAGCTACTCTGCAGGGAGTAATATCAACTAGTTCATATTCCCAGATATATATTTTAAGCAAAAGTCATCCAGATTACAATATATGGCTGGATGATTTAAAACAAAATCATGGGGTAACTTATGACATAGTAAAAGATCCCTGGTATTTGTTGGACAAATTCAAATCATATGTAAAAGGATATGTACTCTATAGTAATTCTTCTTCTAAAGATCCTTCAATAAATAATGCCTGCTCTCTGGCAGCTTTAAAAAATTGTATAGCCATTGATGAATCCATAGAAAATAGACTTAGAGATCATGGCATAAAAAAATTGAAAGGTGATTGCAGAAATACCGATAAATACTGGGCCTACAATAATCTATGGAATTCTAAATTAAGCCATTCTATTGTAATTGAACTGTCTCCAAATAAAAGCACAGCTTTAAGGGATTATGCCATAATGAGTAAATGTCTTGTATTTTATGAAGACGCCCCTAAAGAATTTCCCCTACGGGACAAAGTATTTAGCTCCATGGAGAAGGACTCCATTTGTTTAGGCTGGGGACCAGATGAATATGAAAATGTACAAGAAGCTTCAAAACACGGCGTAAGCATAGTTCCTGCAGACTGGTCCTATAATTTAACTGTACTTAGTGCACTTCCATACCAAATTTTAACTCGAAAAAATAACTCTTCAAATAGTTTTTCTAAAGAGAACACTCATTTTGTTACATTTATTATGTCAGATGGAGATAATCAACAGTGGACTCTTGGAAACAATTATAGCTCTAAAAAGTGGTATGGCTCTCCCAGCCGTGGCAAATTCAACATGGGATTCACCATAAGTCCTTCTCTATACGAACTGGCTCCTACTGTATTTAAGCTGTATTATAAAAGTGCTTCCCAAAAGGATTACAATGACAACTTTATTGTATCTCCTTCTGGAGCAGGTTACATGTATCCCAGTAAATTTAAAGAAGATGCCCTTGAATTAAATATTAAAAGGTTAAATAATTATATGGAAAACGTAAATCAAAAATATATTTCAATTTTAGATAATTGGTCTTTTGATAATATAGCTCTATGGGATAAGTATACCGTATATCCCAATATACAGGGCATATTTTATTTAAATTATCACAGACAGGACGACTATAAAGGAAAAATACTGTGGAGCAATGGTAAACCAATAGTTTCATGTAGAAATCTTCTATGGTCCAAATTAGAAGAGAACAACACCTTAGTTGAAAAAATTAATTCTTATGCAGATAAAGGATATACTGATATAACTAATCCCAACTCCTATACTTTTGTATATGTACACGCCTGGAGTAAAACTATGGATGATATCGAAAAGGTTATAAGTGAATTAAATAAAAATTCTAAAATAAAAGTGGTTACTCCTGACACCTTTATGGAACTTATAAAAACTAATATTAAACATTGATAATATAAAAGTTTAAGGCAAGACATATTATAATTTAATATCTTGCCTTAAACTTTTAATTTGTAAGTATTTTTTTAAAGAATCCCGAAGTTCTTTTAGTAGATATAGGAAAATATAGCTCTTCAGTATCCTCTGTTATAATTTTAAATTCATATCCCTGATTTTTATAATAATCTATTACTTTAGGAAGAGCAATGCAAGTATTTTTATGCATATAATCACAGTGCATTAAAAGTATAATTGAATTAAGGTTTTCTGGATTAGTAGTAGTTTCTTTAAATATTTTATAAGGAGATGTTTTAGCATTAATTCCATCGGAAGCTTGTATGTTCCAGTCATATATTTTAAATTTATTTTCATGTAATTTCTGTAAAAGTTTATTATTTAAATGTTTTCTGCTGCCGCCTGGAAACCTTATTATATGACTTTCCAATCCTGTAATCTTTTTAACCATATCGCCTGTAATATTCATCTCCTTAATGAAATTATCACTACTCTTATAAATATTACCATATTTATGAGTATAGGTATGAAGCCCTATACTATGTCCCTCACTTGCGATTCTCCTTATTATATTCTCATTATCTGGTATTTGATTTCCTATAACGAAAAATGTAGCTTTTACATTTTTTTCTCTCAATATATTCAAGATATTATTGGTTATATTACTGGGACCATCATCAAAAGTTAGATAAATAATCTTTTTTTCATCGGCACTTATGGATTTTTCTGTATTTTGTTTTGTACTCTCTGCCATAACTATAGTTACATTTAAATTCACCGCTGCAAAAACCATAATAATAAATACTATACTATTTATTATTATGCTATTTTTATATTCCAATCCAATACGCCTACCTCTCTTTTATCTTTTACCCATTGAGACCAGTTGGTATTAAATCCATCCTTGTTTTCTTTTACATATTCATAAAAATCTTTTATAAATTCAGATCTTTCTGAAGAATAACTTCCCGGTTTATAAGAAGGCTTAAGAAGATTTTTTCCTCCAATTAAGACCTGCCTTTCCATTATATCCTCTAAACTTACCTGTTTACCATTTTTCATGATATCATACATCACCATAAAAGTAGTGGTTCTTCCAATACCAGCTTTACAATGAAAGTGCACCCAGCCATCTTTAGGGAGCTTTTTTACTAATTTTATGAAATAGTCTACCATTTCATCACCAGGTCTTTCATTGTCAGTAACAGGTATTCTTACATAAAACATCTTATTCTTTTCTACTAACTCTTTTTCACTTTGTACTTTAGTGGGTATAATTTCTTTATTTTTTATGGTAATTGGTTCCTTTAATTTAATGCTATTCAATCTCTTAGCTTCATTCTTCAATACTTCTTCCTTTGTCAATCCTTTATTTCCTTTATTTTTCCCATCTTCTCCTAGCCAGCTCACTGCGAAATGATTGATAAATCCATGGGATTCTTCTCTCAAATCTATTATAAATATAGGCATATTACCTATAGCTTTTTTCATGAGTCCTATATTTTTTGTAGTAAACTGTGCACTCCCTGACTCATTTAATGAAGAAAACCCAGTTAAATTAGGAAGATCGTCATCCTCTTTAATAGTATCTGTGGTCTTTCTAAATCTTTTTGGCATCTCATCTTCTCTTTTAGAATCTATTCTAAGCTGCTCATCTTCATTTTGTGAACTAAAAATACCTCTAGAATATACTACAGACATTGCCATAAATGATACTGCAAATATAATCAACATAAATATGCTAAATTTTTTCTTCATAAATATATCACCTCTCTTAAAAATTGATAGTTAAATTTAACAGTATGTCTTTTTAATAATTCATATATATCTTTTCAATTTTTCACAAATAATATTACTGAAAGAAATATAAAATTATAAATTATATTTTGAATGAATTTTAAGGAGGGTGTCCCTATGGCTAAAGCAGGTACCAGAAGACCTGATCCGAAAGACCCGCATGGAACTGAAAGCAACAAAAAGACTCACATTAAAAAAAACACTTTAGAACCTGTTCCGGAAATTCAAGGAAAAGCTAAAACCGGAAATAAGAAAGCATATTAATTTAGGAGGTTTGAAATAATGCCAAAAGATAGTCAACCTGACAATAAAAAAGCCAGGAAAATGAAAAGTAAAGGACAGACACCTATTACAGAAGAAGCACAAAACCATAATAAAAATTCAAAAAAGCAATCAACAAGGTAAAATATTTTAGATAAACACTTATTTTTTTAATCACCATGGAATTTTCCTCCGCATAAATTATTAATATATTTATTTTATGCGGAGGATGGATATGAATGTCGTATTAACCAATCTGCACTATATATACCTTATTTTTATCTTAGTGATAATCCTAGCTATGATTCTAAAAAGGGATATATCTCTCATATGTATAGTTGGCATTTTTACCCTTGGAATATTCTCAACCCATTCTATATATATATCCATTATACAAATTTTCAATAGTCTCATTTATGCCACTAAAGAACTTATGCCTACCATCTTTATTATTTCCATAATAACTGCCATGAGCAATGTGCTAGTTGTAGTAGGAATAAATAAAGAATTAGTATCACCTTTTAAGAAAATAATTAAATCCTACTGGATGTGCTATTGGATCATAGGTATAGTTATGATGACATTATCCTGGTTTTTCTGGCCTTCTCCTGCAGTAGCTCTCATAGGTGCGTTATTTTTACCCATAGCAAAAAAAGTGGGCCTTCCTCCTATAGGAGCTGCAGTAGCTATGAACTTATTCGGTCACGGTATTGCCCTGTCCAGTGATTTTATAATACAAGGAGCACCTAAACTTACAGCAGATGCAGCAGGAATAGGAGTCTCCAGTGTAATGTCTGCAAGTATTCCATTAACTATAGTAATGGGAATAGTGACTACAGTAACAGCTTTTTATATGCTGAGAAAAGACATAAAAAATAATAAATTGAATACCAGCTTTAATAAAGAAGAAGAAACATATGAAGAAAAAAATGTTATATCCTCCAATATATTTAGAAAAATATTAACTATATTAATTATAGCTATATTTTTAGGAGATATAATAATAATGTATATGTATAAACTCCAAGGTGGAGATGCTACTGCTCTAATTGGAGGAACTTCTCTGTTTATTCTAAGCTTCATTTCAATTATAGCCTATGGCAAAAAATCTTTAGAAAATATTACAGCTCATATTGTAGAAGGGCTTCAATTTGGTTTTAAAGTATTTGGTGTGGTTATTCCTATAGCAGCATTCTTTTATCTGGGTGATTCAGCCTTTATTGAAATATTCGGTAAAGTGTTACCTCAATCTTCTCACGGAATAGTTAACGACCTTGGAATGGCTCTTTCAAATATAGTGCCTTTAAATCCACTGTTGGCTTCTGGAACTTTAACTGCTGTAGGTGCCATAACGGGATTGGACGGCTCTGGCTTTTCAGGAATATCCCTGGTAGGATCCGTAGCCAAATTATTTTCTACTGCAATAGGCGGAGGAATAGCTACGTTAACAGCCCTAGGTCAAATAGCAGGTATATGGGTTGGTGGAGGAACTATAATTCCTTGGGCAGTAATACCTGTCGCTGCCATATGCAAAGTAGATGCATTTGAATTAGCTAGAAGAAATCTAAAACCTGTGATAATCGGTTTACTTGTAACTACTTTATTTGCAGCATTTTTGATATAATGTATAATAGATGAAATTGGTTTAAGAATTAATGTATTTACCATAAATATAACTTAATATACTTTTGTATACTATTGATAATTTTACGGTTATAGTGTAATATTGATACTGCATTTAGCCGCACATATTTCACTTATTATCTACTTTAAGATAATCAAATTACACTTTATATAAGTATAATGAAAGTGATTTTTTAAAATATGCTTGAATATCCATTTATCCAAACGCTAACATTGCTAATACTCCTATCTTTTTCAAAAGGAAGTAAACATTGTTACACGTTTGGATAAGTTTTTCTAAAGTTCAGATGGAGAAGAAGTATTCCTCATATAGAAACTCCGATTGAACCTCTGAATTACTTGATATTAGAAATTTTCATATTTAAACAAGTTGACTTAGAACAACTTAAATGATATAATTTAATACTACATTGGCTTACTGCTATATGTAGTATTAAATTATCAACTTGGGGGCGTAATTGGTTTCGACGGGGGTAAGATGTGTTTGAGAAGCGAGTCGAGGGAATCCTGTGGGCCCGCGTTAAAAAACTATGGGGTTTAAATATAAACGAAAACGATAATTTAGCATTAGCTGCCTAATATAGCAGCTCGTCAGCCTAAGATTCCCACGACTTAGGGTCTGGCGTCGACAGTGGGGAAACGAGTCCAGGAAAGCTTTGACCTGGAAACGGAATTTATGAAGCTACTGAACTTAGAAGCCTGTCCTTAGGCGTCTAAGAGAGGGAATTCTAAAATAAGGACTGCACTCGGAGATGCTCAAATGTTTCTGCTTTCGGACAGGGGTTCGACTCCCCTCGCCTCCACCATACATACAGTATTTTCAACATGTTACAGCAACTCTACAGATTTATATTACAGTCCGATAAGGATTAAATTTTTCAGTGTCCGATAGTACTGTAATAAATTTTAGAGGTGTTGAAAATGGCCAAAAGACTACAATTGACAGAAAAAGTAACTCCGATAGGGGTTGAAGCAGAAGTAAAAGAATTAAGAACAATCTATTTTACAATTCAAGATTTCATGAATAAACAGAATGAATTTCTTATCTACAAACGCTCTCAAAACCTTTCACCACGCAGTATGTACGATTATGACAGAAGTTTCCTGTATCTGAACAATTACATAAATGAAGTCTATTCGGATAAGCAAATTCGATATGACATAACTTTGATTAGAGGCTACATTTCCTACATGTTAGAGAAGGTAAGTCCAAATACTGTTAATATTCGCATTAGGTATTTGAAGGTGTATTTGCAGTTCTTGGAACAGGAAGGATATGTTAAAGAGCGTATTAATGAACGAGTTAAAAAGGTAAGAGAAGTAAAGAATGAAAAGCAACCCTTAACCAATTCAGATATAAAGAAGCTATTGAAAGTAATAAATATGAAATCCTACGCGGGATTAAGAGATTACACACTGGTACTTTTAATGTTGTCCGTGGGTACAAGAATAAACGAAACAATAAACATCAGAGTTAAGGACATAAATCTAAAAGAAAAGTACATTGTTATAAATGCTGAAACTGCCAAGAATAGGACACAGAGAGTAGTGCCATTAAATAGCAAGTTAATAGTATATTTAAAGAAGCTTATAGAGATTAGCAATGATGTCGGCAGTGAGTATGTATTTTTATCCAGCGTATCTCATGACAAGGTCAATCTATCACACATAAAAGGTCAGTTAATAGATTATGGTAAAAAGGCAGGATTAGACAAGAGTTCTTCTGCTCATAAGCTACGACATACAGCGATAACTAACTTAATCAAAAATGGAAGTAATCCGCTAGATGTAAAATCAATAGCTGGACATAGTTCACTGGAGATTACTATGGGATATTATCATAATAATTTGAAGGATTTACAGAAATGTATTGCCAAGGATACTCTTTCAGATATTTAAAAATGTAGCAAAAATTTTTATGGCCAGCTTCAATTGCAGAACAAAAGTCACCTTCCATTGTGGGGGTGACTGTTATTTTTTTATGTTTATACATATTATATTTTTCTAGAAACATTGGTATTACTGACTTATACTATTTATATATCTAAAGTTTAGGCTATATTAAAAAATAATGCTGATAGTCTATTATTTTTTAAGAGAACTTTTCATATTTAAAGAACATTATAACTTTATTTATATTATGGTAATTTCTTCTTTATAATATTTTGATAGTATGATGGTAACTCATAATTCTTAATATGCTCAAACTTTTCAATTTTAACTTTATCTACTGGATTTATTTTAATAGTAATATAATCAAGTCCTACATCAAGGTGTGGACCAACATACGGATGGAGCTCTAACTTTAAACGGAAATCAAATGTTCCATTCTCACCTAGTCTATCCATTCTTAATACCGAAATATCATAAGGTGCTACCATAGGAGATACTGATAAATATTCTTTATAGTAATTATCAACTGTATTCTGTAAAATAGGCAATAATAGTGTCATAAGCATATCCCTATATAATTTCTCTTTTGAATTTTCAGGTGTAATATAATGTTCTTTTAATCCAAATTTAACATAATTATATGAAGATGCCTTAATATTTAATGGAATATTAAAAGTTATTAATAACACTAAAAATAAAGCAAAAAGTGATTTTCTCAAACTTATCACCTCAATAGTAATTCTTTTTAGTAGGTTACCATTATTTAAAAGCAGTTATACAATAATCTAATATTTCTTTAATACTTCTAAGAATATTGCTTCTTAATATTAGAATTTCCAAAATTAATTTTATTCATTGATGGTATCCAGCCTTTTGAATAGTCTGTTATATTTATCTAATTCAGCTTTATCCTCAATTTTGAATCCTGAATTATAGAAAGTAATACTACCATTACCTTCATTTAAGGAATTCATTTCTTTCAAAATTCTTTTTAGATTCTTTGCAGTACCAATGTTTCCATCGATTATATTTACATGTGATGGAAGTAATTTTCTAAACATGTCCTTATAATAAGAAAAATGGGTACACCCTAAAACAATAGTTTCATAATTACTTAAATCATATTTAAATAACTGTTCTTTAAGATAAGGTACTACTATTTCTTCATTAAACTCAAGTCTTTCCGAAAATTGGACTAATCCTGGAAGAGGTAATAAGTCGACGAGATGTTCGTTATCTAATTTGGCGATAAGATTTTGCAGTTTTTCTTCCTTCACAGTCAATGCTGTAGCAGTTACCAGAACTCGTTTATTTATATTTTTGTTTTCTTCAATAGCGGGTTTTACGGCAGGCTCCATACCAATGATTGGAATACTGTATTTAGCCCTTAACTCTTTGATTGCTACGCTTGTAGCAGTATTACAAGC
Organism: Clostridium kluyveri; assembly: GCF_001902295.1. Classification (NCBI taxonomy): domain Bacteria; kingdom Bacillati; phylum Bacillota; class Clostridia; order Eubacteriales; family Clostridiaceae; genus Clostridium; species Clostridium kluyveri. The sequence continues at coordinate 779,256 of NZ_CP018335.1, read as the reverse complement.
AATAACTATTGCCTTAACTCCCTGTTGGATAATAAACTCTACAGCATTAAAAATATACTTTTTAACTTTATCTTTGGGCTTTGGCCCATATGGAACGTTTAATGTATCTGCATAATATATATAATCTTCATTAGGTAACATTTTTAATGTATCATGTAATACAGTAATGCCTCCAATGCCAGAGTCAAAAAAACCTATTCGCATTTTTATTCCTCCAATTACTAAAATCTATATGTCATTTTAACATGTGTGAACTCTTATTTCATTAATAATATGTAGATTATTGTTTCGAATAGTATAATTAATGTGCAGTAAAACTATTAATCTTGGGATAAATTATTAAACTTAGAATAAGGTATGTTTTTTAGACATATCCTTAAGTCATATTTATCTTTAACGAAAGTATCTACATAGTTTAAAGTTTCATCTATATCATAATTATTATTAGGAATTACTTCAAAGTCAGCATTCCAGTCACAATCTTCTTTATCTTCTAAAAAACCACCTGCAATACTCAATACTTCTTGTTTCATTCCATCATTTAATATACTATTTGCGAAAAATATAACCTTAATGAAATTACTTCTACCAAAATCATTTTTATCTTCAAATTGTTTAAGATAGGGAAAATCACTTAGTGTACTTGGTCTGTTAAAATCAATAAATAGCATATAACTAATTATTTTTCCATAATATCCTTCTCTTAAAAGAAATAATTCTAAATATTTTAATTTGATTTTTCTAATTATTCTAATTGGTTCTATGAGTTTCAACTCCTTTTACCAAAGTCTTTTTTGTAAAAAATTACATTTATGACTTGAATTATGAATTATGCGTATCAATCACTCTATTTTTCTTCCCAATAATATAATGTCAATAAATGAAATACCAAAGGTTAAACCTAAAGCAATTGAAAATTCTCTAAATAAATCTATATTTGAAGGTCTAAAAACATAATCAAAAACATAGTTTAGACCACCAAATAAAATAGACAAAGCAATAAATTTAAACAGCCTTTCCTTTATTTCAACCCATTTTAACTTTCTTGAATTAAAAATAGTAATAAATGGTATATATACAAACACAAAAAGCGTTAAATAAAAATAACACATCCCAAATCTTGAAATAATATTGTTTTCTATATTGTTGTAAACAATAAAAAGCATAATTATAGTACATATTATATATAGATTACAAATAAATTTTGTAAAAAATGATAATATATTTTTATTCATTAAATATTCCCCCAAAATATAAATCTTAAATTTTAGATTATTTATTATTGTTGCATAATAATCTTACTATTGTTTAAATATCTTATATTTACCATTAATAACCAACAAAAGAATATTGTAACCTAAATCTAAACAAAAAATATCTTATCTATTTGTTTACGGTCATAATCAAGTATCCATGTATTCAATTTTTGATAAATTGGAATTAATTTATTCTTATCATAGGCAACAATATCAAGCCCTCTATCATCATACAGATGAAGCATAACATGGTTTTCAACATCAAATAAGTATATAGACGAAATAAAGTCCTCCGAGCCACCTAAATCACCAATAATAATTTCACGAAATACTTTATTCATTGGAATATTGGATTTCTTCAAATCCCAATATAATTGGGTTCGCTTTATAACTTCATTATCAATATCTATATCCTGTGAAAATTCCTCCTGTGGCAAAATTGATATAATCTTTTTTGAAAAGAGAATTTCAAAATCACTCTTATCTTCTTCGCCTTGTGGATATACTTCCCACATTAATAACGTTGGAGATTTTATTCCATTATTATATATAGTCATAGCACGACTCAAAGCACTTTCAACATATTCTTTTCGTGGAGTCATATCTTTGTTATATACATTTCCAACACCTATTTCAAAACGGATACCATATTGGCAATTATAAAATATAGGGTGTTCGAGAGAGTTCAATCCCATCAATTTTAATTCTTCTTCCATTAGTTCTTTAAGCAATTTGTTTACCTCCCTAAAAATAATCGCCACCCATTCTTGTTTCGTCATATCTTACGATTGTTCACCTGTTTAATTATATATCACATAAGTGTAGAATTACAAATATTTTACACGGATTACATATGGATTTCCTTCTATCATACCTTCCATTTCTGGACACCTATTTCTGACCACAATGAGGGCAGACTTTTGCCTTTGAAAATCTGTTTTCCTTAACTTCTGTAACAAATGAACCTAATACAAACACTTCTTCAAGATGATGTAGAATTTCTTTCTGTCCTGTTGTTTCTAAAACCTCCATATATTTTTTTACTAGCTCTATAGTTGGTATAACAGAATCTCCATAATCATTTGTATAGCCCTATTATACATAATTTTACAGATTGCAGTGAATTTTCAACACTATTCTTTAACAGAGTCGAAGTTTAAAAATGGTATGTATATCTTCAATAGGCAGGATGTCAGGGCACCTGTGGGTATTCCACCGTTGGTTGGGTAATTTTCCATTGATTTCAATGCAAAGAGAAGTAAACTTATTTAAGTGAATTTATAGGAATTAAATAGAAATAAAGTGTATTTATGAGGAACCACTAGCAACAACCTATAGCAGAATTATGTCAATAGTACGTTAGTGGGAGGGTATACAATAATAGTATAACAATGGATGGTAATGGTAATATTGTGAATTTTAAGGTATAACAGGACGATACTGCCAAGAGTATATATCTGTCAACCTCTGCCAATAACCCTGCCAATATACACCATAAGGACAAGCGGATAGGGTATCCGATATGCTAAAATACAGGAAATGGTATAAAAAGTCCACGAAGTACAGGACACAGCACCTACATCGCACCTACATGATTTCTAATCAATATTCACTAAAAGATAGTATAATATTTTCCCTTTAGCTTATTGTATAATATGATTATGATAAAATTTGTAATACATAAATGGAGGAATTTAAAATGAATGAAGAAATTTTAGATATGTTAAAGGTTATATTAGAAAAGGTTGAGAGAACTGAAAAGGCCATTATTATCAAAGAACAAGCAACACCCTGTAATGAAGATACAATTATCTCCAATATAGTGAAAAGTAATACTGCTAAAACCGCTTGGGAAGAAGCTAAAGCTATAATTAAAGAAGAGTTAACTTCAATATCATATAAGCAATTCATTGAACCAATATCTTCAAGTACAGTTGAAGCAGGAGAGAAAATAATATTAAGTGTTCCTAATGAACATATAAAGGAAACGATAAATAAACACTACTATAATTTGATAATACATGCACTTAAATTAGTAAATAAAAATATTAAGAAAGTGGCCATTTCATGGAATTAGTTCCTAAATTGTAGCTAAATGTGAATTAAGTTTTAGAGATATCAATTTTAAGAGGTGATAACAATGGCAGAAGAAATCCAAGCGATTGGAAACAAAGATATAGAAGAAACAATAAATACATTGAAGAAAGATTATGGAATGAGTACAGAATGCTTATCACATTTGCTGAGAGGAAAAAGTGACGGAGATAAGATTGAAATACCAGCAGGATTTGAAGAAAAGCGTTCTTTTACTAATTTAATATTTATGTTAGACACTCTTTCAAAGGAAGAACCAGATTTCAAATTTAAAGCATTTTTAGAAGTTCTAATTGAAGTGCATAAGATTAGTGCCGATACTATTGCCAAATTTGCAAAAATTCCTACGCAGTATGTTTTAGATTTCATGATTGATAGTAGTACAGTTCCGATTGAGATAAAATATAGACTTGCGTCAGTCATAATGGTATTAAGATTTATATTTAAAACCGTTGAGCCTAAAATATAGTAAATGTTATATTAAGAAATCTCAAATAAACTGAATACTATCTTATCAAGTGTTACAACGCTAACCTATTGTTCACAAAATTTCATATTAAAACTTCTAATTGATTAAAAGATTCTAAGAAAAAACTGTGTAAAAATACAAACACACAGTATTAATTGGTGGATTTTGGATAACAATTAAATATTGTGTGCTTATGTTTTCATAGAAACTATTTATTTTGTATGTTCTTTAATGACGCAGCTAATACATTTACACCTTGTTGAATATCACTGTCACTAGAATTATCATTTCCAATCTCAATAAGGACAGTATTATTAGACAAATCCTCATTTAAATACGACAATGTATCTATATTAAATTCAACTATTTCTGCCGTAACACCATTAGCCTTTTTTAGCTGTTCTAACAATTGGTTAGCGAATTTCTTATTTTCTTCATATCTCGGACTGGCCTGAGTAAGTATTAACTTTATTTTTTTTGTATCTGATGTACCACTATCAACTGTATCTCTAGATACATCTAATAAAGTTGTGTTAGCATAGTTCTTTACATTTTTTGTTATTATATTACGTGTATTTTCATATGATTTTGTATATTCTTTAGGTGCTGTAACTTTTATAAAGCTACTATTTAATCCTACTTTAGTGAGTTCATCATTAATTGAAGCACCAACATCAGTTACATTCTTACCAGATGGATAAGTTTCTTCTGGATGGGAATTGTAAATTACAATATCTGATGAAAATGGAACTATAGAATTTTCAGTATAACTATTTGATGAAGTTTTTGTATTGGTCGGTACTGTATTACTGGTTATTGCTTTATTAACAGTTAACTTATTGCAATACTTTGAATATGTATATCCTACAGCAGTTAAAGTAAGAAACGCCACCACCACTACAGCACTTTTATAAATATTTTTCATTTCTATATACACCTCTTTCTTATAATTATATTATTTTCCATACTTTGCATGGTTATTCATATAATTACAGAAACATACTAAATCTATATATCAATATACTACATTAGGAGGTGACGTTGTCATATTGTTAAGTAACAGCAATATATTTGAGAAGTAAAACGTAGAGAAGAATATTCAAAATCCACTTGAAGTTTAAAAAAGTAGTAGAAAAACCTATAGCAGTTTTTTGCCTTTTTACTATAATAACTCGATAAATTTTTGCCTATAAACAAGAAAAAGAAGCCAATGTATAATACTGGCTTCCTCCGTTTTTAGCTTAACCAGCCTTTTAACAGACCTCTCATTCTTTCACTCGGAATATACAGGTTGATTTCTTTGCCTTCTCTTATAGCACTTCTGAAAATCCATTGTACTAATTCGGACAAGGCTATCTTATCCTCATTGATTTCTATATCGTGAGCCTTAAAGAATTGCTTAATATGTGGCTGTGTAAATCTATTGGCTATATATGCCAGCGCTGTTCTATTCTTAAATTCATTAGTGGCTCTAGAATTAACTGGAACAAAACCCTTAGTATATCCTTTACCTTTTAGAGAGTTCTGAGTGTCTTTAAATGTTGTCCACATATTCTCATTTGATTTGCTATTCAATATATGTTTAAAATAGTTTGACATATTATTCTGTACTAACCTTAATAGTACTGGCTTATTCTTTAGCCTTTTTAAATCTGTAGCAGAGAAAGTGTATTCGCCTTTACCACAATCATTTAATTTTCCCTCATAGATTTGAAGTAATTCGGCAATAGATATCAAATCAATATGTTTTTTGTATTCAGTTAGTTCGTATCTATCTCCTACTTTTGTAACGGATTTATACGTGTATTCAGTGCTAAAAATATCAAAGTAATATTTTTGTAAACTTCCTTCAAACATATATGTGAGTATGAATACATTGTCAAAGGAATTAAATATCTGTATTGGAAATGTCCATATATAGAATTTTTTGCCATAGTGGTATACATTATTTAAAAAACAGGCTTCCATAGTATCTTTAAGTCCACCATTATAAGACCTGCCAGTTCCAACCCACTTAATCCACTTCTTATCATCTTCAATAATTGTCTGGCTTTTAAATAGTATGCTAATATCTTCCTCTACAATTTCAAACTGTTCCACAACATCAGCTACTTCGTCTAATATCAACGTATAGCCTGTTTTTTGTAATAACTCTATAACTTCTTCATCACATCTTTTAAACAGTGCATGGGTTGATACTATGTTTTCTCCTTTGGAAAGTAACTGCTTTAATCCTTCAAGTTTGCTCCCCTTTCTATTCTTAACGGAAGGCTCTTTAAAATTCATGTCAGATAAAGAAGTTTTAACTCTTTCTACCTCTGACAAAAATGGTGTTATATAGATGAACTTCTCTAACAAAGGTGCTTCGCTCATATATTGAATTGCCCAGCTTGTCTTGCCAGTTCCCATTATTGAGTCTATTACAGTGACTTTAGACATTTGCAATACCTCCCTCAAGCTGTTTAACAACTCTCAAAGTAAACACAGTACCCTCTATTAAATCTAATTCCGCTATTCCCTTAAAATCCAGTGTCTTCAATTGCTTGTTCACATTATTTATTTTTGTAGAAGTTAAAGCACACATTGTTTTCTTACTTAGGACAACAGTACCGCCATTACTTAGGGCATAAACAAATAATCTCAGCTCAAAATTTCCCAATTCAAAGCTAGCTCTCTCTAATAAGCTTTCCTTTCCCATAACAGATACCCCCGAATATTTAAAGTAAGCAGTATTTTCATGTCCTACTGCTCCTACCTTACTATCCATGTACCTTTATCTTTTACTACCTATACTTAGTAATCTTTTAACACTATCTAACTAAACCTTTTGCGGATTCTTCGCAGATTCATAGACATGATAAATATACCTTTGCCACTTTTCTGTAAAAAAAAGTTCCAAAACAATTTTAAAATGGCTCTATCACTGGGTTTCACAAGTAATCCCTTAAAGAAAGGTATATATCAACATAACCACTAATAACTGTTAACTAACGCCCTTCGCTACGCTTCGGTTGTTGGATTCACCTCGTTATCACTCGGCTCTCCTACTCATCTTTGTAAATCTATAAAAAACTCCTTATTTAATTACAAAAATAGGTAGTAGGACTGGTACGTAGTAACAGGACTACGAGGATTGTTAAGGATACCTCCTAACCAGTTTGTAACACTAGTGGCAGGATAATAGTTCTCATAGCAATATCTATGGTTACTTGAAAAATAGAAGAAGCCACGGAAATTAATCTGTGGCTTATCTTGTCCTTATAACTTGTTGTTAACTTTAGAACTAGCCTTATTTTGTTTTAATATTTGTTTTTGAAAATTTAACTCATCTTTTAAATATTGTATTTGATGGTTTGTTTTTTCTATCTGGATTTTATTGTAAACATCTTCAGGCATAGTATAATAAAGTGTCTTTATACAATACTTATATTTATACAACTGTGCCTCTTTATCTTTAACTTCTCTACTTAGTAAAGCTATCTTTCTAGCGTATGACAATAGAGTATCCTGACATAAGTTTTCGTGTTCCACCAAGTAAGTAGTGGCAGTTTTCAATTTCTTTTTTGTTGCTTTTAAAACTTTTTTTGTTGGATTGAAAAGTTGGTCATAAATTTGCTGAATAACAAGATAGTTAATATCGTGTGGTAACTTTTTAGAAAATATATCTTTAATGTATATAAAATCCATACGTTCATAACAATCTTCTTCATAGTCATACTCGTGAGCTGTAACACATATAAATTTTTCTTTATCCTCTGGTCTTATTTCTCTTTCTAATTTAATTTTATACATCATCATTTTATTTCCTCCTGCGTTCCTACCCGCCGGTATTTTATTTTGTTTCTCATTAATCATGTAGGTAAAAACTTTATTTTGTGACATGGAATATTGTTGAATTTAAGTATTTTTATTAACCCATGCTCATACCTCCTTGTTTTTCGCTCGTCAACTTCACTTTGTTTAACACTAACCATGTAGGAGAAAAATTAATTTTGTGACAAAAAAATAAGAGGAAAGTTATACCTCCCTCCTGTTTTTACTGTTTATTTCCTTGGGAATGATTGTCTGAGTATTCAAACAATAGTGAGACTGGCGTGTGACTCCATATCTTAGTTTTTTTAATGTGTGTTTCACGGAACTAGCTGTAATGACTTAGTATTTTAGTCCCTATTTTTATGAATTCTTCATATAACTAGATTTACACCGTATGAACACGAATTACGGAAATATTGGCAATATTGTGAGAAAGATGTGTCTCGTGTGTGAGAAGTGTGATTTGGGCAGTTTATAAAGTTATCTGAAAAGAGGTACACCCTTTTGAAATACATTTTTGGTATTCCATATAAATACAATGCTTAAACACATTGCCAGAAGATAAAAATTGTTTTTGGGGATAATAAGTAGTAAGAATATTTATGAGAGTGATGATAATGAAAAAAAATTATAAAAGTATTCCAATCTTGATAGCTTTGATTTTATGCTTACAATTTCCATGTTTTACTTTTGTGTCAGCTAATAAAATATATGGTGATAACATACTATATAAGCCACCAGAACAATCAAGAGAAGAACTATATCAAGATATTTCCTTCTCGCTACTTTCGCCATATATACAGAAATCAGTAGCGGATTATTATACAAACTTTCTAACTGATATACCCACAGTTGACCCTTGGGCAACTGATATTTTAAGTGCTGAGAGACCTAATGGTTATCGTACATTTCTTTTTGTTCTTAAAATACAGGTAAAACCATATGTTGGGCCACATCTTGGGGTAGGTGTTGACCGTATTACAATTACAGTAAATGGAGCGGGTGGTGTTGAAGTCAATAGTTTTGAGCATATCAAAAATTACGATTTACCATCGCATTATCAAAATATTATTAAGAAAAATGATATCTTAAATAATAAATCTTTATATTTTAAAAAAGCGATAAAACAAGGAAACTTTGTAGAAATTACTTCTTCCAACTTATCATCAGATACGACACAATATCATACTGAAATTTATAATATTGATAAACTAGAGGACTTTGTTAAGAATATTAAAGATAGAAAACCAGCTAAAATTCGCATTGTTAAATACGCTAGTGAGCCTGGAGTTATATGGGCTAATAAATTATATGATTTAGAGTATAATGGCGAGAAAATAATAGATACTGTATATGATGTATATTCTAATCCCAATGTCTTTCTCCCATCAACAATATACTATTTTGACCAAATAATAAAAAAGGATTATCCAAATGATATGTGGTATGGAATTTGTGCAAAAACTGATAAAGAAGATAACTGCACTACTCTTACTAGCTTTAAAAAGAGTAGTATAATTAATTAGAAAATAGGTAATATTCTTTTATTGTTCCATCATATTGTATTTGATGACATGAGTTCCAGCGGAAAATTCCGCCCATCTAATTTTTTTATATTGAGTTTCTATACTTACCAACTTCATCCTGTTTTATAGGTACTTGATATGAAAAAAATCCCCAAAACGGGACTTTCCGTTTTCTAAATGTTGAATATAGACTTTGGTTTTGACTGCCCAAACTTGAGCTGTCCTCTAAAACTTTTATATTCTCTTAGAAGAAATCAGATGAGTTCAAAATTGTACCTATGTATTAATATCCTGCTTTATTTAGCTCGTCTACAGCCTGTAGGCGACCCTTTTATTTCTCCGAGTTTTTCTTTCTCTAGTGTAGGAACTCCATCCATCAATCATTATTCCTGTTTGAATGATTTTCACAGTCTCGTCATCTTGACTATACTGTTCATGAAACTCTTTACCCTTAATTTTTACTGCTCCATCTGGAACAAGTTCGTCTTCATGTCTTTGAATGATTTTGACAATTGCTAGCTTATCAACTTCATAGTAATCAGCACCACTCATATTTATATTGGAGTATCCTCTTGTTTTTTTGTGGAGACATCTTGCCCCAACGAGGAAGGTACCTATACCATCTACCTTTACACCTGTTTTTACTACCCTCTCGGTACTATCATCTTGATAGCACTGTTAACATCTCTTCTTACTATCCCACAGTTCCAACCGAAAAAAGATTATCTTTCTATCGTTCTATAAACCCTTCTCCTGTAATCTTAAAAGCACCATCTAAAACAAACAATGACTTCGTTACACTTACCTATGTCATATCATTTATCTGTTTTTGTTTCCAAGGAACTCAATGAGATTCCATATATCATATAGGCTTTTTTATTTATTTGTGTTTGTGATTTGTGAATTAGTGGATGTATTGGGGGTGTTTTACATAGAATGGCTTAATTTTGTCTTCCCTCTTTAAAACTCATTTTAAAGCCCCTCAAGAACAGTGGCTTTCACAGGTAACTTATATCCAGAGGTCATAACAAGGTTTAGGATTGATTATTCGCAGTCTTACAGAGAGAATATTGTGAAATTGAAGAATAGGCAATGTGGGAAGAACCCCTTGTAAACTGGATATAGTTCAGCTAAAAGAGGTAAAAACATCCTGCAACGTGAAAGATAATTTATAACGTGAAAAGTAGTATTATCAATAGATTATCAATTGGTATGTTTTATTTTGGTTACATTTGGTTGCATTGTAACTATCTTCGCTATAACCAATATTTTCTGGTATGTTACTTTCAACTCTCTTATGCTATAATGTAAATAACAGTAAAAATCAGACACTCCGATAAGGACTTTTAATATAAAACTGTGAAACACATTGATAATGCTGGGTTGATAACTGCAATAGCGGTCTTTCGGACAGGGGTTCGACTCCCCTCGCCTCCACCAATCAAATCCACAATTACTTGGTCATAACTCATTCTATTTTCAATTTGATTATATTTATCCATAGTTATTTTAACATCCATGCTTTGTAAAAATGTTTGTGTCTTATTCATGACTCTATCCCCTTGCAACGTTACAGAGAGATTACTTCCATCACTGTTTTTCCATCTATATGCTATAGTTTTAGTCTCTCCATCACCTGTAGAAAATTCTTCTGTATCATCTCCTAGAATTACTTTAACCTGTTCGTAAGTCATACCTATTTCAATCTGCATGAACTTATCATAACTATATTTTTTGTCTTTTACTTTAGGTTTTGTGGCGTTATTAGTAGTATCCTGTTTTGTAGAATTTGTAGTAGCTGTCTTATCATCCCCATTATTCCGTGCAGAACCAATACCATCCAATACTATTAAAATAATTATTATAGATAATACCTTATGTCGCATAAAAAAATTTCGCTAGTCTTCTCCACAATGTGGGCATTTTGGGGCATTCTTTGCAATATCTGCACCGCAAACTTTACATTTTACTAAGTTTTTATTTTCCAATATAATCCCTTCCCCCATTTATGTACATTTTATTTAATTGTAACAATATAGTAATAGTTTATCCATATTTATACACAAGAGTAAAGCCTACCAAATTTTTTAAAGACTTTCTAAAAACTATTTACGTGTGTTACAATACGCGTTATAATATAATTGTAGGGAGGGAGAGAAATGACAGCAAGAGAAGTTATTAAACTTCTAAAGGCGAATGGATGGGTTAAGAAGAATCAGAATGGTTCACATGCACAATTCATTCATCCGGCAAAAAAGTGTAAAGTTCAAGTGCCAATACACGGACACAAGGACTTAAAAAAGAAAACATTAGAATCAATCTTTAAGCAAGCGGGGCTGAAATAAAACCCCACACCGCCTAAAATTATATAAATAAATAGTTACTAAAGGAAGTGAAAACAATGGATAGATATATGTTTCCAGCAGTGTTTGAATCCTGTGAGGAAGGTGGATATTCAATACATTTCCCGGACTTGCCAGGGTGCATAAGCGAAGGTGATACTTTAGATGAAGCACTATATATGGCCAAAGAAGCGTTAGAATTGTTTCTCTGGAATATGGAGGATGATAAAGACGATATACCGCAGCCAACGCTACCAGAGAAAATTGAGACTGAAACAGGTGACTTTGTTGTCCCTATTATAGCTGATATGAAACTTGTAAGGGCCCAGATGAACAACAAAACTGTAAATACCAATGTGACTATGCCCCAGTGGCTAAAATATAAAGCGGAGGAAAATAAAATTAATTTTTCCCAGCTGTTGCAGGAAGCAATAAAAGAAAAATTAAATATCAATAGTTAATTATAGGCCCACCTTAACATGGGATGTATTTAAATGCATGAAAGCATTATAAGGATTACTTTTTCTGGTTTGCCGAACTTTAACATGAAGTGCATTTAAATTGTAGATGCACTTAATCGAGGCATAAAAAATGAAGCCTAGCAGGAATTACCTACTAGGCTAGAATTATTTCTATGGAGTTGTTGTATTTTATGCAACAACTATATCTGCGATATCTTTTCCTTCTATAAACGCGGAAGCTAATATACCACTGCTTTTAATTTCTGAATTCACCTTTCCGCAGATAGCCTCCCCAAAGTAATCCAGCTCTTTCTGGAATATTATGGGTATTTTTTCGGCCAGCAGCTTGTCAAATTCCTAAATCAATGTTCCATATTACAATAACTTTTAAGCTGATAAAAACATGAGTTTTCAATATTCCACCTCTTATGGATGATCATCCAGATAGTCTTTGGATTTATATTTTTATCAGTTTTACCCACAAAAACTTCCCTGAATGAATGATTTTCTTCACTTACAATTCTTTCAAGGTTTTCTCTGCGAAGCATATTCAATAGCTTTAAAGTTTCAATATTTTTAGTTCTTTCTTCTAATGGGGTTTTGCAGTTGTGTCCTTTTATACATTTGCTTTTGTACTCACAGTTACTACAATCTTCACATGTATAAACTGTTTTTTCACTTACATAATCAGTCTTGCTCTTCCTTTTTATGGTCCTATTTACGGCTAGTTTTTTATTATTTTTACAAATATAATAGTCTCTAAATCCATTGTAACTCATATTTTCTATTTTACTTATATCATTTTTATATTTTCTTGTTTTGGATATCTCATAATTTGCCGGCTTGATAAATGACAACTGCGTATTTTCTTTGATATAGACATAATTGTTTCTGTACATGGTGAAAAATGAAGACTGTGAAATCTTGCAAACGTAGAATGATCTGATACAGGAGAGCCTTCTAAAAGATACATGAAGTTAACATCTCTATAACAAGATTGTTCCATTGCTCTTGATGAATAGTTGTGATTCATATAAGAATAAAGTACAATTTTAAGCATCTGACGTGATGTTGCCTGATTCTCCCTTATACGGGAGTAAGTCGAATACAAATCTGTTACCATCTCCTCAATAAATTGACTTAGCAAATACACCGAATCATTATGTTGAATACTAAAAAATAGGAGCTAATTGACTGACTTTATTAATTTAGGGCCAAAAAAGTTTAACAAAGAGTTGACAAAGGTTTAACTCCACTTAAAGTCATATCTATAATAGAGGCGTATATTATAAGTAGATGCATTAGCGTTAGGAGGTTTGATAATAATGAACTTTTTTACACATATTGCTATTTCTAAAATAATATATGAGCACTTAAAAAACAAAATGAAATTGGATAAAAGGTATTTTATTTATGGTAACTTAAAACCTGACTTATCTTTAAAGATAAATCAAGTCTCACATACTTTTGATAATTATTTTAGTTATGTATGTTCATGTGGAAATAATTTAATGAAAGGAGGAGCGTCAGTTAAAGATTTTTCAATTAAATTAGGTGAAATATGTCACTATACATGTGATTTCTTTTGTATGTATCATTTAAATACAGAAATATTCAATAAATCTATCGATCATTTTTTATATGAATTGAAGCTTCATTTCAAATTTTTAGAATTAACCAGAAAGGAAAAGTTTGAAATAAAAATTGAAGACAACAATCTTACAAAGAATATTAAATCTATTATTTTTAACATGAGATTAAAGTATTTGTCTGAAATTGCATCTATGGAAAAAGACATTTCTTATGCAGTAAACACAGCTACTTGGGTTTGCGAGTCAGTAGGTCTCTTCTTAACTAATTCTATGACATTCGTACCTTGTAATGAAATGGATTCCTATACAAATTTAACGGTAGTGTAAAGTGAAATATGGAAAAAATAATTTTAAAAAATATTTTCATAAGAATTGATATGGTTATAAATTTTTCTCAAAATGGGGATTGGTTGTTATAATCGCCACTCTTGACTGCATCAGAAATAAATGCTCTGAAATTGCCACCGACGACGTAGAAAGTTATAATAGGCAGCCCAAAGAGAAACACCATAAAGGGCACCATTTTCACTTCCGTAACCACCAGTAACACGGTAGATTTAATAACTGCAGCAACAGTCATAGCATAATTAGCAATCATTTATAACATGAAATTAGGTGGTCATTGTTTTTTATTTCAAAAAACTTTGTAACCTTGATATATAAAGAGAAAATTTAAAAAATAGTGTGAGAAACTTTACACTAACACTTTAACAGGAGGGAGCAATAATGAAAATTGCATTATTCTCGGATACATTCAATCCACAGATAAATGGAGTTTCAAATACACTAAATAAGTTGATTAGGTATTTTGAAAATAACAATGTAGAATATAAGGTTTTTGTACCAAAATATGATGATAGTATAGATTTGCGTACAGAGAGATTTTATAGTTTAAAGTTTTTCCTGTATCCTGAATGCAGGTTGGCTATACCAAATTTATTTAGAATTTCTAGAATCTTATCTGATTTCAAGCCGGATATCATACACTTGATGACGGAATTTAACATGGGTTTCACGGGTCTTTATTATGGTAAAAAATACAACATACCAACCATTTCTAATTACACAACGAATTTTTCACAATATGCTAATTACTATAAACTGGATTTCTTAAAACAGCATATTTGGAATTATATGAAGTGGTTTCATAATCAAAATAATATAACTTTATGTCCCTCCAATGAAGCTCAAAATTTGCTAAATAAAAATGGCATAAGCAATGTGGAAATATTTTCAAGAGGAATAGACTCTCAAAGATTCAATCCAGGCTATAGAAATAATGCCTTGAGAAAGAAACTTGGGATTGAAAATAAAACGGTATTTTTATATGTGGGCAGAGTATCTATTGAAAAAGATTTAGATATTCTGAGAGAGAGTTATAAAACAATAAAAGAAAAGCATAGAGATAAAGTTGCTCTAATTATAACAGGAGATGGACCCTATATGGAAAAGTGTAGAGGCATATATCCTGAAGACACAATTTTTACTGGATTTAAAAAAGGAAGGGAGCTTTCGGAGATATATGCTTCCAGTGATATATTTGTATGTCCATCTTCTACAGAAACCTTTGGAAATGTGGTCTTAGAAGCTATGACCTCGGGTCTTGCTGTAATTGGTGCTGATGCAGGAGGAGTTAAAGAAATTATAAAGCACAAGCAAAATGGCCTTAAATTTAAGGCAAGAAATAGTGAACAATTAACTCACTGCATGACAGAACTAATAGAAAATAAGACTCTAAGAGAATATATAACAATTAATGGTATAAATTCGGGTAAAAGTAGATCTTGGGATAAAATTATTGATGGACTTATGGATATATACAGGGAAGTGTTGAAAGAAAGGAGTACTATCAGTGCCTAGGGGAAAGATAAATGATTAAAATAGGTATAATTGGAACTGGATATGTGGGGCTTGTTACAGGCCTTTGCTTATCAGACTTTGGCTGGCAGATAATATGCCATGATAAAAATGAAGACATCATTCTCCGACTAAACAATGGAAATCCTACAATATATGAACCTGGGCTAGAAGATTTACTATTTAGAAATTTATATTATAAAAGAATTGGCTTTACAACAGACATTAATGAAGTTATAAAAAAAAGCGATGTAATATTCATTGCAGTAGGAACTCCATCAAACGTTGATGGTGGTGCCGATTTATCTAATGTTTACGAGGTGGCACGCCAAATAGGCCATTCCATGGACGAGTATAAGATTGTTGTTGATAAGTCAACAGTTCCAGTGGGAACGGGTCAAACGGTTAAAAAAATAATCAGAGGAGAATTGAGCAATCGAGGACTCTGTATTGATTTTGATGTAGTTTCCAATCCCGAATTTTTAAGACAGGGTTCAGCTATTCAAGATTTTACTCATGCTGATAGAGTTGTAATAGGAGCTGAGTCACAGCATGCAATAGATATAATGAAAGAAGTGTACAGAGTTTTATATATAAACGAGACTCCTTTCATTATAGCAAATATTGAGACAGCAGAATTAATAAAGTACGCTTCCAATGCTTTTCTTGCCACAAAGATATCCTTCATTAACGAATTGTCAGAGTTATGCGAAAAAACCGGTGCCAATATTCAGCAAGTTGCCAAGGGAATGGGTATGGATGGGAGGATTGGCTCCAAGTTTCTTCACACAGGACCGGGATATGGTGGAAGTTGTTTTCCTAAGGACACTAAGGCTCTAGTAAACATTGGAGAAATTTATGAGTGCGAACTTGGAATTGTAAAGGCAACAATTAATGCAAATGAAAAACAAAAGATGAGGATGGTTAATAAGATTAAAGGGGAGATGGGGCCCCTGGATGGAAAAATATTTGCTGTGTTAGGTTTGTCCTTTAAAAATAATACTGATGATATGAGAGAATCCCCATCGTTGACTATCATTAAAGAGCTATCTCTTCATGGGGCACAATTCAGAGTGTATGACCCCAAGGCTATGAATAGCGCATTGGAATCCTTTAATAAGTTTGACATAGAAATCATAAAATTCTGTGAGGATGAATATGATGCTTCAGAGGGTGTAGATGCTATAATACTTATTACAGAATGGAATCAATTTAGAAGTCTTAATCTGGATAAGATTAAATCAAATATGAAAGGTGATTATTTTTTTGATTTCCGAAATATATATGATAATGAACCTATGATAAAAAAAGGCTTCAAGTATTTTTCAGTTGGTCGTTAGTGTTGATTATAGGATTGTAACTGATTAATAAGTAAAAGTCTACGTTATACTTGTTACGGTGAACCGTATCATAAATGACGTAGACTTTTTGTAATGATAGAAGTTGTAAATATTTCCTATGTTGAAAATATGGAATACTAGCTTTATCACCAATGTTTTCTATTTAGTGTGTATATAAAGCTTATATAATCAAAAAAAGAATCAATTTTGAAGAGTTCAAAAAACCACATTGTCAGAAAGAGATATTTTTAAAATTTATATTAGAAAACTATGGAGATGTAATTCCTGTTGATTTAATGGATAAGTATAAATTTTACGAATATTGTTTAAAAATGAGATGAAAGATTTAGAAAATCTCGTATCATATTACAATCATATAGAAATATGAAGGCTAGCTTAAATTATGGATCACAGAAGGATATAGCTGCAAAACATAACATTACTCAAAAGAATTTAGTGGACTTATCATATGCTTATAATATTAGAGGTGGAAAACAAAGAACTAGTAAAAACATAAAAAAAGGTGAACGCATAAAATTAGTTACAACAATGGATAAATTACACTTTTTAGATTATGTAGATATTTAAAGTAATATAGCTCCAGCTTAGTTTTAAGTTGAGGCTTTTATAATTATATAAACTTCACTCTTATCTATAAATATATGTAATTCCAGATAAAAAAGCCAAAGCCTGCACCCTCAAGGCACAGGCTCTTATTACATTCCTACTTTAAGCCCTGCTCATAAGCTTCAACCATTTTCTTAACCATATTTCCACCTATAGAGCCAGCTTCTCTTGAAGTAAGATCTCCATTATATCCATTCTTTAGATCTACTCCTACCTCTCTAGCTGACTCCATTTTAAATCTATTTAAAGCTTCTCTAGCCTGTGGAACTACTAAATTATTACTGTTACGTGTCATAGTTAACACTCCTTTACATAGTAATCTTTACTGCTTATACTTAAAGTTTGTACATTTCTATAAAAAATACTCTAGGTAATTGGATGGATATTTGGAAAATAAATATAAAATATGGTGAATTGGTTATAATACTAATGCATAACTAGAATCCTTCTAATATCTTACTCATTATGTGTTACCTCAATTAATAAAAGCTCTGGTGCTGCCAGGGCTTTTATTATAAAAATTTTTATTTTATTTAAAGAATACCTTGCATTTAAATTAAAATTGTTTTCTATACATTGTATGCAACTTCAAAATTTTGTTCATACTATTAAATGCTATTACTCCTTTCAAATTTTTAGCTGACCTTGGGTCAACTTTTTATGTTTTTAAATAATTTATTATTTTAGGCAAAGCTTTACATGTATTTTTATGCATATAATCACAATGCATAAGTAATATAATAGGATTAGGTTTATCTTTATCTCCTGTAGCTTCCTTAAAAAGCTTTGCTGGTGGAGTTTTTGCCTTTATTCCATCTGAAGTAACTATGTTCCAATCATATACTCTATAGTTATATTTATTCAATTTCTCAAGCATATTTTTACTTAAATGCTTCCTGCTGCCTTGGGGAAACCTTATTATATCAGGCCTTATTCCAATAACACTATTTATCTCTTCACGTGTATTATTCATTTCTTTTATAAAAGCATCCTGACTAGAATATATTTTCTTAATTTTATGACTGTAAGTATGAAGCCCTATCCCATGTCCTTCATCATATATTCTTTTTACAGTTGATTTGTTTTCCTCAATTTGATTCCCTATTAAAAAAAATATTGCCTTTACATTATTGGCTTTTAATATATCAAGAATTTTATCTGTTATTATACTTGGCCCATCATCAAAAGTTAAATATATTACCTTTTCATCATGCTCTGTATTTGATGCTGCTTTAACATTCAATCTATTATTATATTGAAGACCTATACAATTGTTTATCAAAAAAATACTTAAGAACATCAAACAAACTATAGAATAATGTTTTCTGATTTTCAATTTACACACCCTCTAAATAATTAAATTTTTATATAAGCGTACATAAATTATTGTTAGCAAAAAACTTAATTTAATTATATATATTAAGCCTTATGGCGACACTATTAGTTTAACGAATAAAGTTATTCATATTATTAAAGAAAATGATTTAATTAGTCACTGTATTATTCAATCTTCAAATTATGCTATTCTAACTAATATAAAAAAATTAGATCCCAATGTTAATACAAGTTATATAACAACCAATCCTTATATTAATTTATATTCAATAGATGTAAATTTTTATAGTATAAAAGAAAATTTAGTAACAAAAAATTTAGTTGAAAACATCCATAATTCTAATAAAAAAATATATGTTTGGACAGTTAACAACGAAACTTCTATGCGTAAGTTAATCAATTTAGGTGTTGATGGTATAATAACTAATAATCCTAAACTACTAATGAATATAAGAGATTTTACTATACTTAAAAATAGATATCCTCTATACTCTCAATAAAATATACAGCCTTTTAATGGTATATATTTTAAAATCATAACTTTACATTTATAAATCCTTAGCAAGAATAAATCTATATCCCTTTCTCTTGAGAACAGGTAAAACAGTTTGCAAAGCTCCTATTGTTTTCATAGGTGAATTTTTAGATCCTCTGCCATCGTGTAATAATATAATGTCACCAGATTTTATATTGTTTATAAGTTTGTTCTTTATATAATCTTCAGTTACCCATCTGCTCCAATCCATAGCATGAATGGACCAAAGAATAACCTTTAAGTTATTAGCTTTAGCATAATAATTTGTTGACGGATTAAATATCCCCCATGGAGGTCTGAAAAATTCAACTTTTATTCCTAAATTATCCATAATGTTTAAAGCTTTAGAAAAATTTTTTCGTGTTTGGTGCGGTAATGAAAAAATTGCATTTCTATGCTTTAGTGAATGAAGTCCAATGTAATGTCCCTCATCTTCAATACGCTTAATTATATCTGGATACTTTTGTGCATTTTCTGCAAGAACAAAAAACGTGCATTTTACATTATTCTTTTTAAGTACATCTAAAAGTCTTGGTGTATATTGTGGACTAGGTCCATCATCAAAGGTTAAAGCAATAACCTTATCTTTTGTAGGAGCTTTTTTAATTATTTTATTCGAAAAACCTCTATAATATAAGCTAGGTACTACCGCATAGCCTAAAATCAAGGAAAATATATCCAAGCTCTTCATGTTATCCTCCTCTATTTTTGAGCATATATAAAATATATTTATGATTTTAAAAATATATTTATTATCTAAATGTATATTTTGTTTTATCATTCAGCCGTATATTCTGTTTGACTTAGATCTTCTATGTATTTTATTCTATAACAAATTTTACCTCATATGTAGAAAGCATCACTATCTTTTGTTAATAAACGATAATATAATTGCTAAGAAAATAAGCCTTGCTATCAAAAATAGTATGATTGAGTGATAACCATGCCATTTGGAGCGTAAATTTGGAAGAATTAAGCTTATATTGAGTTGTAAAGAATTATATTTAGGAAGTTGACCTCATAAATATATAATATTTTAGATATAAAGCTCTCTTTTGTTTTAAATATAGTGAATTGGGCATAATAATTCATGTTCATAAAAATATTGTGTACTTCTTTAATATCGTTTCAATAGTTCCAATCAACAAAAGCCATGGCAAAATACCAGGGCTTTTGTTGTTTTAGATTGCAAAGAATAATAAACTTAGGAAATTAATCTTATAAATATATAACACATTATTTTACAGTATATGTAAATAAGCTATAATAAAAAATATAGTGGCCTGTTAATACCACTATATTTAGTCGCTCCTAAACCCCAAATATTTATTATACACAGGTATAATACATTATAATTATAATTGTATATTGTGACAAACATATATAAAATTCATGTTATTTTAATGTTTTACTCGGTTTGAGCAATAGAAGTATTCTGTATTGCTTTGTCTTTTACAACAGTTGTATTATTTGTATTTTCTGCAATACCTTCCTTCACCTTAAAAAGCAGCACTACAAAGAGTGCCGCCCATATCCCCTGGTTAACTGCCATTTTAAATATTTCATTCTCCATTCCAGACCTCCCCATAGTTATTTTTTAGCATTAAAAAAAGTCTTAGATTTCTCCAAAACTCTTAATGTGTTATGTTATATAAGTTTTTACTCGTAGAACGCTTTCCTAACTTTTAAGAAAAATAAGTACTGGTTGATTATCAATACCTAATAAATATTAATTTAAATGCTATAAATGTTGATATATAAACATTCCTACATAAATTGCTCCTATCATAATTCCCAATATTCCAACTGAGCTCAGCCCATCTCTATCGGATTTTACAAGACTTAAGACAGCAAAAACAATAGTAAGAATAGGAATAACTATAAAGACATTCCCTAAAATTGTATGCAATAATCCAGCAAAAAGAAATAACAAGACAGATAGTATTAAACAAATTATAGCAGACTTATTACTTTTATTGTTCAGAATAGCCTCTGGCATAATATCACCCTCTAAACTAATTTTATTAATTATAGCACTTACTTGATTGATTATCAATATCTACCTTGAAATAACTGTAACTCACATAATCTTTCACTTGTGACACAAGTTAAGAATGTTGTGAATTATTTTGATAATCTATTGTTTATTTAAAAAATGCAATAATAATAAATAGTAATATTACTATGACAATAGGTACAAATAGAAGTGCAAATATGCGTCTGCCGAGTTTACTACCAAAATTAATAGTACCTCCTATGCCTCTTCTCTTATCAACAAATTCCGAAGAATTATCTGGATTATAGTAAAAAACTCCTAATTTCCAATATTTAGGATCGTCATCTGGATTCATTGAAAATATCCCTCCATTTATATATTAATACATAATTTTTTACTTATATAATCAGTATAAGTTTTTATTCTTTCTAAATAAAGATAATCTAACAATATAATTAAAACAAAGTTATTATAGTCACACTTGTAAAAATGATAAAAACAAATATTCCAACAAAAATATACACTTTCCCGTCATTTACTTTTCCTTTCTTCCAGTAATATAAGCCAGTAATTACTTCAAAAGCACTTAATAGAACCATCATAAAGCACATTCTGACTTGAGTGTAATTCTTATATAATATTAAGCTCAATTACCTGAACTAGCATTTAAATAATTTGAGTAGTTATTTTTAAACTCTTGCATGGATTTTAAGAGGTTTTTATCCAGCATTTTTTTCAAAAGTATTAGCAAACGTAATATTACTTAAATCTTCATCAGTTAGATATTTTCTAGCAAGCTCAGCTATGCCCTCACTTCTTTGTCCGTCAGCATCTAGTTTTTGTAATTTAGCTTGTTCTTCTCCTAGACTCATAATTTCTCCATTGAATTTAGAATTACTTTTAACTAGAGCATTTAATCTATACAGCTTGTCAAGATGGTGCCCTATTTCATGGGATATAGTTGGTATATCTCCGGCCAATTTACTTCTTATAACTTCAGGCTGTACCCGGTTGTTTGGACGTCTAATGTCAGGGAAGTACCTCTGGTACTGTCATTGACAGTTACAGAAGGCTTCTTCCACATTGTTTTACTAGACAATGTATTCTTAGATTCACTTATAACTTCCACGTAATAGACCATTCCCTTGATATCTTTCATGTAAACTATCGTCTGGTTTTTCCTATTTAAATTTCCCTTTTTGATATAATCATAATTATTAATTATATTTGGAATTTGTTTGATGTCATTAGAGGTAATGGCAATTTGTCCTTTTCTTGCTTCTCCATTAGGATTACCATGTCTATTCAGCATATGTCTAATATCATTATCAGTTAATTCATGCTTGTATCCTCCAATGTCAAATCCGGTAATATTTTTAATAACCTCAGCTTCGTTAGGTGTAACCTACATTCCGCATGTATAATTTTCCAGTATGTATATTGGAAACTCTTACATTCTATAAAGGAAATATCGGATTAACCCCCTCGTTTTGGACAGAATCTAATAAATTCTTCATTTCTTTTAAATTTAGACCCTTATTTGAATATTTGTTAGGTTTTCTCCAAAATAAAGGTTATAAAATTCATGTGGAGCCATAAATCTTAAACTTGAATGTAATCTCCTATTATTGTAGAATTCCATAAATTCATTTACTATTTTGTATGCTTCCGCATAGCTTTGAAATTCATTAATTTTTAAACACTCATCCTCAAGTATTCTGTGAAATGATTCCACATGTGCGTTTTTATTTGGCGTCTTCACTGGTATTCTCTCATGTTCAGTTTTAAGTCCTTCACAGCATTCATCAAATTTATGACTTATAAACTGAGGCCCGTTGTCTGTTCTTATTACTGGCTTTTTAGAGCCTTCCTCAAACAAGTTTCTTCTTATTAAGCACTTTCTCAGTAGTGCTGTAGCATCTTTAGCCTCACAGTGTAAACCCATGTGGTAATCTATAATGCTCCTATCAAAGATATCAATTAAATTTAGTAAGTAGAAGAACTTATCTTCACCTTCTATGTAGCCATATTTTATATCCATTTCCCATAGTTGATTTGAGCCTGTTATAGTTCTGTTAACTGCAATATTTCTCTTTATTTTAGCTTTAATTATTCTCTGGTCTTTAAGTATTCTGAGCTCTTTGCAAAGCCGATAAACCTTCTTGTGATTAATCACAAGATTATAATATTTTCTTAGATGGTAAGTTATTTTTCTATATCCATAGTTAATAGCATCCCCATCAATGGCCTCCAAAATAAATTCCTTAATCTGATCATCGCATACTTTCTCACCATCTACGTTTATACTGTATCCTTTTGGCTTTCCACCTTTAGGTCTAGCCTTTTCTTTGCCTTCTACGCTTAAATTATAGTAATATGTTGATCTTCCGAGTTTAACTACTTTAAGTACAAATACTGCATTGTATCCTTGATCTATATATTTTTTAGCTATTTCTACTTTTTCTTTAATTGAGGGTTTGATTTTTTTATTAAGTCTCTAAGAATTGCTACTTCTAAATCTTTTTCTCCTAACAATTTTTTTAGATGATCATTCTCTTTTGTTACTTCTGTTAACTCATTTTCAAGTTCTTTTTCTCCCTCAACCAAAGCTTTTCTACCAGGCTTAACTTTAATCTCATCCTTAGAATTCTTTATCCACGTAAATATAGTTGATTTTGAGATCCCATGCCTTCTTGATACCAGTGAAACATTTCCTACTTCTTTCACTTCTCTTAATACCTCTTCTTTTAATTCTTTTGTATAACTTTTTCCTTTCATAGTTTGCCTCCAATCACTTTCTACATTATAATAAATATAGATATAATTGTCCAAGTTTATTTAGGGGCTTAAGAGATATAGACTAGCAGTACATAGCAGTACAACTTTAATTAAGCATTATGTGTTATATTTACCATACAAAAATCAAAAAGTTAAAGACCCGTTAATAGTTTATGGTATAAGCAGGAATTTTTTATATTTTGTATAGATTAAGAAAGCATATGTTTTTTCTTCTGCTTTATTCATAATAACAATCTCCATATTAAATCTTTTACACATAGTTTCAAAGAAGTCATATCCAAATCTTGCAAATCTATCTTTATAAGCTATAATAATTCCTTCAACTTGATTAGATAATATTAAATCCCACATTTTCTGAAACTTAGGCCTATTATAATTTAAAGCCTTCAATAAATGTTCTTCTATATACCTTCTATGTCCACTATCCAACTTTATAGGACTTAATTTCCTTTTTTATCCCAATTTCTTAATGTTTGTATTGTAACACCTAATTTTTCGGCGAATTTTCCTATAGAATACATTATTTTCACCTCTAATACTAGAGTACCAGAAATATATAAAATAATTAATGGATTTCTATGGTTTTTTATACATTTTTATTAACTGTTATTACCACCTCATTTCCTATTGATCCACGGGTTATTCACAATATTCCAT
The DNA here is from genome assembly GCF_001902295.1 of Clostridium kluyveri. Classification (NCBI taxonomy): domain Bacteria; kingdom Bacillati; phylum Bacillota; class Clostridia; order Eubacteriales; family Clostridiaceae; genus Clostridium; species Clostridium kluyveri. Next base: position 754,557 of record NZ_CP018335.1, on the reverse strand, counting down.
TAACTTCTTGAAATAAAAAAAATAAGCACCCAGGTGACGGGTACTTACTTTTGATAACATTGTTAATCATTATCTAAAAGGAGATCAATTTAACATATAAACTTCTGTCAGTTGCATTTGAGTTTAACGTGCCCTGCAACTATAGGACACTAGCGTAAACATGCATATGGTGGGAAACTAATTCATAAGCCATTTACAATACTTATTATACACAGTATTTGTTACAATCCAATGTCCTATGTAATAACTATTTGTAAATAATATAAAAGTAGACATCCTGAATAAAGGATGCCTGCGTTGTGTGTAAAGAGTTTATTTATTGGATTTAGTGTTGCGGTTGCATCTATATTTAATGTGCCCTGCAACCATGGACACAGCCTTATGTATCCTCAATGCCCAGAGGATAGTATGTATACTTCGTTATGTATTATATCCATCAATTGTTATGGTATTATTTTGTACAGGTTAAATAAATATTTACACATATCAAAAGACACCTAGATTTAACTAAGTGCCTTTGACATACACATGATATTAATTTTTATTTGCGGTTTCCCGCATTGGCAGCCATATTAAAGGCTATAACCGAACCTGTATAATTAAGAAAGAACAATTCTATATTTCATACCGTTATTAAAATTAAAAATCAATTCTTTATTCTTAGAACTAATCTCCAAAACTCCATCTTCCGTTATCACAACCATTGGAGCAATAGACTTTACACCAACATCACGTTCACATTCAAAAAGCGCAATTCTTGATTCTACTACCCCTTTACTTTTGGGTCTCCCCCAATCTTCTTCCTTAGAATCTTCTACGCAAAGTATCCTCTCTATTTTATTACTGTTTATAATATTACATGCTTCTTTAAAAGTTAACTTTGCCATATATGACTTTCCACTTCCTGGTCCGCCAATAATATGTATTTTCTTAAATTGCATGGTTTCCCCCTTAATCTTAATGGGTTATTAGTTACAATTGTTCACTTGTTTAATTATATATCACATAAGTGTAGAATTACAAATACTTTACATAGATTACATATATATTTCTTTCTATCCTTCTGTTCCTAAAGCTCCATATCTTTTTTTACTGGCTCTACAGTTGGTATAATAGAATCTCCATAATCATTTGTATAGCCTTATTATACCTGATTGTACACATTGTAGTGAATTTATAGGAATTAAATATTTTAATCTAACAGTTTTTCTGGTCTTATAATCTATTAATATTTCTATTTCAGAACTATCTTTATCTAACTGCATCATATATTCTCTACACGCTCCACAAAGCGAACGTGCGCTTCCATCTTGTACAATAGCAACCACTTTTATCAATTTTACTTTCTCCATGGGTTATTATATTTGCAATTGCATTACACTCTGCACACATTCCTTCTTTAAATTTGAAACATCCTGCAATCGAGAGCAAATTAATAATAAACATTAACTAGCATAGATGTAAAAACTATATAACTCTAATACGCCTTTTAATAAGATGCACCGAATATTAATCATATTTAAGAACAACAATCCCAGAATAATCATTAATATTCCCTTGGTTTAATTCCAGTACATCATGCTCCTTTACTTTCAGCTCTGAAGCTGATATAAATTTATCAACCTTGGCAAACAAGAATCCAAATATCCCTAATGCTTTCGTTCTGTAGTGCATAGGTATAACCACTATAGGGTTTAACTGCTTCATTACATTAACTGCATCAATAGCATCTGTTGTAGCCCTCCCACCAACAGGAAGTAGTAGTATGTCTACATTGCCTATTTCTTTCACGAGATTAGAATCCAGAGTATGTCCAAGATCCCCACAATGACAAACATTTATTCCGTCAACTTTAAAGTTATATATGGTATTTTTGCCTCTCTTAGCTCCTGAAACTTTATCATGAAATGTCTGTACACCCTTTATCTCAATCCCATCTTTCGAAAATCCACCTATCTCATTTATATGCATAAAATTGCCTTTGACTGCCTTTATATTATTATGATCACCATGATTATGACTTGTAGATACTATATTTGCTTCAATTTCAGGCAATTTATACCCCAACATTTTTTTATAAGGATCTGTTAATATTTTAGTTCCATTTTTAGATGTTATCATAAAACATGATTGACCATACCATTTAATCTTCATTTAAATTATCCTCCTTATCCTATCTAGTGTTCATTACCTTATAAATCTTAAAATAAACTAGCATAGCATTTACCAGTAATAATGCACTTGTAATAAAAAATATATATCTGATGCCAAACCAGGCTGCTACTTGTCCACCTAAAACACAGCCTCCAAATATGCCTAAATAACTTGCCGACATGTTAAGACCAATAACCTTACCTGTGATTTCACTTGGTGTAATTTTCTTAATAAGTATATTTACAGAAGGTATAAGCCATGCACTGGTTAACCCTAATATAAATCGAAGCCCCATTAACTTCCGAGAGTTTCTTACAAAAGCTTGTGGTATGAAATCTAATCCTGCCACAATAAGGGCTATGAGCATAACTTTCTGTACTCCAATTCTATCTGATAGTTTCCCAAGTCTCGGAGCAGCAATTATATTTGCGAGTCCCGAAGCTGAGATAACTGTGCAATTGTAGCTGAGTTAGTAATTCCAAGATGTTTTATATAAAGCGGTAATACAGGAGCAATCTGACTCATTCCAATGCTCGATACAAACATTCCAAACCAACATACTATTAAATTTCTTTTCCATACCCTCATTCATACTTTTACCTCCATGATATATAATTATGTCCTAATTATAATCATGAAAATGCCTTTGTTCCATGCAGGATTTTAATATCCATGGACATTTTTGTGATAAAATTCTAAGGGACTTATGCCCTCAATTTTTTCAAAACTCCTGCTAAAGTAAAATTCATCAGTGAAGCCAAGTATTTTAGCTACTTCTTTTATTTTTTTATCACCATCTATAATTAGCTCTTTGGCTTTATCAACTTTTATCTTATTAAAAAACTCTATCACAGAATATCCGGTAGTTTCTTTAAAAACTCTGGATAAATATGCAGGAGACAAGCACACCATTTCAGATAATTCCGTCAAAGTAATTTTATTATTTATATTATGGAGCATATACTCAATTACTTTATCAACCTTTAAGGAGGCTGAATAATTATTGTTATTATTTTTTATATTTTGAAAGATCTCAAATAATAATTCCTGAAATAAAGTTTTCGCTGTGAACTCATAATTCGGTAGTTTTGCCATCCAATTTTCCACTAACTTTCTAGAAATATTATTAACCAGATAATAGTCTTTTAAACTTTGCACAAGATCTAATGGCAAAGTATCAACTTCATCTGTAATATCCCATTTATCATTATCAAAGCCCACAATTGCATAACTGAAATGTACTGAAAAAAAGCAAATAGGCTCCACAGAATCTATATCTATGGAGTATTGAACATTTGGACAAAGATATAACAAAGTGCCTTCCTTAAGCTGATAGCTTTTATGTGGAACACTAATATGTCCCTTACCCCCGGTAACTAAAAAAAGTTCATAATGCTGCAATGTTCTATTAATTTTACTTGAATATTTTAATACTCCACCTGGCTGCCTACAATTGCAGTAGTGAAGATGAAAAAATAAGTTGTTTATATTCATAATATCCTCCATGAGAATCAAAGATCAAATTAGAGATTAGAACACCTAATGTAATGATTCTCATCCTTCTGACAATTATAACTTTCGTAAACTAGCAATATCTTATAACTATTTATTAGAACCACTAGGGTTCTTATTTTAACATATCTAACAAAAATAGAAATAAAAGTTAAATAATCACTACATAGCTGGCATAAGTACTATTGAAAAAAGGATTGTTTTATTAAGTAATCCAGTATGTCGTTTCATACTACATTATTGATACCTTTTCTCATGATGACAAATACATTTTCAGTTGCAAATAAATCTACAGAACTCTATATAGAGTACATGCTTTTATTTACTTCTTCTAATAAGAATCAACTTTACTCTACACTCTATTAGTTGCATTTATGATAATCCTATAAAAGCGACCTAATTCCACAAAGGCCGCCTTTTAAGAAAAGTTTCATGTTGAAAACCCGGCTTTCATCTACTCTAGTGAAATATAAGAAGGTTCCTGACGAATTATCCTAAAAACATTTTCTCACTTTCAAATTCCTTTTTACCTAACATTATATAAATAATCGTTAGTTCGTAGTTTCTAACACTTGTAACATAAGTATTGTTCTGAAAATTAACCTCTTTTACTGATTTCATTTGTTATTAATGATTTTGAAATATACATCGCTTTTATTATGTTCTTAAAGCGTGTGTGATAAGAGGTACCCTCCTCAAATTTTAGCTGTGCTTTTTCACATTTGCTTATACTTATAATTGAAGATACGGGGCGTATTGCTTCTATAAATACTATTTAACCTGAGTTCGAAAAAATAAACTACAATTTTGTATAAATATAGATATAGAAAATGCAAAAAATAATTTAACTACAAATGAAGAAATTATTTAACATTTATTCACATTTAAAGCAATATTGTGATTAAGCTAAATGAAGATGTTTGTCCAATTTCAAGGAAGGTTTTTTAGGAAGAAAACTATATGCTGCTAGTCCAGAAACTATATTTACCATAAAGTTGGTAAGGCTTCTATGACGGCTATGCTCTATTTGACATACATTCTTCAAATGATCGTTTACGTTCTCTATAACAGCTCTTTTCCTAAGAATAATTTTGTCTTCCATACACATTAACTTGTTTTTCATATTCCTTTTTAGTTTTGTTATGAGCTGTACCCCCTTGGAATACAGTATATCTGATATTTTCTTGGACAAATAACCTTTGTCCCCAAATAATTTTCCGTAGAGTTCTTTTGAGAGTTGTTCTATAACCTCTATATTCCTGTCATCCACATTCCCAGGTGTCAGATAGAAAGAAAGAATTTCACCCTTGTCATTTATGACAAGATGAAGTTTGAAGCCATAAAATCATCCTGTTGAACTCTTTCCCCTTTCTGCAATTCCCTTGAAAACCTTGTGGGAATGGATTCTCCTGTTATGGCATACATCTAAAGTGGTGGAATCAATGAAAGAAATTCCTGTACACTTGCCAATTCTAAATTTTCTCATGTATAATAGTAGTGGAAGCAATGTTTCCTGCATTAGTTCTACAAACCTGTTATAGCTTACAAGCTCAGGGAAATAGGGTCTTAGAACAGTTGATACATACTTTATATAATAGGCTTTGAAATTTCTGTAGGCTGATAAGTGAAAGTATATGATTATTGTCATGACTTCACTAAGCGATAAGTTTCTACTTTTTATTATTGAAAAATGACTACAGTTGTTTTCCTCTATAAAATGGCTCCGGCAGTATTCTTCAAAAGCTATACAATAGTTATCAACATCGTAAAATACTTCAAATAATAAATTTTGCATAAAATCCCATCCTTTTGTTTTGTTTTTTCTCTGTATTTATATAATAAAACATTTTGATGGGATTTTTTATATCTATAAATACTTTTTTTATTTTCGAACTCAGGTTATTTAATAGCTGTTCCGTCTCTACTTAAAACCATAATTTTTATTAAATACATAAGTTTAAGAAATTTACAAGTCTATTTCATTGTAGTATTTAATTGCGTTTTTCAAATGATCGTATTTAAAATCTGGCCAAAAGTTCGAGGCAAGCCTTTCTTTTTAGCCCATCTACCATTTCCATCACAAATTATAGCAATATGCTTTGATATTTTAACTCTGTTATCATCTAACAAATCTTTAGCTGGATTATTCACTTTTTCTGACTTCCTTTCTTTAATAGTTATTAATTATCAGTTTTGTCTGTATAAATACACAAGGTCTGTTCATAATATATTAACCTCCATAAAATTTTAGATATTTTTCAATATTTGACTGTATATATTCAGCACTGTGATTACCCGGGAATATATGATTTTGAGAATTTACACCTTTTTCTTCCAATATTTTATGTAAAATTGAACAGCCTTCATAAAATCTCCCTTCATCCTTATCTCCAGCATCAAGATATATCAATATCAGAAGAAATATTATTGTTTCTTGCAATATGTATTGGATCATATTTTTGCCATATATCCATATTTTTGAAATATGGTTTGTCTTCATCTTCAAGTTGAAGTTCTAAAGCAGGCATATGCCCTCCTACCTTTAAAAACATATTCTGATGCCGAAATGCATTGTGAAGAGCTGCATAACCACCGGCAGATGCCCCTCCTATATACCTTCCTTTCCTATCTTTTATAGTATTAAAAGTTTTATCTGTTAAAAGTATTATCTCTTTTATAAAGTAATCTTCATACATTCCTACATTTATGATTCTATTATTATCTCCAAGTTCAGACACCTCTTTACAGATTAAGGATGAATTCAATCCTCGGCTGTTTTCAATTCTTGGACATGCAATTATCATAGGTTTAATTCCCTCATCTTTTATCATTCCATCAGCTTTGGTGTTTATATCCATTTCAAACATTATATTTTCATTCCCACTTCTCCCATGTAGAAAGTATAATACAGGCATAGGAGTTGAACTATTATAGCATTCAGGTAAATATACCAACATTGACATCTCTTTACCAAGTATATCGCTATAAAAATTTACTTTTTCTATTTTTGACTTATTCATTTTTATAATCATTCCTACCTCAATAAATTTTAATTTATCTTTTATTTACTTCTATTTTCATAGAATTTCATTATTTATAAACAAGTGGTTAAATTTAAATATGTGAGTATATTGAATATATAGGTAATACTGGATGGAGAAGGTTGAACGTGTGCATAAGAGTGTAAGTGATATTCCAATATTTTGAAGGAAACACACCTATATAGCTCTAATGCTTACCCTACCATGTCTCACGGAGTACATATCTATGTCTCTACATTCCTTCGTTCTGCATTTTAGAGCAGGTGCTAGCATTAATCCTCGTATACTGGGTCAATTAAGCCCTTATGGGGGTTTGAACGCGCTTTACCTTACTCTTTTCAAAGAACTATAAATTTCAATATACCTATGCATATATTAAATTAAGCTGCTTGTTGATAACTTGTCAACCCATGAACTTTGTCATGTGTATATGTTGTTTTTTTCTTGCATAAAGTGTACATAACTTTTATAAGTCTTACACTTAGTGCAACTATTGCTTGTTTTCCGGTTAATTGATTTTCCTGTCTTTTCGTTAAATGGGTATATATTTCTTTAAATGCAGCATTCTTAGCTACCATAACAGTTGCTGCCTGATATAGAATATTTCTTAAATTTGAACGACCTCTTTTACTAATTTTAGTTTTACCTTTTTTCATGCCAGAGCTGGTTTCTTTCAAGTTAAGTCCTGCCACTTTCTGTATTTGCTTATAGCTGTCATATTTTGATATGTCTCCAATTTCAGCTAGAAAACCCGCAGCTGTTACTATGCCTACACCTTTTATGCTAAGTAAATATTCTGAATAACCTGTCTGCAAAAGATATTCTTCCATGAGCTTTTCCACATCATCTAGTTCCTTTTGTAAAGCTTCTAATTGCCTTAAAATAAGCCTTAATCTATATCTGGCCCCTTCAAGCCCTACAGGCACTCCTATTGAAGTTTTAGCTGCATTAAAAACCAGCTCTGCTTTCTTAAATCCAACACGATTATGTGTAGCATCTAGAAGCTTTTGAGTAAGCTCAGAAACTCCTATATTCACTATATCTTGTGGGAAAGGACATGTTTTCAGTATACATAAAGCGGACTTTCCTAAGATATCTGAAAACATCTTTTTAAATTCTGGAAAGTATTCATCTAATAGCGCTATTAGTCTTACTTTTTCTGAGATAAACTGTTTTTTTAGCTCTTGCCTATTGTTGCTGCATAATCGAAGATTTACGTAGAGTTCTTCCTCAAACATGCAGTTTAGGTATTGACCTTGATATATAAGTTTAGAAATAATCTTGGCATCTTTTTTGTCATTCTTAGTTGGACTATTATCTTCAAGCTCCTTAATTTTATTAACATGATATGGATTGACCAAGCATAGCTCTATCCCTTGACTTTTTAAGTAGTAAGCAAGATTCTTCCAATAGTGACCTGTTGGCTCCATTCCTACTAATACATAATCTAAGTTATATTTCGCCTTTAATTGTCTGATTGAATCTAATAGACATTCGAAAGATTCTCTGGTATTCTTTATAAGGAACGGCTTTTTTATATATTCACCATTTACTACAAATTGACCATAGTGATTTTCCTTTGCTATGTCTATCCCTAATATTAATGTGTTAGGAACTATAATTCGATTATTCATATTGTTTTCCTCCTGATATAGATTGTTGTTGTCTTCTTGCAAGTGACACAATATATTTATATCAGGTTTTTTTATTTCATTCAAAGTCTAAAACTCTTTATTACAGGAATACTCGTATTATAAAGTAGTAGTTATTTATGTCCCTCTCCAAGGACATTTGCTATACTATTTTAAGATACTGTGGATTAGTTTAATCATTCTACCACTTGATGGTTATAGAAAGGCTCTAACCACAGTCTCTTTGTAAATTTGTTAATCAGTTAGATACCGCATGACGGTTTATTTAGAACGAGGTTACAATCACAGAGAGAACCCGTGGTTCTAAAACAGTATCAAATATATTTAAAGGAGTATTACTTATGATATACGTGGGAATTGATGTTGCCAAGGATAACCATGACTACTTTATTACTAACTCAGATGGAAAAGTACTATTCGAAGTATTTACTATTCCAAACAATAAAGAAGGATTTGACAATCTTTATCAAAGAATTGAATCTGTCACAGATGACTTAACTAAAGTGAAAGTAGGGCTCGAAGCTACTGGACACTACAGCTATAATATTCTGGGATTTCTCCTCGATAAAGGTCTGCTCACCTTTGTTATCAATCCGTTACATACTAATCTTTACAGAAAAAGTCTAAGCCTTAGAAAGACGAAAACGGATAAAGTTGATGCCCACACCATTGCTATGATGTTAATGTCTGATGTAAACCTTAAGTCCTACTCAAACGCCTCTTATCACAATGAAGAATTGAAGTTACTAACCCGTTATCGTTTTGACAAAGTTAAAGAGCGTGCAAAACTTAAAACCTCTATTTCACGTCTGGTAAATATACTTTTCCCAGAACTCGAAAAACTTTTACCTTCACTTCATATGGTTTCTGTTTATAACCTCTTAATTCAATATCCGGGAGCTTATCTGATCGCTAATGTTCATTTGACCAAACTTACTAATCTGCTAGAGAAATCTTCCAAAGGTAGATATAGTAAGAATACTGCTGTATCTTTTCGAGAAGCTGCAAAAAACTCTATTGGTTCTATTATGCCTGCTAAATCTCTAGAATTAAAACATACTATTAAATTAATTCATGAACTTAATTCTGAAATTGATGAAATAGAATCTCAAATTAAAACCATCATGGACAAAATTAACTCACCAATCCTAAGTATTCCTGGCATCAACTATCGTATGGGTGCTATGATTATTGCTGAAATCGGTGATTTCAGCAGATTTAATTCTTCTGATAAAATACTTGCTTATGCTGGATTCTCGCCTTCTATATATCAATCAGGACAATTAGATTCTTCACATTCCCACATGGAAAAACGAGGTTCTAAATACCTACGGTATGCACTTTATAATGCTACAAAATATGTCTGCCACTGGGATTCTGTTTTCGCTATTTATCTTGAAAAGAAACGCTCAGAAGGCAAACATTATAATGTTGCCATATCACATGCTGTAAAAAAACTTGTAAGGGTAATCTATCACTTAGAAAAGACTAAGCAGCTCTATATCAAAACAGCTTAATACTTTACTCTAAATACTCATTTTTTGAGCACCTGTATAGATGCTCTACTTGCCATGCAGTTTTCAATGTACTGATTTACTTAAAATGCATTTTTGCATTTTATTCAAAAATATCAATTTAACACTTGACTTTTAATAGTTAGTCTTTCTCCAAAGTCACAAAATTACCAATATTCAACGAATGTTTAACTGTGCTCCTTAAAATAGCATTCTCTGATACTACACAATTATCATCTATTTCTATAGTACCATCCTTAGCAATTACTATAACTCCATACATGACCCTTGTATTTCTATCAGTTTTAACATCGCCACATATCGCAACATTAGATACAATAAAAGCACTTGTATCTATAAAAGCGAGGATTAGCGCGGTAAAGACCCTCTTTGCCGGTGAAGCGGTGGGCTATGGGCTTGCGTTTACAGCGCCTCATAACATGAGAATTGCGGTTCTGACGATCGGATACGCTGACGATATCCTGCGATGCCTTTCCTGCGGTATCGGTCATGTTCTGATTAATGGGCAGAAAGCGCCTGTTGTTGGCCGTATCTGTATGGATCAAATGATGGTTGATATTACGGGTATCGAAGGTATAAGGCAGGGCGATATTGCGGTTATTATTGCAAGTCCGGCAAAGCCGAGGTAACCGCCTGTGAAATTTCAGAGCAAGCAGGAACAGTCTCAACCGAGATTTTAGGCCGATTGGGAGCGAGGTTGGAACGGGTGGTTTTAGGGGCGCTCAACTATGTCGGATAAATTTAGCTTGTTTTTTATAAAAAAAAATAATGGAGAAGGTAAATAATGGCTATTTTACAAGTCAAAGACCTGGCAAAGACGTATGGCAAATGTAAGATATTATGAATAACAATAACACGCATCATTGCTTCGCTTGACATATCTTCTGAAATGAGTAGCTTTAGGATTTACGGCCGCTTTGAATCAAAAAGCTGCCGTAAATTTTTTGCGTTATAGACGAAAAAATTTTTTCTCATACCCTTTCCGATTTCCCGTACCCTTTGCAATCTAAATAGATGAAAGGGGAAAAGCACAGGAGGTCGAGCGTCGGAAAGGAGGTAACGACCGTGTCAGCTCCCACAGACAGAGAAAAGCGGCTCTGCCAGATGTTCGACAGTTACTGCAAACCGGTACAGGATAACACCGATAAATACCTGCGGTGTAAGGGCGGCATCCCCGCCCAGCGCGAGGAAATCATCGACATTGATACCATGATAGATTTATTGCCATATGAGGACGAATATGCGTCCCACAGATTTATGATTTTTGCGGACGAGCTGTCCTGCGAAATAAGCGACGAACTTTTATACAAATCATTTTAATCTGCTAATTTTATTCCGAGTTTTTCATAAAATTCGGAGTCTATATTATGACTAATTGTAAGTTTATTATCTTTTCTAAATTTTATCACATACTGCTTCATCCCCTCTCCATATATGCCGTCTAAATTTCCAGGATAATAACCTTTTTCTTTCATTTTTCTTTGCACCTCTAAAACATCTGCCCCTCTATCTCCAGGTTTTAGAGTTACTAATCCTTTCTCAAAAGGGCCATATGCTCCAGCATATATGCATACTATCATTCCTAGATTTACATACTCATATAACTCCTCCACATCTTTATTTTGCATTCTAATGCATCCATGGGAAGCTTCATTTCCAATTGAACCGGGTCTATTTGTCCCATGAATTCCGAATATTCCCCAAGGTACATTTAATCCAATCCACCTTGTGCCAAAACTCCCACTCCATTTTCCCATACTAGTAATTTTCCATGTACCTACTGGAGAAGGTGTTTCTGCCTTACCACTAGCTATATTATATTTTTTTAAAATTATATTTTTCTTTGTATCTATCAAATAAAGCCTCTCTTCACTAATGTCTACTAATATAGAAATATTTTTATTTGAATCAATTTTTAAAACTGATTTTACAGGATATTCACTTATATTAAATATAAGAATAATTACGACTATAAAGAGAATTTTCTTTATAAACCTTTTTCTTTTCAATATATATTGCACCTCACTTTGTATAATATCCTTTCAGCTCTTTTATCAAAAACTGCTACATTAATTCGCCTCTCTTTAACAAATATTTGACTCGTATTAACTGTCACTTTAGTGCAAAACAACAATATAGAATAGCATTGAATTTTTCTATTTTTATCTTCAATATAATAATTCAACTCATATATAATTCTAAAATTTACATTGATAATAATTTTATTATATATTGTAATAAGGAAGCTTATACTAGGCATTTAATACCAGCTTCATCTAACGTTAAGTAATAATTACAGATATCTAAATTCATAATCATTTATTTATGAGCTCCTCTTCTTTACGATCTCGATTTTATTTTCACAGAGAGTATTAATAATATTTTTGTTAATCTTACGACATATCTTCTATGTGATAATAAAAGTAAAGCCTACCAGAAAAATCTCTGGTAGGCTTAGAAATTATGCTGGTTTGTAAAAAATTAATTAAGGCAATTAACCTTGTAAGTATATAATATATGATTTTATAAAGCGTGTAAATGGTTTCAATAGAAATATGATAATTGATTTATATAATTTGTTGGCTCTACCTTGCCTAATAATTGGCTAAACAATGGATAAGTTTAACTATACAATGATATAATTTACATATTAATCGGTGTAAATTGCGAGAGTTTCATAAAAGGTGGGATGTGGCTATGGTAGGTAAATCTATTATTTTAATTACTGTTGTTTTTAATATAATAGGAATAATATTAAATGGTAATAACTTTTTTATGGGAAATGCTCCCACATATTTGGACTGTGCTTTTTCAATTTTTTATGTACTATTGTGGGGTGGGTTAAGTGCCTATACTTATATAAAAAAAGATGTGTTGCTCTCAAAGTTTCAGTTAAATTACTGGATAATTGGACTTGCTATTTCTATAATATCTGCAATCATTACTATAGTAAACTATAATAAAATTATTATTCCTTCTATGTATATGTTATTTTGTTTCATCTTTTTTCTATTCGATCTTATATTTTTTGCACCATTTTATGGATTAAGATTGTTCTTGAACTTAAACATTGTTAAATATTCAATTGTTATTATTATAATCCCTATGGTATTTACAATTTTAGCGATAGGTGTATTTAAAAAGTTAAAGAAAGATACTATCTAAAAAGGCTAAACATACATCTGTCACATCTCCACTACAATCCTGTTGAAAATCCAATACTACAAAGTTGGGACTAATATTCTGTATCAAACTCACAAAAAAATTAGCTTCCCTAATAGCTTTAGCTTTATTCTTGAACCTAGCGAAGTGGTACAATCCCACCATAAGGTTAAGTGCTCTAGCATTGCCATAATTCTGCCCCCATAATCTATCTACAAAAGTTTCGCCCTCACTTACCTTAGCCACGATACCTTTATATCCTGCGCTCTTAAAAATTTGTAAATCTACATTACCATTTAAATTACTAATATCTACTATCTGTTTCACTTAGTTTTACCCTCTTTATTTTTTAATTGTTCTAATGCATCAATTAATTTTTGCGGAAATGGAAGTCCACATTTCCCACAGTTTTCTAGAATAGAAATACCCTCATTTGCTATATAGAAATAACAAACAAGAATACGGAAGACCCATATTCCACTATTTAAAAGTTTGTCTAAAAACACTGCTACTATAAGCACTACTAATATAGATGCTTTTTTTGCTATACCTTTATACCTTACTTTGGAATTCAATTTATTTTGTACTGCTGCACTTAAAAGCCCTGTGGCATAGTCAATTCCCATGAACCAAAATAAGACTACTATAGGAGTATCCCACCCACCAAATATGTAAGTACATACACCTCCTACCCCTGACACTATGCTGTTAAATATATGTTTGTTCATCTGTAGCCTCCTTGATTTTTCGTATTAAAAAAGAGCTCTGGATTTCTCCAAAACTCTTAATATTTCAATTTTAAAAATCACAAAATAACTAATTTAATTATTAGAAATATTAACAATATCCATATTAATATAATTGAAATCGCAAAATACCACTTTTTCGGTTTCCCATTTTTCCATAAGTTCTCTGATTCATCTCTGCACTGTTTAAGTATTCGTTTAGGTATAAATTTTATTGTAATTGCTATAAGCACGGGTAATATAATAAGATCGTCTAATAATCCAAGTATAGGAATAAAATCAGGTATAAAGTCAATAGGTGACAGTGCATATCCGATAGTAATTCCTGCGAAAACCTTCGCTATTATTGGAGTCTCCTTCTTCTTCAATGCTATAAATACTGCAGGTATGTCTGATTTTAATTTTTTTGTTCTTGTTTTAAAATCCATAATTTATTTATCCTTTTAATTTACTCCTCATGATTTAATATTACCATATTTTATATTCAAGGCAAAATAAAAAGACTTAAGTTAATAAGTCTTTGTGACGCAAAATTTTCCGCTTACAACGTAAGTTAAGAATATTATTGTATTAACATTACCAAGTATTTAGTAATGCGTTTGAAATTTCCTCAAATCTTTCATTAGTTATACCAAGTTTTTTCTTAAATCTTTCATCTTCCATTCTTGCAATAATTATCTTGTTAGGAGATATTTCTTTAATAATATTTTTTATCTTTTGAATTGATTCTTCATTATCGTTATAGCCCTTAAGGATAGTAATTTCAAATATAAATTTACCTTTGTATTGTTTATTAAAGGAAACCTTGTCTGAAATATATTCTACTAACGTATACCCTTCAATCGGTCTTTGGATTTTTTGAAAATCTTCTTCTGTTATTACTTTTATCTCTCCAACAACCTCATCAAATTTATTAGCAATTTTTATATATTCATCTTTACTTAGTAAATATCCATTAGAAAGCAGTCTTACAGGTAACCCTTTGCCTTTGATAAGATCAATAATATCACCAATTTTATCGTTTATTAAGGCTTCTCCTTTTGAGTTAATAAAGATTAATTCTGCTTTTGTATTTTCTATCATGTTTTCCAGTTCTTTTAATGAACTATCCATTTCATCAAACGACTTTTGAGTATCCACCTTATTTTCCGACCTTCCAATAGGACAAAATATGCAGTCAAAGTTACAATACTTTTCTGGAAGTATGTTAACTTCCAGTACCCTTCTCCCATCTTCAATATAAATATCTTTATAACTGAAACCACCCATCACCTTATCCTCCTAAATAATACAAAATAAAAAAGCCATAGAAATATTATTAAATATCTCCCAGGCTTTTATCCTTCCGTGTACACAGTCAACTGTGTGTTTTCTCTCGGACCTGCCAGTTACAAACTGCGGAACCCTAGAAAACTTACATATATAATTAAATTATGATTTATAAATTAAAAATTATAGGCTAATTTTAGCATAATATTAAGATTAAATCAACTATATGCCTTCCTTCACAAAATAAATCTTATATAATCGACATAAGTTTTTATTCTTTCTAATAAAGATAATCTAGCAACATCATTGAAACAGAGTTATTATAGTTACACTTATAAAAACGATAAAAACAAATAGTATCCACCATTCCAAGAATTTTTTTTGCGTATTCGTCTACTATATCACGATTCTTTTTTACAACATGCAAACTTACACACATATCTATTGATATTCCAAACTTAGTCTGTTTAATAGCAGATATAGCCTTCTTCTTATCTTCTGGCAATTCATCAGTAGATACAAGAACAATATCACTGTAAAATATTTCTTTTCAATCTATTTTTTACCTTTGCCATCATATATAGGTTTCATATAAGACTTTTCAACCACTTTAGCGAAATCAGTACCGTTAGCAGATACTATAGAATAAAGTTCTTTAAGCACAAAATCCTGGGTTATTTTAGTCCTTTTTTCTCTGTCATTCATCCTTTTATCTATATAATCTTTAACCTTGACATTTCTCAACAATCTATTTCCTGCTTGTGCTGCTGTTTCATCTTTTTTACACCTAGGATAAGCTATCTTATAGGCTCTAGTGGCATTAAGGTCCACTAAGTATTCATCCACAAATATTTTCTGCTTTAATGTTAGTTTCATTAATACCACCTCACTTCCTATTAATCCACGGGTTATTCACAATGTTCCATTAACTTCTTGAAATAAAAAAATAAGCACCCTGAGTAAAGGACGCCTGCTTTGTGTATAAAGAGTTCATTTATTGGATTTAGGGTTGTGGTTGCATCTATATTTAATGTGCCCTGCAACCATGGACACAGCTTTATGTATCCTCAATGCCCAGAGGATAGTATGTATACTTCGTTATGTATTATATCCATCAATTGTTATGGTATTATTTTGTACAGGTTAAATAAATATTTACACATATCAAAAGACACCTAGATTTAACTAAGTGCCTTTGACATATACACGATATTAATTTTTATTCGCGGTTTCCCGCATTGGCAGCTATATTAAAGGCTATAGCCAAACCTGTGTAATTAAGAAAGAACAATTCTATATTTCATACCGTTATTAAAATTAAAAATCAATTCTTTATTCTTAGAACTAATCTCCAAAACTCCATCTTCCGTTATCGCAACTATTGGAGCAATAGACTTTACACCAACATCACGTCCACATTCAAAAAGCGCAATTCTTGATTCTGCTACCCCTTTACTTTTGGGTTTCCCCCAATCTTCTTCCTTAGAATCTTCTATGCAAAGTATCCTCTCTATTTTATTACTGTTTATAATATTACATGCTTCTTTAAAAGAAATGTCCATATTTTCCCCCATACATCCTCTTTAATATTATCCTAATACATAGTACTATTTCCTTTAAATAAAAGCAAGGCCCCATTTAACCCTGGAGCCAGAGGTATATTTTAAGGGAGAAATTTGTATATGAGTTACTACCAGTGTAGTCCCTGATGTTCTCACAATATAATTATATTACACTTTCACAATATTTTAATTCCAATCTAATTCCATTTTAATTCCTGTTTAATTCCACTTTAATTCCTAATATTTTTGTTACAACAATATTTTATTATACTTTTGCTTTCTTAAATATTTTTAATAACCGTAAATAGTGATTTGCTTCTCGTAAGACATGATCACCCAATAACGGTATTATTATGGACTTGATTTCACAATTTACCAATCCTTGTGTACCTTGTGCTTTAAATTTACTAATTTCTATAGTTGCTTTAAGGCTGTCATCTGTTACTTTTGAAATTGGCATTGTCTTTTCCATAGCTTCTTTCGCTTCTTTTGTCAATTTATCAAACTCATTTCCAAAATTATTTGCCGTATTTATAAGTTCATTTTCGGTTGGATCTAGAAGTCCACGAATAAATTTTGAATGTTCGGCCATAATTCTGTTCCAGAAAGCTTCTTGCTTATAAGCCTCCATTTCCAAATTCATATTTTCACAATTTTGAAGTTTTTGAATCAACTTATGATAAAACTTTGCTTCTCTTAAAATGTGGTCTATAAGTAAAGGATAATTACTTGTGAATATCTTACATGATATAACTGCTGATAATATCCTGGACTTAAACTGTACTAAAGTTGAAATCAGCTCCATAGCTCTTTGATTAAGCATGAATACCCTTTGTTCAAGTATGGGGTTAACTATCATTAAGTCATTACACATCAATGCTGCTTCTGTCTTCGTCAAATCAGTCAAAATGTTTATTCCTGTAAAATATGCTGAAGCCATTTCAGCTTTTAAAGTAAATGGGGTTATTACTTCACCAGACTGTAATACACTACAGCTAACAACACCATTAGAAAGAGCTATTGTATCTGCTAAAAGTCCATCAAACTCCATCCTAAGCGTATCTGCTTTAAGTATAAGATCTGAGTTCTTCTGTGTAAAACTTACTTCCAAAAAAAATGAATGTTCTTTCATAATCCTTGCAAAAAAAAGATGTAATCCCAAGGATTGTCGTATAAATTCAGTACTAGATAACATAGTCTACCTTCCTTAATATAACAATTACTTACTGCAATTATTATATTACTTTTATGAATAAACCGTTACTATTAAATAAACACATCAATACTAATTCACGGTACTAATCCACATATCCCTGTTAACTATATTCTCAATCAACCTATGCCGCCTCTTTGTAACTGCTCCTTGGAACATATTAAATTTCGCCCCACCTACCTGTCTGCTTTTTTATATCTATACTTCTCTTTCGAGAACTCCTAGTCCTCAATTTAACAAAAGGCACCTAGAATTAACTAAGTGCCTTTGACATACACACGATATTAATTTTTATAATTTTACTCAATACCATATTATACTATTATAAAAGGTACGTCAATGCCATGTAAAAGGACACTATTTTAAAGCTATATTTAATAAATTTTAGCGCTATAACTAGCATTGACGCTATCTGACGAGGACATATTTTCATTCTTCCTTTCAATTTATTTATTTTTCATTTACACTTATTCTGTTTCATTTAATTTTCTATAAATATCTATTAAAAATAAAAAACAACAGCCCCTTTCATTTTATTAGTATAAATGTTCAAATGTATGTTTTGGTTCTGTATACGTTACTTACCAATTAATTTCCAAACCTATGTGCAATGTATAGCTTTGAAAAAGACGGGGGTGTTAGCAATGATAGCATTCAGATAAACTATTCAAGTATATTTCTCCGTGACTTATCTAATACTGCTGCAATATAAAAGCTTCCATTAGATATATCTGTTGAGACCATCAATTTATCGAGCTTTTGTTTATTATTAATATTACTACGAGAAATTGTGTATGAAACTTCATACGGTTCGCCTTCACCAAAATTTTAGGTAGTAAAAGATGCCATGCAGTTAAACCACATGGCATAAGCCTTTTGGGGTATTTGACCCCTGATTTTTTGCCCTTCAATGGTATCAAGAGCAAGTATAGGTCTCGATACCTTTGTTTTATGTGTTTTTAGAGAGCGAGATATTTTATTGTAGTCCACGAATAAGTGGTAAGAAAATATCATCCACAATGTCAGCTATTGTTTCATCAGATATAGGTTCATGAATTATAAGAAATTTGTGCTGGAGTAAATCAATAGGCAGTGAAACTACACGTTGATTAATTTTTTTTAAGAGGATTTCACCCCGGCTCTCCGCATTTTTAAGGATGATCATCATGTCTGTGTTCCATTTTTCTTTTGATATGGAACTCTTTTTCTGCGGAGAAGAAAACAATTCTTTTCCCAAGTAGTCTGCCATAAGACCATGAATTGTCTCGGATCCAATTTCTTGCAAAAGTTGCATTACTTTGTCAAGCAGAATCACTAAATCGTTGCGTAGATTCCCTGTATTCGGAATATCATTGTCAGGTTTAGGTGCAAATTTGAGAAGCGCTGCCATAACAAGCTTATGTTTTTTTTGCCAGCGACGATACACAGCCGGTTTATTTGTTTTTGCCCGTGCTGCAACTCCCTCCATAGTCAGATGGGCATAGCCAACCTCATTAAGTTCATCCCAGGCAGCTTGAAGAATAACATTCTCAAGTATTTCACCTCGGCGGCGTGTATTTGTAGCAGGCTCCTCATCAATAAATTGGCCAAAGCTATTATAGGTTTCATCTTTTTTATTATTCATAATTATTTTCATTCCTCATCCCAAATTTGTTTTTTGCTATTGCCTTTTTTATAAATATATTATATCATATATTTTAGATACGATACGTACCGTATCTAAAATAATTTAAAGAGATGTAATAAAATGAATAAAAATCTAGATGAAATGAAATTAACAGAGCGTTTAAAGCACAAAATATTCTTCGCTCAGGCAGACATGGATTTCATGTTTCAATATTTTATGTCTAATTGCGGGGAACGCGGCGGTGCATTTGGCGAACTATTCAACGTTGCCCGTCGTATCGATCCCAAAGACGATACTAGCTGGAAGGCTGAATTTGTAAAAGAAGCAGAGAAAATTGAAGCATTAGCTGAAGGTTGTCTAGAAAAAGGACATCGGGTAAGCGCGGGCGATGCATTCTTGAGAGCATATAGCTATTATAGGGCGGCTTTTTGTGGTGTGGCACCTGGCGAAAAAGATCATGACACCATTTATTTTAAATCAACATCATGCTTCAGAAGAGGAATTGATGCAAAGTCTGAACTTATACCGCATGAGTGGGTGACAGTAGATTACAAAGGTCATAAGTTTCCGGGCTGCTTCTTTAAACATGATAACAGTGGTAAGCCAAGACCGACCATTTACTTACACAACGGTGCAGAAACGCATGCAGAAGACCATTATTTTATGTACACACAATCGGCACTTGACCGGGGATACAACTGTTTAATACTTGATGGTCCATGGGATCCATGCGGAAGATTTTATGCACCTGATGCAACATACAAATTCTTTAATGGAGAAGAACTTGCGGCATGCTGGAGAGCGGTTACAGACATGTTGCTTGACCGTTCTGATGTAGATCCCAAACGTCTTGTTGTAGCAGGAGAGAGCTATGGCGGAGCGAAGACGATGTACCATGCCAGCGTCGATGATCGTTTTGCAGCGGTCATTGGAAATTTAAATATTTCTAAGAAAAATATCCTGCCGCCAAGGCCCCACCAGGCTCAGGCGACATCTTTCAATGATATAACTTATGCTTATAATTTTTGTAGAATATATTTAGTAAAATTTTTTACTAAATTATTATCAATTTGGTTTAAAATTTTGTTTTTTAAGAGCGATACTAAGATTAGTAACCCAATAAAAATACTAATATATACATCTTTTAAGTCAAATGTAAAAAAGCCATTTAATAATATGTAATCTAAACTACCGTTCCAAAAAATCTTATCAATTAATGAACACATAGCACCAGAAAATATAAAAGCATACATAATATTAATAATTTCATTAGTTCCAAATGCCTTATTTAGATATTGATAAAACAGATATATTAATACACCCATAATTGCTACTGCTGAAACATGTATCCATTTACCAATACCTAATTGTAACATAGAATTAAGCCATGAATAGTTCCTATTGAATATAGGATCAAAGTACAGCAAGGGAGGCAATATGGAAAATGTTTTATTAAAAAAATTGTTACTAATTACTATTTTAATAGCTTGGTCTATTGTTACTAAAATAATCACTGTTAAATGTGTCTTTTGGTTTCGAATTTTCATATTTATCTTGCACCACCTAATATAAATAAATTAATTAGCATAAAAACCACTATCTCCATACTCTATCAAGTGATTCTTAGTCTCAGGTGGAGTTTGCTTGTAAGGAATACCTTTCTCCATCTGAACCTTAGAAGAACTTATCCAGGGGTGTAGGAGTGCTTATCCCCCACTTTGAAGAAGATGGGTGTATTAGCAATGGTAGCCTTCGGATAAATAGCTCTTGTAAATCTTCCTCAGCCTTAATTATAAACTTATCCTGTACCTCCAGCAATGTACTCTCTAATTTTTTATAATTTTCATCTTTCTTATTTAAGTCAAATGAAATATCATTAAACCTCTTATCAATAAACTCTTGAAATTCTTCCTACATATCCATACCTCCAAATTTTATATTTGTGGTATGGTAGCTCTTAATTTAGAACTCTGCTACTCCACTATTGACTAAAATCACTTATTTCATTTATTAATTTAATTATATAGGAATTACAAAATATTGTTAAATGCTTTATTTTAGATTGACTGTAATAATCTTATCTTCAATAATATATTTTATTCTATCCTCACCACAATTAACAGTAGTATTTGTATTTATCTTATTAAAAGTATAAGGAATAATCTTTAAAGTATTTATGACCTCACCATTTCTATAAAAATATGCTCCTTTTCCTATTTCCTCCTTTAACGGAACTGAATCACCATTTTCATCAACAACATCATAATAATAATTTACATCTTTGTTATTTTCCCATACACTAAATCCCTTTGAATAACCTGAAATAAGCACTCTATCTGGTGTAATAGTAATATTACCTAAAGTAAGTTCATTTTCACCTATTATGATATTTTTATCTACCTTAATCACTTTAGAAGCATTTTTATAACTGCTTAAATCATAAACAAAACTATAAGTAAAATCTGAATCACTAACACCGCATTCCTTAGCTAAAGTAGAAAAGACTAACTTTACATTCTCCTTATTATTCAAGGGTAAATCCTTCCCTTCCACCTCAAGAGTTACATTACTTTCTTCCTTATTTTCATCTATTTCTGCAACCCTAACTCCAACATAATTAGAATTTCTCTCAACCTTTTTATCATTAATATAAACATCAGGTATTAACTTAAGACGGTTCTTATAGGTCTCATTTACTTTCTTATTAATATTGAGGTTAACAATAATTCGTGAATTGTCAGTAAAAAACTCATTTAAAGTAAGCTTAGTACCCTTCCATTCCAAATTTGCTTTTTCCTCTAGAAACTCTATTATATATTACAGATGGTTTAATATTAAACTCCTCACTAACTTCCTTTATGGATTGTCCTTTCAAAAAAAGCTTAGTAAAAAGTTGCTTGTCCAATATACTAAGATTTTTAAGAATCTCCTCTATTTCATACTCTAATTCCTTCTTTAAAACTTCTTTTTCTATGGTAAAATCACTTTCTATATCTACTTCGGATATATCTATATATTCAAGGGTTTTTAAATACTTTCTCTTATAGTCAATAGCCTTATACTTTGATATTGCAGCTATCCAATTTTTTAAAATATTCTTTTCTCTATTAAATCTGGTTATGTTATTCCATATTCCAAGGTATATATCATTAATACATTCTTCATGATATTGTGAAAGGTTATATAAATGTTTCTTTACTATAGCTTTTATTAACGATGCATATTCATTAATAAGTAACTCCATGCCCTTTTCATTTCTATTCTTTATTAATAAGTAAATTTCTTCATCCATGCAAAATTTTCTCCTTTCCGAAGGACCCCTACACCTACTATTACGAATAAAATAAATCAATTCTATCATCAAATGCTCTTTTTTATATTCTTATATTTAAATTTTAGTAATTTCCACTATCAACATATGCTATTAAACCATTTAAGGTACCCAAATCCAGTTGTAATAATGATAAAGTGGACAATATAGTTAACAGAAAATTGGGAAACAAAGAGAGTGTAGATGTAGTGGTAAGTGATTTAACTTATGTTAATATTACAGGAAAGTGGAACTACATATGTGTTCTTATTAATCTACATAACAGAGAAACAATAGGATATTCAGCTGGTAAGCATAAAAATGCACAGCTTGTTTATGATGCCTTTTTAAAAGCTAAATGGAACTTAAATCTGATAATAATATTTTCTATCCACCTTTTTATGTGACGCATACCGTTAAAAGGAAATATTAAAATCACTAGGAGATATAGATAGTGTTGATGTAAACTATGGCATAGCTAAAGGACTTAAGGATGTTGAGGATGGAAAAGTATTTTCAATAGACACTTTATTTGGGGATGAAAAAAATGCAGCATCAATTTAAAGTTACAGAACATAAAGAAATAATACTTCTAACTATCTATGCTAAGAGTAAGCAAGAAAATATAATGCCATTAAGAATTGAGGGGAAATTTTACAGCACTGAAAATCAGCATATTCCTAATTTTATGGAATGACAGAACTTAATGCGAAGCGCAGAGCCCTGTTGATCAGCACTGGCAAAACAGACACATGGTTTTCACCTTCAAACTCATGAAATTGCACCCTAAGTCCTTTATTTTGATATACAGATAATCGTCTAGAAAGCTCCCTTGCATTATAGTTCATAGGAATGACCTGTTCTTTTTCTAATTCTCCAACAGCAATCATTATATTAATATTACAACTTAATTCTTTACTTTTAATACTCATCAAAAACTTTTGCTCTTCTTCTAGTATGGGTTTCTTGTTCCAGTGAATAGATGGACTACCTGCTACATATGTTTGAAATGTATCTGGTTTTGTAAACAGCATATGTAATACAAAAATTCCTCCTAAAGAATGACCGAATAATGTTTGCCTGTTGCGATCAATTTTAATTTTACTCTCTATCATCGGTTTTAATTCTGATTCAACAAAATTTATAAAGGCATTCGCTCCGCCCTGTTGTGGCCATGTCTTGCCATCTGGACTTGGCGGAAGTTCGGAAACTGGAACGGAAAGAGTATAATCATAATGTCGTTCAATATTAAAAATAGTATCCCCCCTATAGCCTACTCCTACAATAACAGCTGGAACAACACCTGTTCTCCTAGGTTTTCTGGATTGTATACGCACTGCTTCAACCATAGTTCCAAATACAGAATTTGCATCTAGTAGATAGATAACTGGATAACCTGAAGGTGGTGATTCCACATCAGGCTTTGCAATAAATATCCTATACTCTCGTTTTTTTTCACGTGAACGTATATAAAACTGTTCAGTTCCAGGTATTTCAACCTTACAATTCACTGTTTCATCTATATGGCTTAAAAGTTTTCTACTTTCAATACTCATTCATATAACCTCCATTTTCCAAAATCAATAATAACCGTTTTACTGTTTCTATAAATCAAACCTTTTTCATATATGAATTAGAAATTATCTATCAAAGGTAACAATATAAGTATTTATGTTATTTTTATTAAAACTATCAATGGAACTTCCATAAGTAAATGATATTGAAGTACTTGTACTATCCCACGAAATGTTTGAGATACAAGGCTCTCTTGTGACTTTCTTTTCTTTTATATTGCCATCTTTATCTTTAATTTTAATTGTAATATAATTATTTTCTTCATTTTTATCTTTCAAATTAGATGCTTTTACTATTTCCTTTGTATCTCCTGTTTTAGTATCTATAACTTTAATATCTACATCAAGGTTATTGTTGTTTAAACTTGTCTGATTATTCTTATCCATATTTCTCTCAACATAAACAGCTTTACTTCCATCAGGTGATAGTACATAGTCAGAGGTAAGTGATCCCGAGGTTATTCTACCTTTAGGTAATTCAATATCTTGAAGTACCTTGCCAGATTCATTCATAACAAGTGCTCCAAAAGTTCTATTTACATAAACTCCATCAACTGCATCACCATTGTTATTGTAGTTATCCATTATAATTGTCTTTCCCTTTTTATCTGCATGCAAAGAGTATTTATTGGCATAAATATCTTTTATCTCTTTAGTCTTGACATCCATGGAGCATACTTTCACACCCTCTTCTCCATTCTTATTTTGTGTATAATAAAATTTACCTTCTACGCTGCTTCCCAAATCCTTGATATCATCTACACCAGATATCCATGCATTATCGTATTTTTCGGCATTGTAACTTCCATCAACATATACCCTTCCAGTTGTATCCATTACTGTCCAGTGAGTAAAATAATTTCCTAAAATTTTGTTATTACTTACCCATATAAACTGAGCATCACTGTTTAACTTTTCTGTATTTATATCTGTAATTTCACCCGTAGACAAATTTAATAATTTTACATTTTTGTGAAGTAAGTCTCCTGAAGCAAGAGCATCTTTCCACTCTTGACTTTCGATTTTGGGAATGTTTCTCGCTTCTGCATAAAGAACATATTTCTTATCTGGTGATACCCCTAAAAATTCATCTATATCTACATTCTTAAAATCTTTAGAGCTTTTTGTATTTAAATTATATATACTGCAATATCTTATAGTTCTAATGGAATCGGCATTTTTAAATTCACTTTTTCTAGTTAAGGTCAACACTTCATTTTCATTTATCCACGCAACACTCTCAATATTTTGATACTTGTCAATTTGATATCCATTTTCATTAACTTTAGCAGAAGGTTTATATTCCATTACCTTTATATCCCGAGTAGATTTAGCAAGAGTATGCTGAGTTAATTCAAATGTACTTATACCTCCTGCTATTCCTACAACTAAAACTAGAAACAAGATTTTTTTACTCACCATTGAACTTTCCTCCTTTTTCTTGATAAATTCATATTATCAAAACTTGTTCACGAAATTATAAACAGATGTCACAATCTTGTAAACTTTATGCAGAAAATTCAATGTAAAAAGTAGTACCTTCATTTAATTTGGAGCTTACCTTTATAGTTCCTCCTTGTTTTTCAACTAGTTTTTTAACTAAAGCTAATCCTATTCCTGCTCCTCCTGCTTCACGACTTCTATGCTTGTCGGCTCTGTAAAATGGTTGAAAAATTTTAGGAAGTACTTCTTCACTCATACCTATTCCAGTATCTGAGACACTTATAGTTATCTTATCTTTATCATTTTTATAACATTCAATATTTATACTGCCATTTTGCTTATTATATTTTATAGCATTATCAATTAAATTGATAATAATATGCTTTAAGCTCTTTTCATCTAATGTAATATCAATATTTTGGACATCACATTTTAAAATCAAGTTGTTTTTTTTAATCTTTGCATTCATTCCTTTACATATTTCATTAAATACTTTTTTTAAATTTACTTCATTTTTTTTAATTTCAAAATCATACTCCTCAAGAGCAGATAATTTTAATACATTGTCCACCATACTTGAAAGTCTATCACATTCTTTTGATATACTTAAAGTACCTTCTTCAATTAAATTTAAATCATCCATATACATTCCAATCACATCTGAATAGGCCTTTATGCTGGTGATTGGAGTCTTAAATTCATGGGTCACATTTCCTATAAACTCTTTTTGCTGCTTATCCATCCTTTTTAATTTATCTACGGCTACACTTAAAGAATCCCTTTCAACTTTAAGGTCCTCAATATTTTTTTCTATGGTATTACTCATAAATACCAGACCACTACTCAATTCTCCCAATTCATCATTTCGATTAACTTTATCTACTTTACTAAATTCACCCTTTTGAATACTTTCTACTGAATTTTTCATTATATATATATCTCCAGTCAGCCTAGAAAAATAAAAGATTCCCACAACTATACCAAGCACCAGCGTCAAAAGACCTGTACCATAAAACAATTTTTTTATATTACTGTAAAATAAATTTTTTTCTTTAATTGAATACTCCAGTTCCAAAATTGCTGATATATTGTTTCTATACTTGATTGGTGAATAAAAGTATATAACATGGTTAATTTCCCTATAAGATACTTTACCTCTAATGGCATAGCCTATCATGACTTTTTTCTTATCATTTTCATTTACCTTTGCATCTGTTTTAAATCCTGAAAGGAGCTCACCTTTTGTATTATATATATTTGCAGGTATAGTTCTTAGCCATGCCTTATTAAAAATACTGCCTCTAGCTAGGCTTCCATAATTACTATCCTTATTCAAACTCATGCGTTCACCAAAGTATTCTTCAAACATATCCTTTTGTTTAAATAAAATGGATTCGATTTCTTTACTCTGGTAACTTTTTATTCCATTGAGCACTAAAAAGCTTAAAAATAATATGACAATCAATAAAAGTGAAGCTGTAAAAGATATGAGTCTAAATTTAATTCCCACTTTCAAGTAATTCGTCAACCCCTTTATATCCAATACCATACACAGTTTGTATTAAATCTTGATAATTATTGCCCAACTTTTTTCTTATCCTTTGAATGTGTGTATCTACAGTTCGCGTTCCTCCAACATAATTCATGTTCCATATCATGTTTAAAAGCTGCTCACGTGAGTATACTACACCCGGATTTGAAGAGAGTAAATACAACAGATCAAATTCCATAGGTGTAAACTCTATTGGAATATTTTTTATACTTACAGTTCTCTTTTTTTTATTGATATTGAGATCATTTATATTTATGACGCTGCTGTCCTTTTTTTCATCAGTAGTTTTATTAAGTCTCCTTACAAGGGACTTAACTCTTGCAAGAAGTTCTCTCATATCAAACGGTTTTGTTATATAATCATCCGCTCCCAGTTCAAGTCCAAGTATCTTGTCCACAATATCTTCTTTTGCTGTAAGCATGATGATTCCAATATTTTTGTCTTCTAATTTCTTACAAACATCGTATCCATTTATTACAGGGAGCATTAAATCTAATATTACTACATGTGGATTAAAAATATCTACTTTATCGAGTGCTTCCTCACCATCATAAGCTCTTTCTACTAAATATCCTTCTTTTTTTAGTGCATAGGTTAGTACATCTAAAATGGTCTTTTCATCATCTACTAAAAGTATTATTTCATTCACTCTTTATTCCTCCGTATTTATAATAAACTTGTATCGTTCAGAACAAAGTTGTATCAGAATATATTTGTTTTGTAAACTAAATCATTTTTAAATTATGTTGTTTTGCATATTCCTCAAGCTTATATTTCATCACCCCTTAAATTCCCAACATATTAATTAAAATTCTGCACATCATATTTTTATAAGGTTATATCAATATATTAGATTAATAATATCTAACCTTGTGTGTAAACTAGATACTATGCTTATATATTGTTTATTTCTCTTTATACCGGGGATGGATAATCCCCGGTGTTTAATTCTGCTTGAAATTTCAATTAATCCATATTAAATTCCCCGTATAATAAATCCTATTTTGGACACACTATTTATTAAAGTATTATTTTAATTTCCATTTTAATTTCTACTTCTCATAATAAATTCTTGTGCCGGGGATGTTCAAATCCCTGGTATTTTATAAAACACTATAAAATTCTTTTGAATAATACGGTGTTCAAAATATTTATTCATTTTTTGATGTTAATCATAAAATAAGCAAAATACCAATTAATACAGGATTCTTTCTTTTACATTAAAGGTATCTACGGACTTTTTTACAGTATTCCACGTATTCTTTGCCATAAATCTTTTTCAAAGAATCCTCTTCACGAAGAACTTGGCGATTAAAAAGCCAGAAACCTGCAATTAAGTACAACAATAATATCCAGTTTGGGAAAATTAGAAATATTCCAAACAGTATAGACCCAAAAGCAACGTAAATAGGATTGCGACTAATTGCAAAAATACCTGTTGTTATTAGAGCACCTGGTTTTTCTTCATCTATCCCGACTCTAAAGCTTTTTCCAAAGAAAATCAGGCTTAACAGAAATAATAAGAGTCCTATCATACATAACACCACACCAATCCAGCCAACAATCTCATTGTTAAACAATTCTGTTCCTACTTCCAGCAAGTTCAGGGCACTTGCAAACACAAGATAAAAAAACACCAAAACAAATGGGATAATAATGAAATCTTTTTTGTCTATCTCACCAAATTTTATAACTTTAATACCCATTTTACGTAATAGAAAAACACGACATAAAATCATTATCACAAGTAAGATTATAGTTATAATCGCAAAATATCCCTGCATAATTATCGCTCCTTTTTGTTCGCTATAATTCACTTTGCTATTTTTATTATTGACTATCACTAATTACATAATACACCATATTATTCAATTTTCAAATAACAATTTATTTTACTGAGTTCGCATAATTTTTCACAGTAAATTAACTTAAATTCCTGCTATATCTTGAAATTTTACTGTTACAAAATAAATATATAAAAAATGCTCTAAATCCTAACTATGATTTAGAGTATTAATGGTCTTATAAGTTACCCTCAATTTAAAATGTAAATATTTAATAATTCTAAATAGTTTAGATTTTAGTAGTTCAAAACTATATTTATTTTAAAACTAAAAATCGTACTTCATTAAATGCATCATATTTCTAAAATCTCTGAGTCAGTCATTATCTTCTATATCAAAATTTTCTGCTTTAAACTTTTTAACTTATTATTATATGCTCTATTTCTACAAATTATCCACAAGTTATACACATTATCCACAATATTCAAATAATTATACTTTTTTTAACAAAAATAAGCACCCAATGACACTAAGTGCTCATTTTCAATATTATTTTATATTAAAGGGTACAGTAAATATATGAAATATGATAGTTGCATTTAAATTTATAGTGCCCTGCAACCACAGACACAGCCTCAACGCCTAGGGATATATTATATATACTTTATTATGTATTATACACATCAATTGTTACAATATTATTTCGTACAGGTTAAATGAATATTTACCATAGTAATAGCAAAAGACACCTAGATTTAACTAAGTGCCTTTGACATACACACGATATTAATTTTTAACAGAATTTTCATTAGCTTTCTATATGATAGTATTTTGTATTACTTTCTTAATTCGTCGTATACCTTCTGTTATCTCATCAATACTAAGATGTCCATAACCTAGAATAATCTTATTCCTATGTCTACCTTTATGAATTGCATACTTCTCAACCGGGTATACTTTTACTTTTTGTTGTGTGATTTTTTTCAATATTTCTTCTGTAAAAAGAATGTTTTGAAATTCTGCAACTAAATGCAATCCGGCAGCATGACCTTTTATCACATATTCATCAAAAAAATTAATTCTTAAATTATTTATTAATGCTTGACGTTTATTATAATATTTTTTTTTCATTTTCCAAATATGTTTCTCAAGTTTCCCATCATTGATAAACTGTGCAAGCACAAGTTGTGATATGGATTCAGTATGTACATCTGTATACATTTTTAACTTTAAATATTTATCTATTAATAAATCAGGTAATATCATATAACCAAGCCTAAGTGCTGGTGCTAAAATTTTACTGAAAGAACCAACATATATTACCCTATTTGGATCTAGTTCATAAAAAGAACTTATTGGATGACCTTCATAACGGAATTCACTATCATAATCGTCTTCAACAATATAACAATTCTTTTTTTCAGCAAATCTAATAAGTTTAATACGCCTTTGAATAGGTAGTATACTACCTAGAGGAAATTGATGAGATGGTGTCACATAGACAAATCCAACATCATTTTTTGTTTCAATTATGTTTGTACGTATACCTTTACTATCGACAGGAATAGGATTTATTAAATATCCGTAAGATGAAATAACATTCAATAAGCCATAATGTATAGGATCCTCTACAACAACTTCCACATTAGGCCTATACAATAATTTTGATATTAGGGATAATCCCTGTGTAGAACCAGAAACAATCATTATTTGTTCTGCTCTACAACATATACCTCTAGTCCTAAACAAATATTCTGAAAGCGCTTGTCTTAATTCCATAATTCCTCCAGGTTGGCAGTATCTGAAATATGAATAAGGCATATGGCTGCATACCTTATTAAACAAATTTCCCCATTCTTTTTGAGGAAACATATCAAGCGCAGGTATCCCTGAACGAAAATCAATAAGGTCATTTTCGACTCTTGTATAAACAGAATTATGTGGGCTTTTTTCTAAGTTTCTTTCACATCTTTTAAAATAGAGATCTTCTGCTACAATTGTACCTGAACCTCGCCTACTTTCAATATATCCTTCCGCAGTAAGTTGAGCGTAAGCTTCCAATATAACATTTCTGGATATCTTTAAATTTTCAGAAAGCCATCTAGTTGATGGAAGCTTATCACCTGCAGATAATTTTCCTTCCAATATCATTGCTCTAATCTGCTCATAAACTTGTCTTATAAGAGAGGTATTAATATTTTTATCAATAGTCAACCACATTATTTTATCATCCCCTAATTAAAGTGGTTCTATAATAAGTTAGATTAAGTGGAACTACAGAAACCACTTTATGTATGTTAATATTATAAAATAAAGATTATAAATTCTCAATAAAACCCATAGGAGTGATATAAATTGTTGATCATATCAAAAAATTTAAAGGAAGTTTATTCTAATGCTAAATTTGGAATCCTTATAATGAAGGATGTTAGAAATCCCCAAACAAATTCAGAGTTTAACAAAACTAAAATTTTAGTAAAAAATCAGCTGCTAAGTAAATATAAGAATTTTAATCGAAAAGAATTCATTAGATCTGAACCTGTTTGTTTTTATACAAATTATTATAAAAAGTTTAAAAAAACTTATCACGTTCAACTACAGCTGGAATCAATTATTTTAAAATCTAATTCTTTTCCAAATGTTGCTGCATTAGTTGAAGCTATGTTTATTGCCGAAGTAAAAAACCTACTTCTGACAGCAGGTCATGATCTCGATAAACTAGAACTTCCTATCAAATTGAATTTGGCACAAGGAAATGAAAGTTTTGTAAGTATATCAAAAAAGCAACAATCGCTTACTAAAGATGATATGATGTTGTCAGACGGAAAAGGAGCCATATCAAGCATTTTAAATGGACCAGATTATCGAACTCGTATTACAAACGATACAAAAAATGTACTGTTCTTTGTTTATACACCTGGTGGAATTGGTGACGATGTTATTCGTAGCCATTTAAATGACATTAAGTCTTATGTTTCTATATTTGCCCCTCATTCGAAACAACATTTATTAGACGTATTTTAATAGATTTGCAAGACTTTTTTAAAAGGAACTTATGAACATGCCGGAGGATGACTTTGAAGTCATAGATAAGTCTCAAGTACAGCCACTTATTGAGGATAAGGGCAAGATTAGGATATTTCCTGTATTTCCTTTTGATGGCACAAGACGATTTGAAATGTATTCCCTTGAGATTGACCCTAAAGGTTATCTATCTACTGAAGCTCACCAACAAGGTACACAGGAATTCATTACTGTATTTTCTGGCAAGCTTAATATCAGTATAAAAGGTAAAGATTTTGTTGTAACAACAGGTAATTCAATACAGTTTAAGGCAGACAGTGTTCACGCTTATAAAAATAACTCCGATGAGATTTGTTCATTAAGTATGGTTATTTACTATCTAGTATAGGGTTTAATTTTTTACAAATAAGATTGGATAGCGTAACTTTATATATAATTTAGAACAGGAGCTAAATCTCAATTCATTTACATTTTTCTTAATCTATTATTTTTTAATAGAACTTTTCACATTTTACGAATAATGAGTAATTAGCATAAATGAGTAAATTCAGTCTTTTTATAAATGCTTAAAACGTTATTTGTTTCAAAATTGATTATCTATTCTACTTATGCTATAGTAAATGTATAATAGTTTAAGGAGTGATTTCATGTCATTATCATACACCCTATTAGGTTTGCTAAATTATGCTTCTATGACTGGTTATGATTTGAAAAAGATTTTCGATGATTCTATTAACTTTTTTTGGTCAGCTCAAACAAGTCAAATTTATCGTGAATTAAAAACATTAGAGGAAAAAGGTTACATAGTTTCTGTAGTAAAACCAAGTGATAAGGGTCCATCTAAGCGTATATATAGCATTACTGAACAAGGGTTATCCTATCTGAAAGAATGGCTTACTAATGTCCCTGATGAAATAGACGAGGATAACCGTAATGCTTTTTTATCGAGAGTTTTTTTATCCTCAAATGTAGGTTTTGAAAAATTATTTTTTCAGCTTCAAGAAAGATTAAAAAAGTATAAAAGAGATTATGAAAACCTTAAATCAGTTGAAAATAAACTTGGAGAATATCTACAAATGTTTGATAGAGAGGATGAAGTTTATTATTGGAAAATAGCACTTAGTAGAGGTTTTCATGATGTTGAATCTCACATTTATTGGGCTGAAGAAAGTTTAGATTATATTCGAGAAATAATTAATAATAAGAAAAAGTGAGGATAGTTAAATATAATGAAAAAAAAACGTTTAATTATAATAATATCTATATTTGTAATGATAATTTTAATTTGTTTAGGAAGTTTTATTTATAGAAGTGTTACATCAATTTCAGAAATATTTCGTTTAAACAGCAAACTTCAAGCTGAAGGCTACTATATGGGGCAATTTGAATTTAAAATGCTTGGATGTGCTTATTATCTCGATAAGGGACATTACATAACAGCATTTTCTAAATTGAATCAAATACATAAGCAGTTAGAGACTAAAGAAGGTTTAATAAAAGTTCCGAAATTCACTAGCAAAAAAGAGGAATTTGAGTTTTATATTGGTCTACAAAATCCTAAAACGGGGGCGTTTATGGATAACTCTTACCCACTTTTTACATATATTGGCTCAACTTTAAACATGATTAAGCATCTTGAATCTTTATCAAATGATACAGGTCAGCCTATAAAACTTAAATATCCAATTAAATTTTTGAATCAAATCAATTCGCCTGAAAAGCTAAAGCCCTTTTTAGATGACTTATCTACAATTGGGTTTATAGCATCTAAACTTCCAAGAACACCTTATGTTGAAATAGCTGAACTATGCTATTATAACGACTTTGAACATACTAATATAACCTGAGTTCGAAAATAAAAAAAGTATTTATAGATATAAAAAATCCCATCAAAATGTTTTATTATATAAATACAGAGAAAAAACAAAACAAAAGGATGGGATTTTATGCAAAATTTATTATTTGAAGTATTTTACGATGTTGATAACTATTGTATAGCTTTTGAAGAATACTGCCGGAGCCATTTTATAGAGGAAAACAACTGTAGTCATTTTTCAATAATAAAAAGTAGAAACTTATCGCTTAGTGAAGTCATGACAATAATCATATACTTTCACTTATCAGCCTACAGAAATTTCAAAGCCTATTATATAAAGTATGTATCAACTGTTCTAAGACCCTATTTCCCTGAGCTTGTAAGCTATAACAGGTTTGTAGAACTAATGCAGGAAACATTGCTTCCACTACTATTATACATGAGAAAATTTAGAATTGGCAAGTGTACAGGAATTTCTTTCATTGATTCCACCACTTTAGATGTATGCCATAACAGGAGAATCCATTCCCACAAGGTTTTCAAGGGAATTGCAGAAAGGGGAAAGAGTTCAACAGGATGATTTTATGGCTTCAAACTTCATCTTGTCATAAATGACAAGGGTGAAATTCTTTCTTTCTATCTGACACCTGGGAATGTGGATGACAGGAATATAGAGGTTATAGAACAACTCTCAAAAGAACTCTACGGAAAATTATTTGGGGACAAAGGTTATTTGTCCAAGAAAATATCAGATATACTGTATTCCAAGGGGGTACAGCTCATAACAAAACTAAAAAGGAATATGAAAAACAAGTTAATGTGTATGGAAGACAAAATTATTCTTAGGAAAAGAGCTGTTATAGAGAACGTAAACGATCATTTGAAGAATGTATGTCAAATAGAGCATAGCCGTCATAGAAGCCTTACCAACTTTATGGTAAATATAGTTTCTGGACTAGCAGCATATAGTTTTCTTCCTAAAAAACCTTCCTTGAAATTGGACAAACATCTTCATTTAGCTTAATCACAATATTGCTTTAAATGTGAATAAATGTTAAATAATTTCTTCATTTGTAGTTAAATTATTTTTTGCATTTTCTATATCTATATTTATACAAAATTGTAGTTTATTTTTTCGAACTCAGGTTATTTTATATTTACGAAATAACTAATGACGAGAAAGTTAGAAAAGAAGTGGCAAAACAGTTTGTCCCAAAAAAGACTGACTGATTCTATGATACGTGGAAGAAAATTTGAGGGCTTGAAGCTCTCTTTTTTATGATTAAACCCTTCGCCTAGTATTTTACAAAAAATAAAAAACACTCTAGTAGATTATCCTACTAGGTTTTCATTGTTTTTTGGCTTGTATAATTATAAATGCATAAAATAAAAATATTCTGAAATAATTAAGTGTAAATAGTCTATTTAACAGATCATTTAGCCAGATAATCTAAATTCTTTTTTAATTTATTTCTTTGTTTTTGTTGAAACATATAAAATTCCTGCAGCATTTACACCAGCATAAAAAACTTCCTTCACATCACAAATATTATGAGTCTTGAGCTGTTCTCCAATCCATTGCTCATCATGATTAGTTAATTTTAAATTATCATACATTATTTTGCCATCGATAATTATATCACTCATCAAACCAGTATAGCTTATTGAAATATTTAAATCACCAGCTGTTATTGGTTGCTTATTTGTTTTAGGAAGTACAGTTAGTTCTCCATCATTTTCTATAACTGCAAATTCTACATCTTCTATATTAAATATATCTTTTTCTCTTAACTGCATCATTAGTTCATTTATTGCAATTTTCATTTTTTTTAAATTATAATCCAATACTTTTCCATTACTTATTAATATCACAGGTCTTCCATCTATTAAAGTTCTAAATTTAAAACTTTTAATACTTAAATAATCTGTAATAACAACTAATATAGTAATGACAATTACTGAAATTGCGGCTAAAAATGGTGATTCTTGTGAACCTAGTGCTATTCTTACTGCAATAGACCCAAGTGCAACTCCAACTATAAAATCATAAAATGTTATTCTTGATATCAATTTTCTTCCAATTATTCTTCCCAAGGTTAATAGAATAATATAAGTAGAAACACTCCTAAGAATTATTTCTATAATTTTTCTTGTCATAATATACTCCTTATATTAAATATTTTCATATTTATATATTCACCTCGACCTTAAGAAATATTCATCTCTTATATATTGATCAGCTCTTTATATACCCCCTACCCCTATGTGTTTTAAGGGTACAAAATCCACACAACCCTTGATTTCTACTGGGTTTATCAAATTTTCCAGAACCTCCTCCTGTTTTAAAAGGAAATTAGGTTTCAAATTTATACCACATATGGATTAATATATTATTTATTATTTCTTCCTTAATCCTAGATTGAGTATTGAAATCATTACATTACTCTCAATAGCATTTACAATAGATAAAAGTAAAGATTTTATTTTACTATGATACCTCAAAAAAATCACCCTCCACATTTTTTATCCGAACGCTACCATTGCTAATACTCCCATCTTCTTCAAAGTGGGAGATAAGCACTGCTATGCGCCTGGATAAGTTCTTCTAAGGTTCAGATGGAGATAAGCAGTCCCTACAGCAAACTCCACCTGAACCTTAGAATCACTTGATTTAGTGTAAGGGAGTGGATAATAAATATAAAACTTTATCATTATATATCCTACACTTTAATTATTTCACTTTTTATATATTGTATGCCACTTAATTGTCTCACTCTACAAAAGCCCTGGAATTGCCTAGGGCTTTTGTGTGCATTTATACTATACTTTTAAGTACTATAGTATTTGCAAGTTTATAATTAAAAACATCTCTACCTAAGTCAAAATAAACAGGGAAAGTACCCTGCTTATAGTATTATACCTAAAATAGATTTGGTAGCTAACCCATAAATACCCAAAATTGTCATTCCAATTCCAAGAATAATTCCTGTAAATAATTTAAACATTGTTATCACCTCAAAAATAGCTTTACCAAAAATACTATCTTTATACAAGAAATATTCGTAATAGAGATCTAATAACATAGCTGTTACTCATTTTCAAGTTCTTTTTCTCTCCCAACTAAAGCTTTTCTACCAGACTTAACTTTGATCTCATTCTTATCTTTAGAATTTTTTATCCAAGTAAATATAGTTAATCTTGAGATCCTATGTCTTCTTGATACTGATATAATTTTCCAAACTCATTTTGAGGCTTGAGATACCAGCAAAAGTTTTACCATTAGTAAAGTAAAGATAAAAAAGCACAATTGTGCTTTGAATAGTACACTAATAAGAATATTATGATTTCATTTATATTATAGCAGCTTCTTCTTTATAATATTTTGAAAGAAACGTAAAAAGTGATTTCCTCAAATTTATCACCTCATATAGTAATTCTTTTTAGTAGGTTACCATTATTTCAAAGCAATTATCCAATAATCTAATATTCCATTACTGCATCATAAATTACTGTTCTGTCACAACATTTTCAAAATCTGACATATAAATAATATTTTTTCTTTTATCTTACTTATGCTAAAATAGATCTTACATTAGTAATTATAGTTTTATAAAAATAGGACTCTTCAGATACTTTACCAATTACAACAGCATCTCTTGCACTAATATCGAGTGATTTAAATCGGTCAGTTAACACAACTCCACTTAATTCTTTAAATGGAACTCTTGGATTTGTCGTGTCAATTCCAAATGGTACTTCAACCTCAAAAGGATATTCCTTCACTTGTGTTGTTACTGGAACAACTATAGCGAAGGTTGAATTATTGGGATCAATCAACCCATCTGATAATACAATTGCTGCTCTCCATCCATTTTGTTCATGCCCTTTTGTGGGGTGCATATTTAACCATATAACGCTGCCACGCTCTATGTTGCCTGTAATACCCATTAAATTATTTCATCCCCTTTGGGTTCTTCAAAAATTTCTTTATGTGTCTCCATTTCTGGCTTACATTTTGCTCGCAGTGATAAAAAATGTTCTCTTAACGCTACTTGATCATTCGCATCAGGAAATACTGTTCGTAAAACCAATTCTTGTTCCTTATCATTTACGTACATCTCTACATTAACCCCATCTTTATATTTCAATAATTCAGAAATCTCTTGAGGAATGCGTAAAGCTAAACTATTTCCCCACTTACGTACAGTTGCGGTTGCCACATATCTCACTCCTTTATTACTCTCTTTATTCAATATTATCACACCTTTACTTTCTTGTATATACATAGTATATACAAGGTTTAAAAGTTTGATACCTTAAAATACCAGTTTTGCATATTAAATTATCAACAACATTCCATTAACTCCACAAAATAAAAAAATAGTACCAAAACAGTGTTGGTACTTTGTGTGTAAAGAGTTTTCTAGTTGATGAGTATAATTATAGATGCAATCAATAATTTATATTTAATTATAAGTATTGCCTTTAATATTATTATGGCCGATATTTGAACTCTATTATATTCACTAATTGTTATGATATCATTATACGTATGTTAAAAAATATAAAAATAAGCACCCTAGATGACGAGTGCTTTCTTTATGATAATATTATTTTAAGGAATCTAAACTTATACTATCTTGTGGTAGTTACATTTAAGTTTTAAGTGTCCTGCAACTACAGACACCAGTTTACATTTATACTTAGGGGGCATACTTTATAAACTACTTATTCAACATTGGTACTTGTCCACTAAATGTAATTATAATTATAAGTAGTATTTGTTACAGCTTAATGGCATAATGATTAACTATTTGTGAACAGATTTTATTATTTTATAAAATAAGCACCCCACAGTGCTAAGTACTTATTTCCAGTATTATTTTAAGGGTTCAGTAAATATATAACTTATGATAGTTGCATTTAAATTTAAAGTGCCCTGCAACCACAGACACTAGCTTAAATTTATACGTCATGGGAAACTAACTTTAAGCTATTTACACTATTTATTATATACGGTATTTGTTACCAATCAATGTCATATATGATAACTATTTGTGAACAATATAAAAAAGAGGCACCCTGAATAAAGGATGTCTGCTTTATATGTAAAAAGTTTATTTTTAATTAGATTTAGAATAATGGTTGCATCTATATTTAATGTGCCCTGCAACCACAGACACAGCCTTATGTATCCTCAATGCCCAGGGGATATTATAATATTATACATGTCTTATTGTGTATTATATATATCAATTGTTACTATATTATTTTGTACAGGTTAAATAAATATTTACACATATCAAAAGGCACCTGAACTTAATCAAGTACCTCTAAAACTATATATATTTTAAATACTTTTGTACATGGAGAAATAAGTACCACTTTATTATTTCAGGTACTTATTTCTCTAATAGGTCACAATGTATGTGATAAAGATTTAAACTTTGGAGATTGTTACCAATTGCATTGCAATAACAGCAACATATAATATATACTAACA
Organism: Clostridium kluyveri; assembly: GCF_001902295.1. Classification (NCBI taxonomy): domain Bacteria; kingdom Bacillati; phylum Bacillota; class Clostridia; order Eubacteriales; family Clostridiaceae; genus Clostridium; species Clostridium kluyveri. Next base: position 715,078 of record NZ_CP018335.1, on the reverse strand, counting down.
CATATTATAACTAATGTACATACTCTTGTATATACATTAGTTATATTTTAAAAAGTTTTATCCGATCGCTACCATTGCTAACACCCCCATCTTCTATCAAAGTGGGGGAATAAGTAGTGCTACGCGCCTGGATAAGTTCTTCTAAGGTTCAGCTGGAGAAAAGCAGTTCTCATAAGCAAACTCCACCTGAACCTAAGAATCACTTGATGAATATAAACAACTATTTTATATCCACACACAATAAAAAATAAGCACCTAAATAACTAGTGCCTATTTTTACAATTTATTTTGAAGATAATAATATTAACAGCATTATTCTTTATTTCCTCTAAGGCTATTTCCTTAGGACACTTATTATTATATATGGTATTTGTTACAATTTAATGTTATATTTATTAACTATTTATGAACAAAATGATACCGTCTTAACAGTGCCTGCCCTTTAACATATACACATACAGTTTAATTTTTATTTACGATTTTCCACATTGACAGCCCCATTTAACCCTGGAGCCAAAGGTAAAATTTTAGGGTAGAATGTATTCAATTACCCCAAATCTTGCAAAAAGACAATAGAATAGACAACCAGCGGATACATAATGTATATAAAAATATTACTTATGGGCATGGAGAATTCACAGAGCAATATCATACAAGAATGATACGACAATCTGTGATACACTGATTATCAGATAATTAGGAAAGAGGGTGAATTCTTGGAAAAAGAAATAAGAACTGTGAAATTCGATACAGATTTAATGATGGAAGCTTATCATTTTCAAGGGATCATGCAAAAATTCCCCAACCACTTTCATAAGTATTATGTGATTGGATTTATTGAAAACGGCCAACGCTATCTATCCTGTAAAAATAAAGAATATACTATAGCGCCTGGAGATCTATTACTGTTTAATCCACGAGATAATCATACATGTGAGCAAATTGATGGTAAAACGCTGGATTATCGCTGTATCAATATTCAACCGGAGATTATGAGCAAAGTTGTTTTTGAAATAATGGGCAGAGACTATTCACCCTATTTTACACCACAGGTTGTTTTTCACAGTGAATTAGTTTCACTGCTAAAGGAACTGCATTTGATGATCATGCAAGAGGAAAAGGATTTTAGAAAAGAAGAAATATTTTTTTTTCTTTTGGATCAGCTAATCGAAGAATACACAGAACAGGACATAACATCACCAAAAGCTGAGCAGAGCACAGAAGCGAAAGCCGTCTGTGAGTTTTTAGAACAAAACTACATGAAGAATATCACATTAGACGATTTAAGCAATCTGACTGGACTAAGCAAGTATTATTTATTACGCTCCTTTACCAAACAAAAGGGGATTTCGCCATACAGTTATTTGGAAACGATACGAATTGATAAGGCAAAAAAGCTTTTGGAGCAGGGCGTATTGCCAATTGACGTGGCATTTCAAACAGGCTTTACTGACCAGAGCCATTTTTCAAATTTTTTTAAGAAATTTATTGGACTAACACCTAAACAGTATATGAACATATTTAAAGATTTGCATAAATGAGTGTTTGTACGGAGTGGTTACTTCAGTCATTGTATTACAGAGGAAATCACCGGTATTGCTTGCTGTACTGGGAATTCTACTTACATTAGCGGGACCGTTTATTTCTGAAAACAGAATTACTATTAAGACAAAAGGAGGACTTTAAAATGAATGATTCTAATATAAAATGCGTTATGATTATAGATTCACAACTGCCAATTGGTGTCATAGCCAACACTTCCGCTATCTTAGGTGTAACCCTCGGAAAACATATACCTGAACAGGTAGGGGACGATGTAATGGACGCTTCAAATTACACCCATTTGGGAATTATTTCGATACCTGTTACAATACTGCGCGGAGATAAGGAAATTCTGAAAAATTTGCGAGAACGTTTATATAAATCTGAATTTGGCGATTTAATGGTTGTTGACTTTTCTGATGTTGCACAAAGTTGTAATATATACAGCGAATATATTGCAAAAGCAGCAGCCACATCGGAGCAAGACCACAATTATTTTGGAATTGCCATTTATGGGAATAAGAAAAAAGTAAATAAACTAACAGGATTTATGCCACTTTTAAGATAATATATGATAACATATTTACATTGAATATTGTACTAAAAGGAGGCGATTATAATGAGCAGCTCAAATATTATTGGCAACCCTGATTCTGCAATATGGAAGATGTTAGGTATCGATAATTCTAAAACTACTAATACTAAACAAGAATCCATTAACATTGCTAAAAAAAAGATAGAAAATAAAGACTCTGAATTAGACATCCATGATAAAAATGATAAAATCTAAAAATAGTCATCCACATGTCCATGCTCACAAAAGGCTAATTCTTATCACAGCTAGGAGTTAGCCTTAACCATTGCTATCTTAACATCAACATTTCAACTCTACTCTGACTTTTTTAAATAAAAACATTAATATACTCCTTAGTTATCAACAACTTATCCACAGGTTATACACATTATCCACAATATTTCGTTAACTTCTTGAAATAAAAAAATGAGCATCCATTCATTTGGGATACTTATTTTATATCTAATCTACATATTTCCAGTATAATAAACCTAATCTTACATATCCTATGTTTGTGTAAAACTTTCCTTGCATTAAAAGTTTTTATGTTTTCTATTTACTTTCTGAATATAGCCATTGTCTTTTTCACCACACCGGGGATGGATAATCCCTGGTGTTTAATTTTACTGCAAAATTTTTGCTATATGCTAATCCCAACTTATTTTTTATTGTTACTTTAACTCCTGTTCATATTCATAAGCTTCAACGATTTTCAGCAACTTCCTTTATAGCCTTGCTGTACATTTTTTCGTGTTGTTTATCTGCTATAGAAGCAGCTTTACAAAGTTTCAAAATTGCTAACATAATACAAAAATATGCTGTAGTTGCTATAATTATCCACATAAAAAACCCTCCTAAAATTTACTTGTATAAAATTATCATCCAAACACTCTTTTTAACTAAATTTTTAAATTTTTTATACTAAAATAATACTTGAAAATTATAACTTTTGTATGACATAATAAAGTGAATTTCATGTGATAAAATGTATAATGGGGTAAAAATATAGTAGTGGAGCTTTAATTTGAACCTATTCTAGTAGTATATACTAAAGTTTACATTAATAGCGTAAACTTAACATTAGTTACCTTGGTTTCACAAATATAGTGTTATAAAATATAAATACAATTTGCTTATTAGGTTATTTTCCTAGTTTAATTGTTCAGGTCAATGATTAAAATTTAATAGTTAGTATTTGCAAATAGCAAATCCATTGAAAGGTGGAGACGCAAAGCCATGAGTCTAAAGCAGTTTTTTGCCATGATAGTCAGGTTGCCAAGTATTTTTCCAGTTTAACAATTTATTTATTAAATTAGTTTGTTAATGGTGGGCAGCTGCTATACTGCCTACCATTTTTGATTTAAATTAAGTTAGGAGAGGTGAAGTATTAATGAAAAAGGTACTTATAGTTGATGATGCAGCTTTTATGAGGCTAGCTTTAAAATCAATTCTTGAAAAAAATGGATTTGAAGTAATTGGTGAAGCTGAAAATGGAGCAGTAGGTATAGAAAAATATAAAGAATTAAAACCAGATCTTGTAACTCTGGATATTACCATGCCTAAAATGAATGGTATAGAAACTTTAAAAGAAATAAAGAATATAGATCCAAAATCTAAAGTAGTTATGATTTCAGCAATGGGACAAGAAGCCACTGTACGAAAATCCATAGTATTAGGTGCTAAGTCCTTTATAGTTAAGCCTTTCAAAAATGAACTTGTAATAAAAACATTAACAAAAATTTTAGCTGTTTAATAAAAATCAGTTTACACAAAAAGAGGTGAACCCGTTGTCGGAAATTTTTAGTCAAGAACCAATGCTTGATATGTTCATCTTTGAAACTACCCAACTTATTGAGCAACTTGAACAATCTGCAATAGAAAGTGAAAAATCAAGCTGTTACACTGAAAATGCAATCAATGAAATTTTTAGGATAATGCATACCATAAAAGGTTCTTCCGCAATGATGCTTTTTGAAAACATATCCTCTCTTTCCCATGCCATGGAGGATATGTTCTATTTTATACGTGAGGAAAAGCCAAAAAATATTGATTACTTAAAGCTTACAAACATGGTTTTAAAAGGCGTTGATTTTATTAAAACAGAAGTAGATAAAATTACAAGTAAGAAAAAGCCTGATGGGGATGCTTCTGAGCTTATGTCCCAGATAAAAAATTTTTTATCTGAATTAAAACAAAATAACCTAATATCAAAGGTTATGTCAGATGAGTTACAATGTGATGTAATAGATATTCCTGAAAAATATGATATAAATAAGGATATGCTTAATTCCTCTAAAAAAAATGCCTATAAAGCAGTAATTTATTTCGAAGAAGACTGTGAAATGGAAGACATACATGCATTTACTGTTGTTAACACTATAAAAGATATAGCCGATGAAGTTCATTATGTACCTGATGATGTTGATGATGGCAACAATAGTGTTGAAATCATTAGAAAAGAAGGTTTTAAAATATACTTTAAATCAGATAATACCTTTGATAAAATACATTCCATTTTGATGGGCACCGTATTTCTAAAAGATTTGCAGTTAACCCAACTAGAAGATCATGAAGAGCTTAATGAATTTAAGAAAATAAAACAAATAATTTTAGACCACTCTTTTCCTGAAAAAAACAAACAAGCTACAGTTAGTAAAAATAAAGAAAATACTCAGCAATTTTCTTCCCACCAAAATATTATTAGTGTTAATGTTTCAAAATTAGATAAACTTATGGATCTTATTGGTGAGCTAGTTATTTCAGAGGCAATGGTAATTGAAAATCCTGATCTAACAGGGTTAAATTTGAACAGTTTCCATAAGGCCTCTAGACAACTTCAGAAAATTACAAATGAACTTCAAGATATCGTTATGTCCATAAGGATGGTTCCACTGTCCACCACATTCCAAAAAATGAATAGGGTAGTTCGTGATATGTGTAAAAAACTAAATAAAGAAGTTGAATTGAAAATAATAGGTCAAGAAACTGAGGTTGATAAAAACATTATAGACCACATATCCGATCCACTAATACATATTATTAGAAACTCTATTGATCATGGAATAGAAGTTGCCAAAGAGAGAGCATCAGTGGGAAAGCCTAATGTTGGAACAGTAACTTTAGAGGCGAAAAATGCAGGTGGAGATGTATTAATAATTGTTAAAGATGATGGTAGAGGACTAAATAAAGAAAAAATACTTAAAAAAGCAAAAGAAAATGGACTTATCAACAGACCGGAAGATGAACTTACAGATAAGGAAATATATTCATATATATTCTTGCCAGGCTTCTCAACAAAGGAGAGAATAACAGAATTTTCAGGAAGAGGAGTGGGTATGGATGTTGTAACTAAAAATATAGGCGCCATTGGTGGAATTATTTCAGTAGACAGTACGTACGGTGAAGAAACCATAATAACCCTAAAAATACCACTTACTCTTGCCATAATAAATGGTATGACCATGAAGGTTGGTCAATCTAGATATACAGTGCCAATTACGAATATTAAAGAATCCTTTAAAGCTAAATCAAGTGATATCATTAAAGATACTGATGGTAATGAAATGATTTTAATTAGAAAGCAATGTTACCCTATTTTAAGGCTGCATGAAATATATAGGGTAGAAACAGAAATAATCAATATTTCTGATGGAATAATATTGATGGTTGAAAATGAAAGTAAAAGTATTTGCATATTTGCTGATGAACTTTTAGGTGAAAACCAAGTAGTTGTAAAAGCCTTGCCTAACTATTTTAGAAACTTTAAAAAAATAAGGGGGCTAGCCGGTTGTACTTTGCTAGGTGATGGAGGTATCAGTCTGATACTAGATATATCAGATTTAATCAATTATTAGAAAAAAGAAAGGATATGAAAATAATGGAGGAAACTTTAGAGTTCCAGGAAGACACACAGAAAGGTAAGTTCCTGACATTCTCATTAGGAGAAGAAGACTACGGTATGGAAATTAGATATGTGACAGAAGTTATTGGCCTACAGCCTATAACTCAAATCCCAGAGCTTCCAGAGCACGTAAGAGGAATTATCAATTTAAGAGGCAAAATAATTCCAGTAATGGACGTAAAACTACGTTTTAAGAAAGAATTAAAAAAATACCACCATAGGACTTGTGTAATAGTAGTTGATATTAAAGACATATCAATTGGTCTTATTGTGGATAGCATTTCAGAAGTTGTGGCAATTCCAGAACAGGATATCGTCCCACCACCTATAGTAAATAAAGATCTGCAAAATAGATATATAAAAGGAATAGGCAAAATAGGAAATGGCGTAAAACTTATTTTGGATTGTGAAAAGTTGATTGAGGAAGATGAACTTAAAAATTTAAATGAGGCATTATAAGTAAATCAAGTAAAGGAGATATATAATTATGAAGTGGTTTTATAACTTAAGAATTTCTACAAAAATATTATCAGGATTTATTCTTGCAGCTTTCACTGCAGGAGTGGTAGGACTAATTGGAGTTATAAATATAAGCAGCCTTCAACTCCAGTTAAGTCAGGCGCAAAAAAGTATGGACAACTATACGGCTGCAGCTAATACGTCCACAACTATAATCATTATTACAGTAATTATTAATATGGTCGCAACCACAGCCCTTGGAATTTTTATAGCTAAACTTATAAGTAATCCAATTAAAAGAATGGTTAAAATGGCAGACAGAATTGTTGAAGGTGATGTTAATATTAATGACGAGACCCCTACACAAGACGAAATCGGTGATTTAATAAAGTATTTTAACACAATTACAGTTATTATAAAGGATTTAATTTTTGAAGTAAATATGATCACTAAAGCTGGAGTTGAAGGAAATATTCATATTCGTGGAGACGTACAAAAATTTAAGGGAGGTTATAAAGAAATTGTTCAGGGAATAAATAATACTCTTGATATTGTCGTTACTCCATTAGATGAGGCTAAAGAGGTATTAGGTAAGATGTCAGTAAATGATCTTACTTTAACAATGACAGGACAGTATAATGGAATGTTCAAGGAATTATCTGATTCTATAAATATGGTAAATACAAGGTTATTAAGTATACAAGATGCTATGGTTCGTGTTGGTAAAGGTGATACAAGCAGACTGGAGGAGCTTAAGAAGATCGGAAAAAGATCAGAAAAAGATCAAATATTGCCTTCAATGGTTAATATGTTGGAGGAAATTAAGGGACTTATAAATGAAGTTGGTCATGTAACCAATGCTTCAATGAATGGTGATTTAAGTGTTAGAGGTGATTCAAACAAATTTTTAGGTGGATACAGAGAAATTATTCAAGGCTTTAATAAGACCATTGACGCAGTTGTTAAACCTATAAGTGAATCCTCAACCGTACTGAGGAAGATGGCTGAAAGTAACCTTACAGTGAGTATGGATGGCGACTATAAAGGAGAATATGCCAGGATGAAAGAGGATGTTAACTCTACACTTAAGGTATTCAATTAAGTATTGAATGATATTAATAATTCAGCACAGCAGGTAGCTTCCGGGGCAAGTCAGGTCTCACATTCAAGTCAGGGACTATCACAGGGATCCACAGAGCAGGCTAGCTCTATTGAAGAACTTACTGCTTCTATACAAGAAATTGCTGCACAGACAAAACAAAATGCTGAAAATGCAGATGAAGCTAATAAGCTTGCATTGACAGCTAAAAGTGATGCAGTCCATGGTGATCACCAAATGCGTGAAATGCTAAAAGCCATGGATGAAATTAATGAGGCTTCCAGTAATATATCAAAGATTATTAAAGTCATTGATGAAATCGCATTTCAGACCAATATACTTTCATTAAATGCTGCCGTTGAAGCTGCAAGAGCAGGACAATACGGTAAGGGTTTTACTGTAGTTGCAGAAGAAGTAAGAAATCTTGCTGCAAGAAGTGCTAATGCAGCCAAAGAGACAACGGTACTTATAGAAGGATCTATTAAGAAAGTAGAACATGGTACAAAAATTGCTGATGAAACAGCAGAAGCCTTAAATAGTATTGTTGAAGCTATTTCGAAAGCCACTACACTTGTTGGTGAAATTGCAATCGCTTCTAGTGAACAGGCTTCGGGAATTTCACAGGTTAATCAAGGTATTATACAAGTATCGCAGGTTGTTCAAGCTAACTCCACAACCTCTGAAGAATGTGCAGCAGCAAGTGAAGAGTTATCTAATCAAGCAGAAATACTCAAGAACATGGTTAGTAGGTTTGAACTTAAAAAAGGTGGTTCTCTTATAAGTAATTTTGATGAGTTAAATCCAGAGGTACTTAAAATGTTAGAAGGTTTAGCTGAAAAAAATAGATTTAGTACTAGTAGTTCAAATGCAGCTAGTGATGAAGCCGCTGCATCCAAGCTTAAAATAACATTAAGTGACAAAGAGTTTGGTAAATACTAGATATTTAAAGGAGAAATTAAAGAATGAAATGGTTTTATAATTTAAAGGTTGCTGTAAAACTTTTGATAGGTTTTGTACTTGTTGCTGTAGTTGCTGCAATTATAGGAATTGTGGGCTACAATGGTATGAATTCTATGAATACCTCAGGGAATGAAATTATAGATAACAGGTTTCCTAGTATTGAAAATTTAATGATAATGGGTCAAGCACAAACAGACGTTGATAGTGCAGAAAATGCATTACTGACAAAAGAATTAGTTGGAAAAGAAAGACAATCTCAGTACGATGAAATTATAGCTGCGTTTAAACGAGCTGATGATGCCAGAAATGTATTTGAAACATTGCCACAAACACCAGAAGAAAAACTTGTTTGGGATAAATTCGTCTTATCCTGGGATAAATGGGAAAGTGATGATGCTGCTTATATTAGTTTGGTTAAAGAGTTTGATGTTAACAAATCAGATGATATCTATCAGAAAATGGTTCAGCAAGCTTTTATAACTAATGGAGCATCATTTTCTGCTGCAAAAGATTTATTAAACCAACTTGTAGATATAAATAAAAAATCAGCAGATGATACTTTTAAAAATTTTGATAATATCCATATTTCATCTGCGAAAACAATTATTATATCTGTTATAATTGGATTTTTACTGGCAATTGGTCTTGGAATTTTCATATCCCACATTATAAGTAGACCAGTAAATAAGATGGTTGAGGCTGCAAACAAGCTTGCTGTTGGTGACATCAATATAAATGTTGAAGTAAATACTAAAGATGAAATAGGTAGTCTTGCAGAATCATTTAGAAGAATTATAGCCAATATTCAAGGACATGCTTTAGCTGCTGAAAGGATAGCTGCAGGTGATTTAACCTTTAATGTTGATATTAAATCAGAAAATGACCTGCTTGGTAAAAAATTATCTGAAATGGTTGAAAAAAATAATGAGGTACTAACAAATATAAATAATGCTGCAGAACATGTGGCCTCAAGTTCAAAACAGGTATCTGATTCAAGTATGGCTCTTTCACAAGGTGCAACAGAGCAGGCAAGTTCAATTGAAGAACTAACCGCTTCCCTTGAGGAGATATCTTCACAAACAAAACTAAATGCTGAAAATGCTAATCAAGTCAATGAACTGACTAAAGATGCTAAATCAAATGCAGTGCAGGGCAATGAACAGATGAAGGAAATGCTAAAGGCCATGGAAGAAATAAATGATGCTTCTGGTAACATTTCAAGGATCATTAAAGTAATTGATGAGATTGCATTTCAGACTAATATCCTTGCACTTAACGCCGCTGTGGAGGCTGCAAGAGTGGGTCAACATGGTAAAGGGTTTGCAGTTGTGGCCGAGGAAGTAAGAAACCTTGCTGCACGTTCAGCAAATGCTGCCAAGGAGACAACTGATATGATTGAGAATTCCATAAAGAAGGTTGAAGATGGTACAAAAATTGCAAAAGATACAGCTAATGCTCTTAATGAAATAGTAAATGATGTTGAAAAAGTAGCCAATCTTGTAGATGATATTGCTGTTGCCTCAAATGAGCAGGCTACGGGTATAGGACAGATTAACCAGGGAATTATACAAATATCACAGGTGGTACAAACTGATTCAACTACTTCTGAAGAAAGTGCTGCAGCAAGTGAAGAACTCTCCAGCCAAGCCGCACTCCTTAAAAAAATGGTAAGTAGGTTTAGCCTAAAACAAAGTGTTAAATCTTACGATAACTTAGATAAATTAAATCCAGAAGTATTAAGAATGCTTGAGAAAATGGCTGAAAAGAAGAATAGTAACTCAACTCCAACCAATGACACATATGAAGAAGCTGCAATTACAAAATCCATAATTGCATTAAGCGATAAAGAATTTGGCAAATATTAGTGTACTTAAAAAAGATGAGCTAAAAAGCTATCTTAATTATCAAAAGGTAGGTAAGATCCATGGTTGCAATTACGAAAAAAGAATTCAAAAAACTCGCAGACTACATAAAAACTAATTATGGTATTCATTTAAAAGAAGAAAAACAGGCTCTTGTAGAGGGTAGGTTTCATAATGTACTTATACAGAACAATTTTAATAGTTTCTCTGAGTATTATGATTATATTATATCAGATAAAACCGGTAATTCGATAGTTACCTTGATTAATAAGATTACTACTAACCATACCTTCTTTATGAGGGAAGCTGAACATTTTTATTACTTCAGAGATAAAATTCTACCACATCTAAATAAAATAGAAAAGCATAAAGATTTAAGAATATGGAGTGCAGGCTGTTCCACAGGCGAGGAGCCTTACACTCTTGCTATGATTATAGATGAATTCTTCGGCAAAGAGAAAATGTGTTGGGATACTAAAGTTTTAGCCACTGATATTTCCAGTAAAGTACTTGATACTGCGATAAAAGGAATATACTGTAATGAAGATATAGCTTTACTTCCGTCCACTTGGAGACTTAGTTACTTTAAGAAATATGATGATGAAAACAGTGTACTGGTGGATAAGATAAAGAATGAAATCATATATAGAAAATTTAATCTTATGGATAAAGTATTTCCATTTAAACGAAAGTTTCATGTCATATTCTGCAGAAATGTAATGATTTATTTTGATACTAAAACAAAAGCAGAATTGGTTCACAAGTTTTATGGCATCACCGAGCCTGGTGGATATTTATTTATTGGTCATTCGGAATCCTTAAATAGAGAAGAAACAAGATACAAATATATTATGCCTGCTGTATACATGAAAGAATAATCGAGACTAACTATATGAAGTCAAGTAAAAATTAAAAGATTTTTATAGTTATTTAATTTAAAAAAGAAAGCATGACAAAAAGAGCAATGGAAAATTGCTTTTTGAAAAATATTAATTTTTATGGATAAGTTTATATTTGTGGAGCAAAAGTTGCATTGGTCTTTAGAAGATGAAATATTATACGTATCAATTTTTTAGCAACATGGCTCATGGCAACATAATAGTGCTTGCCTTCAGAGCGTTTCTTCGACAAATATGCAGAGAAAGTGGCATCTCTCATTGAAACAGTTCTCCCAGCCATAAGTATGGCCCATCTAAGGTAGGCAGAACCCCGTTTGACCATGGGTGTATGGGATGCAGTGTACTTTCCAGATTGATAGGTGGAGGGATCTAATCCGGCAAAGGCCAGGAGTTTACAGGGAGTGGTGAATCTTTTAATATCGCCGATTTCTGCCAATATTATAGCTGCCAGGGTATATGAAATTCCTGGAATACTAATAAGTGGGGAATTGATCTCAACAACGATTTCTTTTATGAGAAGCTCTAAGGAATCAATCTCGTGTTGTACTGACTGTATTAACCTAATGGTTTGCTTGAGTTCAAAACTTAGAGACCTTGAGTTAGTGCCAATAGAATTTGCAGCAGACTCCTTTAGAGAAATAGCTTTATCTTTTCCATACTTGCCCCTGGAAGCTGTATTTAGTATGTTTGTTAGCTTGGTCAGGTGGCAGCCAGCTATATCTTTTGGGCTTGGAAGTATGGATAAAAGGGCATAGGAAGAAGATTGATGAATTGACCAAAAAAGATCGGGCAGCTCGGGAAATATAATATCTACCAATCTATTGACAGATGTTTTCAACTTAGACCTATATCCAATTAAGCGATATCTATGCCTGGTTAATGACTTTAGCTCTTGAATCTGGTATGATACAGGAGAATAGGATTTTGTATCATCAGAAAAGAGCATTTTAGCAATAACCAATGCATCCGTTTTATCAGTCTTAGTTTTTCTAAGAGACTGGGCTTTACGGAAGAGATTTGTAGCTAAAGGGTTGAGAATGGAGAGCTTGAAGCCTTTAGCATACAAAAAGTTTTGGAGATCGGTGCTGTAATGACCTGTTGATTCAAGTCCTATTTTTACGTTGGAAATATCCTTGTCAGGCAGAATGGAAAGTATTGAAGAATAAAGTAATTCAAAGCCTTGACGGGAATTGGATATACGTAAAGAATCATTATAAACAACACCATCTGAATCTATAATACAGCAATCATGTTTGTTTTTTGCTATATCTATACCAATATAAATCATAAGAACAACTCCTTTATAGTATTATACGCCATGTTCCACAAATCTCATGCAAATGTATCCTTGCTATATATAAAACGTCATGCGTTATCTAACTAATTAACAGATAAGCATAAGACAGTGGTTAGATCCTCAATTAAAATAGTCCAGCTATAGGTGATAAAACTAATCCACAGCGTCTTATGATAATTATAGTAAAAATCTCTAAGAAAGGAAAAGTATAATGAATTTTTACTATATGTTCATTATACAAGGTGATATTGTGCAGACGGGGAAAAAAATAAAAGTATTAGTAGTTGATGATAGTATCGTATTCAGAGAAGTATTATCAAGGGGGATTTCCTCTGATCCATACATAGAAGTAGTAGCAAAAGCTGTTGATCCCTTTGACGCAAGGGATAAAATACTGGAGTTTCATCCTAACGTTATGATATGTGATGTGGAAATGCCTAAAATGAACGGTATAGAATTTATACGGAGGCTTATACCACAATACCCTCTGCCTACGGTTGTTGTCAGTACAATAAGTGAATCGGTGTTCGAAGCTATGAGGGCCGGAGCAGTTGACTTTGTTACAAAGCCTGATGTTCAGTCTGTTAAAAGTGTAGAGACATTTATAAAGGAGCTTATACTTAAAATCAAAATAGCTTCAATAGCTAAAGTACCCAATAGAGAATTAAATAATATATCAAAAGGGATCATAAATCATAAAAGTAGTAAAGTAATTAATAAAATAAAAATAATTGCAATTGGAGCTTCCACAGGAGGAACAGAGGCTATATACAATGTATTGAAATATCTTCCGAGAAATACTCCTGGCATTGTTATAGTTCAGCATATTCCCCCTATATTTTCACGTATGTTTTCAGAGAGGTTAAATAATAATTCAACTTCCCTAAAAGTAAAGGAAGCTCAGACTGGAGACATAGTGGAAATGGGAAGTGTACTAATAGCACCTGGAAATAAACATATGAAGCTAAAAAAAATAGATGGCAAATATAAAGTTGAATGCTTTTCTGGAGAACGGGTAAATGGTCACTGTCCCTCGGTAGATTTACTATTTGAATCTGTAGCAAAAGAAATTGGTAGGAATGCTGTAGGAATGATACTAACAGGCATGGGATATGACGGAGCTAAAGGTCTTCTATCCATGAGGAAAGCCGGTGCAAGGACCATTGGTCAGAATGAAAAATCAAGTATAGTCTATGGGATGCCGAAAGTAGCATATGATATTGGAGCAGTAGAAAAACAGGTATCTCTTGAAAATATACCTAATTTAATATATTCATTAATAAAGGAAGGATAAGCTTATCCAATTAATTTCAGCAACGGTCAAAAGTTGATGGAATTTTTTATGTTATTAATCTTAATGCACTCAAGATTTTTAAATCCAAAATCAGTATCTGCTCCTTATTCTAATACTAGAGACCCCTATTATAAATATGATACAATTTTTATATGCACAGGTTGGCGTTGTATAATATTTGTACAAGAATAGGAGGATAAAAAAATGGATTATAAAAAGCTCATAGAGAAAAGAAATAAACCAGGTGATTTTGCAACAGATATTGGAGTAAAGATTCTTGAAATCAGGGAGGGTTACGCTTGTGGGGAACTCCTTATCAAGAAAGTACATATAAATCCCATTAATGCTGTACATGGAGGTGTCATTTTTACCTTTGCAGATATGGTAGGAGCTTCATCTACTGCATTTTGTGAAAATAGAGTTGCAACTTTAAACGGGACCATTAATTTTCTAAATGCTGCTATTGGTGTGGAAAAGCTTATTGCAGAAGCTAGCGTGATAAAGCACGGGAAAAACACTATGGTAGTTAATGTAAATATTACTGATGAAAAAGAAACTTTTATAGCATCTACAACATTTACCTATTATATTTTAAAAAAGATGAAGATTACCTTTGAGGATGAGAATTAAAGATAGCGGCATGGTATGAATTGATTTAGTATCAATTTAATACTTACATTACATAAAAATCGTACTTGTTATTTTAAGCATAAGGGTTAAAATGATTATATCACATAAATGAAGGGAGTAATTAAAATGAATGAAGTTTATCAATATTTAAAAAATATCGGTACTTATTACCTAGCAACATCTGAAGACGACCAGCCGAGGGTTCGACCTTTTGGGACAATAGCTATTTTTGAGGGAAATCTTTACATTCAGACTGGAAATGTTAAAAAGGTATTTGCGCAAATGAAAAAGAATCCTAAAGTTGAAATGTGTGCTATGGGCAAAGATGAAACTTGGATACGTATTGCAGCCACTGCTGTTCAGGATGATAGAGTAGAAGCTAGACAACATATGCTTGATGAATATCCAAATCTTAAAAATATGTATGCTGCTGATGATGGAAATTGTGAAGTACTTTATCTAAAAGATGCAACTGCTACCATTTATTCCTTTACAGAAGAACCTAAAACTATTAAGTTCTAAAATTACTTTCAAAACATTGAGCTGTTATGTATGTAAAAGGCAAAAATATAAACACATTCTATGTGTTGTTAGCATTAAACGAATAAAATCGTGTAATAGCCCTATATAAAAACTAAGGTTGTTAACAGACAAATATTTTCTGTTAGCAACCTTTTTACAGTTTCAAACAAGAGTATAAAATTAATCTCTTCAAATTTTATTTAGATTTAAATATTTGAAGTAATTTATTCAAAAATCCTGAATTAGCATTATCCATTTCTACCTGGTATTGGGTATAATAAGCATTTTCTATAACTTTTTTGAAACTTTTAACTTCCTTTATTAAACGTTCACTATTAGTTAAACATGATTGAAAAAATGCATTAAAATCATTTTGTAAGTTAAGTTTTAATTCATTATTTTTATTATCAATTTCTTTGGATACAAATTTTGTTATATTGTCAATAAATTGGTTATGTAAATCTAGGTTAATTTCATTAATTTTATCAAATTCAGAATTTAGATATTCTCTAATTTCCTCAAATAAATCCTGTTTGAATTTATTAAGGCTTTTATTTTGAGCCTCAATAATTGTTGAGGTAATATTTTTAACATATAATAAATTGGCATCTTGTATATCTTTATTTAACTGAATTTTAAAATTGTCAAATTGAATTCGCTGCTCTTCTTTAATTGAATTAATAAGTTCTTCAACAGATAATAAATTACTTCCTAGATGCTGAACTTCATTATCATTTAAAGGTAATTTACTATAATACTCTTGAATTTCTTTAAGGGTCATACCTCTATTTTTTAATTTTATTAAAAATTCTAAATTATCAATATCATCATTAGTATAACGCAATTCTTTATCTATTATTTCAATTTTTAAAAGATCATCAAATATATTTGTATAGTATTTTATATTGCTAATATTTTCATTCAACAAATCAGCAACCTGACTCATAGAATAATATAATATTTCGCCCCTTTTTCTATTTTGAATTTTATGTTCAACTTTTTGTGTATCTATATATTTATCTTTATTATCCATGATAATTACTCCCCCTCCTTCTTTTTTCGAACAAATAGAAGGTAAGCTTAAGTAAAAAATATTATTAGTTTAAAAAAATATAAGGTTATTCTGACTTTTTTCGATAATAAATATAGAAAATACAAGCTAGTATTAAAGTGAGATATGAAAAAATTAGTTTTAAATAAGGGAGCGTAATTATGGAAAAAGGTAAAATGTTATTAGTTGCATTAGGTCAAGGTGCCGGAAATATTGTAGATGGATTATTAAGTAGAAATTCAAGATACAATGGGTTATTTATAAATAGCAGTTTATTTGACATTAAGCCATTGAAAAACGCAGATATGGGAAAAAATGTGTATGTATATCCAGGAACAGATGGTTCGGGAAGAGATAGAACTAAATCTAAAGAAATGATAAGAGATAATGCCAATGCTATAGGAACATTATTAAGCAAATATCCTTTAACAGAAGTAGTTGTAGTACTTACAACTATGGCTGGAGGAACGGGCTCTGGAGCAATAAAAACCTTTGTACAAATAGTAAAAAAAGTACTACCAAATTCTAAAGTGAATGTAGTAGCTATTTTACCTAGTTTAAAGGAAGATGAGTTAGCATTTAAAAATACAATAGAATGTTGGAATGATATAAATAGCATAATGGATTTGATAAATGACGTCAAATTTGTAGATAATAATAAAAGAAATACGTATAAAGAAATTAATAATGAAGTGATTGAAAGTTTAGATTTAGCCTATAACATAGTAGGTATCCATGCCGATGGCAGCATTGACAATAAAGATTCATTCAGAATAAATACGGCAGATGGGTCGGGACTTATTTTAAAGTTGTATGATGGTTTAAAAGATGTTAAAACCGCTATTGATTTAGCAATAAAAAATAGTGTATTTGTCCAACAAGATGTATACGATTGTGACTATTTAGCCATTAATTTAAAAATTGACGGATATGATCCCTATGAAGTAACTAAATTATTTGAGGTTTATAGAAGTACATATATAACATATAATAAGAAAAATAATATAGTTGTTCTTGGAGGATGTGAAACTCCCACAGAATCAATAACTTTAATAAAGATGGCCTTAGAAGATAAGAATAAAAGAAAATTATCAAGAACTAAAAAAAGAAGTGTTATTATTGATTTAGATACAGATAGCAAAGAAAAGGATGAAGAATTAGACGTATTTAATAACAATGACCTTAATAATTTATTGGAAGATAATTATAATTTCTAGATCTATTATTTACTTTTAAAATATCAAAATATAAATATTATATATCAGATATCAAGTAAAAGTAGTGGGTTATAAATACCAAATGACCCCCTCTTGTCTCCATCACTCAAATTCACAATTATAACCGTACTCAAAAAATTCGGTACGGTTTTTTGCCATATTATCACCTAAAACAGCATTAGTAATATATGATTCATTACATACTTTTTTAATAGCTTCCTTTGACATCTCTAAGTCTCCATAGGGCATATCTACACCAAAAATACATTTTAGTGGAACTTCATTTACAGCTATCTTCAAAATAAGTGTGGAAAAATAAGCAGATGTATCAAGGTATAAATTTTGATTCAATCCAACGGGGACAGTGCCAAATCCTACATATCTTGATGGATATTTATGAATTACCTCTTTAAGTTCATCCATCGACTTAGCTTTTGCATCTAACAAAGAATTTCTTTTTCCAGATACAATATCATTTAAAATTTCCATCTCGTTTTTCAAATTTTCCAAGTTATCTGCTTTTTCTGGGTGTATTTACTTTTTATGCTTTTTTTATTTATAAACAACAACGCCAGTGTCAGATTATCTGTGTAGACAAGGGTGCCTTACATTAAAATAAGTTATAATTCACAGTGTGTATGGTTCATTGAGAAAAAACGAAATAGAAGAGGAAAGGCAGTATTATGATGTTTCACATATTCCTAATTGATAGTATAATCAATATAACTTGAAAAATTATAAATGGAGGAATAAATATTGAGAAAATATAGACATGCTATCTTTGATATGGACGGCACAATTATGGATTCTATGCCTGTATGGAAGAATCTTGGAAAAGATTATTTAATAAAAAAGGGAATTAAAGTTCCAGAAAACTTGAATGAAGTTATAAGTGCAATGTCTATGACAGAATCAGCCAACTATTTTAGAAAAGAGTTAAAAATCATGGATTACCCTGAACAAATCATTTCTGACATGAATCAATTAATTAGGGATAAATATAGGTATGAGATACCATTAAAACCATATGTCAAAGAATATCTTTCATATTTACAGAAAAATAACATAATAATGTGTGTAGCCACAGCTACACCAGTACAATTGGCAGAGTTAGCACTGAAACGTCTGGAAGTGTTACAATATTTTTCTTTTATAGTATGCTGCGATGAGGTCGGCTCTGGAAAAAGCAAGCCGGATATTTATTATCTTGCTCTAAAGAAAATGAAAGCAAGTATAACAGATACCATAGTTTATGAAGATGCCGACTATGCAATCAGAACAGCAAAAAATGCAGGTTTTTATACCATTGGAGTATATGATGAATATGCATGTAAACCAAAAAAAGAAATACAGCTACTTTGTGATAGATATATAGATTCTTTTGAATGTTTATTAGAATTAGGCGATCTATAAATTTTTGTATAAGAAAAGCCCTTGAAATCAAAGTTTTCTCAGACTGCTGACAAAATATGTTTGCCAGCAGTCTGATCCATAAATTTAAATTTATTACTCCATATTCAAAACAACTTTGATTGCTTTATCTGGGGAAGATGCCATTTCAAAAGCTTCTTTTGCATCTTCTAACTTGAATACATGCGTAATAATTTCTGTTACTTTTGAATTATTCTGCGAAAGATTATCAATTACTTCATTGATGTCTTCACTTGTATATCCTCTTGAACCCATTAATACACATTGTGTACTCATAACTTCATGAAAACGGATTGATACTTCTTTTTTATGTAATGCAACACAGGAATATCTTGCATGCTGTTTCGCATGTTTCATAAATTCATCAACAAATTCTGATACTCCTGCACAATCAATTACTACATCAATATCTATTACTGAATTTTCCGTAACCATCACCCTTCCGTCTTTCATGTCGATACGATGGTTCTTATTTGCCATAACACCAAAGTATTCTTCTAAAAATTTCTCAGTAGATTCTATCCCCTGCTTTGAATTAAAACCAATACCTCCCATTTTTTCAACAACCTTTAAACGGTTATCATCCATATCCAATACGGCAACTTTTTTATTCCCTCGTGCCATAAGACTGCTCATTGCACAAAGGCCAATCGTTCCTGCTCCTATAACTAGTACATTTTCATCCGATTTTACCTGCGGTGTATTTTTTCCATGAGTTCCAACACTGAATGGCTCAATTAAAACCGCATCATCATAGGAAAGATTATCTGGAAGGATATACAGATTATATCCTTCCTTTGCATTTTGGACTCTTACATACTGGGAAAATGCCCCGGCCATATCTGCTTCATATGGATTTGGTGTACAAAATGTCGGATCAACAAATACCCTTGACCCTACTTCCACACAAGTAACATTTTCACCTTTTTCATATACATAGCCAACCATTTCATGGCCAAATTCTCGTCCTGGGTAAATTGCAACTTTTTCTCCACCATACAGATATCCGGTTACATCCGATCCACAGATACCTGCTCTCATATTTCTTATAATTACATCATCTTGCCCACAGATAGGAATCTTCTTTTCTTGCAATTCTACATGCTTAATCCCTTTGTAAATTAAAGCTTTCATAGTTAATTTATTTTTATTTCTTCTCGTTTCATACATAATAATTCTCCTTATCATTCTAAATTTTCCTTTCCATTTTCAGCCAACGAACCTCATCACTGATTGTTTCTTCGAATGGACGGCATTTAAATCCAAGTTCATGGACTGCTTTACTACAGTTAAAATTATTATTACGTGTCAGGTTATAAATTGCAAAACCTGTCAACCGTGCTGGCTTTCCTGTGATTTTATTGACAACTCCCATTACTTTTGCCACAACTTTTGCTACAGGTACTGGCAGAATCCTTGGATTGTAATTTAATCCTGCTGCACGATTTATCAACTTAAACATATCCTGCATTGATACAAGATCATTACTCATAATATAACATTGTCCACGTCTTCCTTTATCACAGCAGGCAATTACTCCCTCTGCCAAATCGCGAACATCAACACTATTAAATGTTCCTTCAGTACATGCTGGCATATTACCATTTGCGTACTGCATTATAAAATCTGCAACTGGTCCAAAAGAATAATCATTCGGGCCACAAATTCCACTTGGATGAACAAGGGATGCATCCAGCTGCGGATACTTTGCCAATGCATCTATTACTAACTGTGAAGCTTCTGCTTTAGTAACAGAATAATAACCAACCAGTCCTTCTATTCCAAAATGAGTTACTTCCTTAATTGGCATATTACCAGGAAGTTCTGGAATAGCTCCGGTAGAGCTAATATACACCAGTTTTTTAACCTGATGTTCTACACATTTATCAATGATATTCTGAGTTCCACCTACATTTACGGCATGAACCTTCCCATTAGGGTTTGGATCCAATGTAACGATACTTGCACAATGGATAACATAGATATCTGTGCTTTCAGATACTGTAAAAAATTTTTGTAAAGATTCTGTGTCCGTCACATCTCCACTTACAAGTTCTACTTCTTCCGGTATATATTTAACTGCCGGATCTCCATTTAACACAAGTGCCCTTACCTGTTCTCCACGATCAATCAATTGTCTTGATACATTGCTTCCTAAAAGTCCTGCTGCTCCGGTTAATAAATAAATCCTATTATTCATATCTAAATTCTCCTCTATGTTTATTAATAATATTGCAATAATAATTAATTTAAAAGGTTTGATGCCTTTTCACAAGATTCATATATTACATCATAATTCTGATCAATTATAGCAACTGCCTTGTTAATACTCTGTTTTTCAATTTTTTTATATAAGAAGTATGGCAAAATCCATCCGATAAATCCTGGAATTGCAAGAATGACACATAACCAAATTGCACTTGCTAAATATGCAAATACTGAACCTGCCATAAAAACGGTTCCTATAAGTCCTATTCCAAGTGAAGCAGCCACAGCATTTTTTGTTTTTGATTTTTCCAGACATTCTATAGATTTGAATGCTTCTTCACACTTTCTCTGCAAATCACATAACGCTGTACGGTTCTTAATCTTTCGGTCACGCTGCAATTTCACTGTTACAGTTCCAATGCCATTACTTGTACTTACAATTGTCCATCCCAGTGCACGATAACAATCACTACAAAGCGGTAACAAATCCTTATTAACATTCACATCCAGATATTCATTCATAGTAAAATTTTTCTCGTTCATATTATTCTCCTTAATTTTTATTTGATATCTCTATAATATCCTGCAAATATTCCATAAGGTTAAAGTTTTGTTAAAGTACTGTTAAAAACAAAAATCTCCCACAATATTTCATTATGAGAGATTTCACATATTATAATTTAATTGTCACCATAAAGATTGTTCCATTTCCAAGTTTACTTTCAACTGTAATATTGCCATCCACAAGGGCTATAATACGTTTTACAAGAGCTAATCCCAGTCCATATCCTTCACGAGAATGTGATGTATCTCCTTGGTAAAATCTATCAAAAATACTGTGTATAGTTTTTTCATCCATACCACAGCCTGAATCACTTATGGATACAATTGCAATATCATTTTCTACCTTTAAATTCACCATCACCGAACCCCCAGGTTCTGTAAATTTAATGGCATTTGTCAATAGGTTGTTCCAAACGATTTCTAATAGGCTCTCATCTGTAGTAATAACCACTTCCTCCAAATTTGCATCAAA
Organism: Clostridium kluyveri; assembly: GCF_001902295.1. Classification (NCBI taxonomy): domain Bacteria; kingdom Bacillati; phylum Bacillota; class Clostridia; order Eubacteriales; family Clostridiaceae; genus Clostridium; species Clostridium kluyveri. Next base: position 693,096 of record NZ_CP018335.1, on the reverse strand, counting down.
TTCGATAGACTTTTCTTCAAATTTTTCTTCTAATGCCAGTATACAGCAACGTAACTGTTCATCCAGTGAATATGTTTCACCGTGTATGATTTCCTGATTTTCTAATTTATTCAATCGGAGTATATTCGTAATCAATGCTGAAAGTTTTCTTGTAGATTCAAGGATTGTTTCCAGGTATTCTTGTCTTCGTTCCCCTGATATATTTCCATTATGCAGTACAGTTGCATAACTTTGAATAACAGATAGCGGCGTCTTTATTTCATGAGAAATATTTGAAATAAAATCACCTTTCAATGTTTCAATAGTAGCTAATTCTTCCACCATTTTATTAAAATCATCAATTAGTAACTCCATTTCATCCTTTTTTCCATCTTTACGCTCAGAAGCAATACGTACTGTAAAATCTCCAACTGCCACTTTTCTGGCTGCCTGACCAATTTTCCCCATTGGTTTTGTATATGCTGTATATTTAATCCACCGTATGACTCCGCTGACAATAAAGCATATCATCGCCAAATAACTGCCGATACCCAGCACCATACTCCATGGATTTGCTTGTTCCGCCATATATGCATCATTGATAAGAACTGCGCCTGAACAACAAAGTAAAACCGTACCTAAGATTACTATATACTCTTTCCAAAAAGAATGTTTTGCATTTACTCTTTTATCTTTTGGTTCCTTATATTTAATTTTCAAGTCTTTATCACCACTTTGTACCCAAGACTACGCACCGTTACAATTTCAATGTCCTCACATTCTGCAAGCTTACTTCTCAATTTTGTAATGGAAACATCCACTGTACGAGGGGTACTTTCACTTTCTATTCCCCAAAACTCATCCATCAGCTGCGTTCTGGTAAAAGTCCGCTTTGGATAGGATAAAAGCTTAAATAAAATTTTAAATTCCCGAACAGTTAATGGTACTTCCTCTCCATTCAGGTATGCCATATTTTCATCTGCATTCAAAGTTAGTGAGCCAACCGCCAGCTTACGTTCACTGGCAATATTAGCACGCCGAAGAAGTGCTTCTATACGCATAAGTAACTCATCCAGCTCAATAGGTTTTACCATATAATCATCTATTCCAATATTAAATCCCTTTTTCTTCGAAGAAATATCGTCCCTTGCTGTCATAAAAAGAATTGGAATATTTTTATTCTGTTTTCGCACAGTTTCAGCAAATTCATATCCATCCATTTCAGGCATCATTATATCCGAAATTATCATACCTATCGTATTGTCCATCATTTTATCAAAAGCCTCCGTAGCCGTTTTACACCCGATTGCATGATAACCATTATCGTTTAAATAGGTACATACAATATGATTAATCTTTATATCATCTTCAACTACCAGTATGTTAATCATGCTTTCTCCTCCTTCATATTACAAAATTAACTATAATAAAGATTTCACCTTTTTTCAATCAATTCTTTGAGCTTTATGCTAGAATTATTAATATTTTTAAAAAATAATTTATGTTATCAAAGGTTTATAGTTAACTTTTTTTATTATAAAATACTGTTGTTAAATAAATGTTAAACAACGCTGTGATTTTTTCAATTAACAGAACTTTAAATATAAATGAGATATCTGACAATTCGCTTGTAAAAGTATTCTATTAGACTACATAAGTGAATATAATCAATTTGTGTTAGGTATAATGAATATAGATTAGAAAAGGAGTAAGAAATGAAATTGATAATAGCAGAAAAACCAAGCTTGGCATTGAATATTATTAAGAGTATTGGAAATATGAATAGAAATGATGGATACTTTGAAAATAAGGATTATTTAGTCACTTTTGCTTATGGACACTTATTGAGGTTATATGATGTAGATAACTATTTTAAAAGGGGTAAAACTAAATGGAATCTAGATGAACTACCATTTGTACCTGAAGATTTTAAATTTAAAATTAGAGAAGATAAAGGAGTAAAAAAGCAATATGAAGTTATAAAGAATTTGATAAGGAGAAATGATGTTATTGAAATAGTCAACTGTGGTGATGCAGATAGAGAAGGCGAAGTAATTGTAAATAATATAATCAGTAGGATTTTTAAAGAAGAAAACATTAATAAGCCTGTTAAGAGATTATGGCTTCCAGAACAGACTACACAAACCATAAGACAAGAACTAAGAAATTTAAAAGATAATGGAGATTATAAGAACTTATACAATGAAGGGCTTGCAAGGACGTATTTAGACTGGACATATGGAATAAATTTAACCAGGTATCTAAGTATAAGATCACAAACCTTTTTACCTGTGGGTCGTGTTTTAATACCTATTGTAAAATTTATTTATGACAGGGACATGACAATAGAAAATTTTAAGCCAGAAACTTATTTTGAGATAGGAGCTGTCATTAAAAAAGATAATTTAGCGATAAAAGCTAAATTAAAAGATAGAAGATTTTCAGCAGATGAAAGAGAAAAGGCAGAGAGTTTATTGAATAGCCTAAAGGATAAAAAAGCTGTAGTTGATAAAGTAGAAAAGAAAAAAGTCAAGAAACAGCCACCTAAATTATTTTCTCTTGATACACTTCAGAATAAGATGTTTAAACAATTTAAGATGTCACTAGATGATACTTTGAAACATTTACAAAAATTATATGAATGTGGATTTACCACATACCCAAGAACTAATACGGAATATTTAGCAGAAAATGAAAAAGAAAAAATAAAAAGTATAATTGAAGTAGTAAAAGAAAAATTTAATGTAGATATAGATTTTAAAGATAAGAAAAGGATATTTGATAACAATAAAGTAGAATCCCATAGTGCCATTACCCCGACTACAAAAATACCGGAGATAGAGAAATTAAGTGAAGATGAAAAAAAAGTTTATATTGCAATAAGAAATAGGTTTATAAGTAATTTCTTAAATGAAGAAACAATAATAGAGGAAACATATGTAGTAATAAGAATAGATGATGAAGTTATAGAGCTTAAAGGAACTGTAATTAAACAAGAAGGATTCTTAAAATATGAAAATATGAAAAAAGAAAATGAATTACCTGACTTTGTAGAAGGTGAGGAATTAGATACTAAACTTTCAGTGGATGAAAAGCAAACTCAAAAACCCAATAGAGTAACGGAATCGGAATTAAATAATTTTCTTAAAAATCCTTTTAAGAAAAAAGAAGTTCAGGACTTAGAGAGTACAAATGATGATGAAGAATACAAAATGATACTTGAAGGCTGCGAGATAGGCACTGTTGCAACCAGAGCCGGAATAATCAAAAATGCCCAAAAGTATGAGTATATAAAAGAAGTAAAGGAACATTTTAAATGTGAGAATAAGGGTATACAGCTTATCGAGGTACTAGAAAGGTTAAATATTGATTTAGATAAAGGAAAAACAGTTGAATTTGGGAAACAGCTTAAAAGGGTTTATAAGAATGATATAGAAATAAATACAATAATATATAATGTAAAAAGTGAATTAAATAATATAATTAGAAATGGAGATGAAATTAAAATCGATAGAATAGAAAGTAAGAAATATGAGAGCATGGGGGTATGCCCAGTATGTGGTAAGGGTAATATTATGGCCAATAAATCTGGTTATGGTTGTAGTAGGTGGAAAGAAGGTTGTAAGTTTTTTATAGGAAAGCAGATAGCAGGAAAAAACATAAGTGAATCAATGGTAAAAAAGCTTATAAAAGATAAAAAGACGAATGTCATTAAAGGATTTAAGAGTAAAAATGGAAAGAGTTTTGATGCAGTATTGATAATAAAAGATCAAAGTGTAGCATTTGATTTTAGTTCTGAAAATAAAGGGTTAGGAACATGTCCAGTGTGTGGAAAAGGTAATATTGTAGCTAATAGATCGGGGTATGGATGTGATAAGTGGAAAGAGGGCTGTAAATTTTTTATAGGTAGCAAAATAGCAAGTAAAAGTATAACGGAATCTATGGTTAAAAAGTTACTAAAAGATAAAAAAACTAATCTTATAAAAGGATTCAAAAGTAAGAATGGAAAGGAATTTGATGCATTTCTAATTATAAAGGATAGTAAGATTGTTTTTGATTTTAAAGAATAAATGACAAAAAGACCTTCTTTGACACTCTTGCAGTCTTCTACAACTGTCAAGAAAAGAGGCGCAAATCCGCCGCATAAAATAATTCCATTATAATATAATTTAGAATTCATGTCTTCAAAAAAATTATAAATACATGAATCTTTTTGATATGCACAAAATTATGCTGAGATAGTATTTACACTTAAATCTCCTATAATTTAAATCTGTATTTATCTTTATTTTGTAAATACCATTTTGGAATTATTAAGTTAAAATTATCGTAATGAGTGAACGCTTGAAGACAACGTTTGGTCATTCCATCAACTTCTTTTTGTCCAAATTTTTCTGCCCATTTAATTGAATACAAAGACGCATGTGCCACATATACCGCCTGTACTTTCCAAAAATCAGTTGGAGGGTCTCCATCAAAGTATCCTTGAATTTCTCCTACTGAGAACGCAATACTATATTCTACATCAAAACTTTGAACCTTGTAAAACTCTTCATATTTATCACCACATTCCCAACGGTTAAAATCTATAACTCCAATCGTTTTATCAGGTGTATATATTAAATTTCCCACATGAAAGTCACCGTGTTCATAAACAGGCGATGACTTGCACAACATATCAATATTGTTTTTTACAAATGCTATGGCAGTTTCATCATTTGAAATTCTGACAGATGAATCTTCATACTTTTGTAATTGTAATAACTTTTTAGAAATTTTATTTACCGAAGGAACATCTTGTGGTTCAACTAGAATACTATGAATTTGTTTTAAAATTTCACCTGAATGTAATCCAAGTCGATATTGTTCTATTTGAGGTAAAGAATGCAACTTTTCTTCAAGTGAATGACCTTCTATCCAATTTAAAAGCATATAAACATTTTTGTACTCATTAAAATACCCAAATTCTATGGCTCTTGACATTTGAAAATCAAGTGTGTTAAATTTCTTAATGACCTCAAATTCTTTCTTTTTTTGTTCATAAGTATCAGCAGTAGATATACGAAGTAAGTATTTCATATTTTTATTATCTTCTATGTAATATTTTTCATCAGATGACCAACCGTATTCTATTTTTTTAATTTTTATCCATGTATTTGAAATTGTTATATCATTAAAATTGTAATTCATTATACACCTCCCAAAGTATATTTGCCTCTCATTTTTTACACTTATGACACAAGTTAATAATGTTACGAAGCTTCAATAACCACCCATTATATTATTTAAATTATCTTTACTTCACAATGTTCTACATTTATACAATATATATTAGATTAATACTTCTTCAAAAAACAAATAAATCCTCCTTTCAAGGAGGAAAATTTATAGATTTATCAATAATCAATATAGTTTCTGCTTACAATCTGCATTTTTTCAAATCAAGTCCGCTATCTCCTCGAATTGCTCCACTGGCTATCATCTGTTTAAAAGCATTTTGAGATAAATTTAATTTTTCTCGCAACAAAGCAGATATTTTAAGCTTAGACGGAAAGGGACTTTTTATATGCAATTCTACAGGAGTGTTTAAGTCAATATTGGCTCCTAGTATTGTATACTTGGGAAGACCGACTTCGCATCCATTCTTCCGTATTAACTCTGTATCCATAGCATATTTTTTCACAAGCTCTTCATTATTGCTATGGAATTTATCTAATATTTCGGGGGCAATACTCTTAAGGATTGATACGTGAGCAGATAGTCATATTCCAAGTAGAATCGCAATCTGAACATCTATATATTAACCATATATCTAAATATTTGCGTTGGGCATTTATCCGAAACAATCCAGAGCAAACATGTTCTGTCTTTTTAGAACATCTCTTACAATACCTAATTACAGGTGGTGAAGACAGATACTGTATATTCCAGATTACCTTTTGCATGAAAATTGCTCCTTTCTATTATAATTAAATAGGAAGGATAACAGGTGGATTATTACAAACCTTTTTCATTATAATTCCTCCTAATCTAGTATTTTTTCCAACTTAATTGTACCAACTGCTCACACAAAGCTAAACCTTAAAGACAGTTAGTAAAAGAAAATAAGCCAATACAACAATAAAATTGCATTGGCTTATTCCAAAAGTTAATAACTATTTCTTTGTATTCGTATTATCCTTTGAATACTTTTCAAGGATAAAAAATATTTTTTAGATAAATCTTGTGAACTACAACCCTCCAAATGATCTTTATAAATCTGTGTATTTCGCTGCTGTAATTCTTGGCAGGTAGATGTTCTGGCTCCCCATCTTTATTTTGTAAAGTTCCAATACCTTTACTTTGATAAGAAGGTAATACTCCAAGAGGACCCATGCACAAAACTTGAAACTCTTCATTATCTTCATTAATTATCTTTGCTTTCGAGTAAATAATATTACCAATAGCTACTTCCCCATCACATGCAATAAAATCTAACTCTCGAATAAATGCAATTAGCTATATTATTTCAAATGATTTTTTTTAAGTTTCTTTAAAGCCTTCTTAGATCCTCTTTCTATATCCCTTTCAAGCTTTCTTTCCTTGAAACTAACAAATAATTGATTTAAATCATACCCTTCTGGATATAGCTCTGAAGCTTTAATTTCTAATTTTAACCTTTTGCAATTTACATTAACAAATTCTTTATTAAATAAAATAGTTACATTATTATCTATATCCATTTCTCTGTAAACAATGGCACTTTCATTCTTGTCCATCCAAAGAACCTTATCTCCTACAGCAAATTCATAACTTTCACCTTTATCTTCTTGAATATCTTTTTTCTTTATAATTTTGCTATCCCTTATTAATTCATAATTATAATTCTTACTTTCTATATATCTTCTAGTTCTTTCAATTATATTATCTGAAATACCCATTTTCTTTGATATATAAAGAGCATTACTATCTCCTGTCTTTCCTATATTAAGCTTATATAATGGATCTAATGTGTCACATCTAAACTCCATAGCTGCATTTTCAAAGTCTGGATGCTGCTCCGAAAAGTTTTTAATCTCTCCATAATGGGTTGTTGATACTGTTATACAGCCCTTATAATACACTTCTTCTAAAATAGCTATTGCTAAAGCTGCCCCTTCATTCGGTTCTGTTCCACCGCCAATTTCATCAAACAACAATAATGTTGACTTATTACTTTCTTTTATTATATATGCTAAATTCTTCACATGGGATGAAAAAGTACTTAAAGCATTTTCTACACTTTGATTATCACCTATATCTACAAATATTTTGCTAAATATAGCAACTTCTGTGCCTTCTTTAGCCTTTATATGAAAACCTGATTGAACTGCAAGAGTTAACATTCCTAAAGTTTTTAATACTATAGTCTTTCCTCCCGCATTAGGTCCTGTAATTATTAATGATCTATAATCTTTTCCTATTTCAAAATCTAAGGGTACTCCATTTTTAATTAAAGGATAGCCTCCCTTAACTATTTTTATATAACCATGCTCATTTATTTTAGGTTTTATTCCTTCTATGTCACTACTATATTTTGCTTTTGCCAAAACCATGTCATACTCAGCTATTACATCAATATTCATCTTAATTTCTCTTATTCTATCATATAGCATTTCTGTTAAAGTAGCTAATATTTTATATTCCTCTATAGACTCTTCAACTTTTAAAGCTGATAGCCCAGAAGTGTATTTCACCACTACATTTGGCTCTATAAATACAGTACTGCCCTTTACTGAAGTTTCCACAATTTCACCCTGAACTTGATTTTTAAAGGCAGCTTTTATAGGTATCGTATATTTTCCATTTCTTTGACTTACAAAAAATTCTTGTATATACTCTTTATTTGAAGGATTTTTTAGAAACTTTTCAAGCTTTCCTTTTATTTGACCTTCACATACATCAATTTGCTTTCTTATTTTTTTTAGCTCCTTTGAAGCATTGGCATCTATTCTATTTCCTGATATCGATATATTTATTTCCTCTTCTATATAACTTAAATCTGTTATATTTAAGCTATATGAACTTAAAGTAGGAGCATAACCTTCCTTATCCTTCATGAATGATTTAAGCTTTCTGCAGCCTCTTAAAAAGTTTTCCATGGTACTTAAATCCTCTGGATCTAATGCTGCACCCTTTTCCATTTTGTTTACAAGTGGATTTACATTAAATATTCCATCGAAAGGTATATGATAAGAAGCATCTAAAAGTGTCCTTCCTTCAGAGGTTTCATCTAACCTTCTATTTACTACCTCTATATTTGTACTCGGCTCTAGTTTATCTATTAAGGATTTACCCAAGCCGCTTGCGCAATATCCTTTTACTATCTCCTTTAATTCATAATAATGTAATTTTTCTAATGTTGTATTATCCATTTTAAAATTCCTTCCCCAACTTTATTCAAGCCGACGAAACCTAGATAGATTTCATAGTATTAATTATCAAGTGATTCTTAGGTTCAGGTGGAGTTTGCTTATGAGAACTGCTTTTCTCCAGCTGAACCTTAGAAGAACTTATCCAGGCGCGTAGCACTGCTTATCCCTCACTTTGATAGAAAAGCAGAGAACCAAAATTTTTAATTTTGTGTGAATCGCTTTCACAGAGTGCGATGGTGGTGTTAGCAATGGTAGCGATCGGATAAAATAAAAAAGCCATGGATACTCCACAGCTTTAATTGCAAACTTGATAAAGGGTACTGCACCCCAAAGTAGTTTCGTGGACTTGTATCTATAAATAGTAATTAATTCCATAACAATTAAAGGTACTGTACCCTCAATTTTAGAATCAATATTAAGTTACCTATTTTAGATACTAAACACTCACAAAATTACCTCTCTTTTTGAAATCTATCTAATATCAAATATTATATACCAAAGTATACACTTTATCAACTTCATTTAATATTCGTTTTGTTTTGGAGATGAAAAAAGAGCCCCTAGCTTAAGGCTCTCTAAAATACTCTAATTATTTAGTTAAAATAGCATAGAAATCACTCTATACTCTCAGGGTTTTCTTCTTCTCCCTGTTGTTTTAAATACCATCTTGATGCATTAATTTTCTGGTTCGAATTACCGGCAAATGGTTCAAAACTTTTTATTACCCTATCTTCTTCTTGAAGTTGACATAAAGCATCATAAATTAAAGAAGCATCATCTATTTTTAAAAGAAATTTTAAAGTAGTCATTGGGCATTCACTTAACCTGCTTATATAATTATGTTTTTCTAGCATGTCTAATATTTCTTGCCTTAAATTCTCTTTATCCATGTACATTCTTTCCTCCTAAATTTTTACATCCATTAAATTTCTACAAAATAAGCACCCTAAATGACGAGTGCCTATTTTATATAATATTATTTTTGAAGGGATATAATATTAACAACATTATTTTTTATTTGTTCTAAGACTATTTCCTTAAAGTACTTATAATTATACACAGTATTTGTTACAATCCAATGTCCTACGTAATAACTATTTGTAAATAATATAAAAATAGACACCGCCTTAACAGTGCCTATTTCTGACATATACATAATATAAAGGATTTCTCATAGATTACAGATTATAAATAATACAATATTAAAATTATTCAATATTTAGCCACTTCATATTTTAACTAATTTTTCATGACTTATAGCTTGTGGTGGTTGTTCAAGAAACTTATTATCATTCATAATATCTATACCATCTTTAGTATATTTCATAATCTTAACTATGAGTTTAGTATACATGCCTTCTAAATCAGCCCTCATGCTTTGTGCTATTGCTGCTCCCTTACTACTTACCCCTGCCGCTGTCATTATCAAAGCATGGTACAACATCAATTTTTCCGAAAACGGTGACTCAGTTGAATCCGTTACAAAAGATTCGGAGGTAGTTGGAATCGGAATATCTTCATCTACTAAAATTGATGTTAATTCAGCAATTATTTCTTGACCTAAATGCTTACCTTCAAGGAAATACGCTGAAATCTTTTTATCTCTAGAAACCTGGCTAAAACCTGTTGCAAGAGCATCTCCTATTATATCTGCAGAAATAAGCGAAAATATATGTGTTATTTCCCTAGCTAGTAATGCGCGCTTTTTTTCAAAAATATTGAATATAAAGCTTTGACTTCCCACAAATTGAACTTCTTTAGGAATTTCTATATGCGGTGCCCTTATAAAAATACCTTTTGATAATCTTAATTCTGCTGCTTTATTATACAAGCCTATATACTCAGTGATACATTTTGAAAAGTACTTTCTAATATCTGAACGAGCTATTTGATTTAAGGTAAGGGTATAATCGTGCATTCCTACTCTTGCTATAAAACTAATATATGCGGCATAGAAAGTATCACTAAATAGACGTGGCGAATTTATGTTTACATCCTTATCAGTAAATCCTTGAGGTATCGGTAACCCTTCCTGATTAAATATATCTGTAATTATTGAAATATGTTGAATTGATAAATTTAAAGTATGCTGTAACAATGTTTGTATATCATTATCTTCTACATTATTAAGAAACTGTCTAAGAACACATATTAATAAGCTATCACTCATATATGAATCCCAAAGACCTTATATTTCTGATGAAACTAACTTTATATTTTTTAAATCTGGCATGAAAATAACCTCCTAGTTTAATGTATTATATAAATTAGCTTCTCCGAATATCAACACTTTATGTAAACTACACATTGTGTTTTCATTTAAAGTGGTATTTATTTTAAATGTTACTTTATTCAATTACCAAAGCTCCTCATTTATATTTGTTATGTCGCTTTATGAAAACTGTGAATTAAATAATAAGTAAACTATATCATTATCTGATTACAATTACCCATTTTTCGTCTTAGCCTGGGTTTTGTAGGAAATGTTGGTGATACCCAAGTAATTATTATGGCTTAATACCGGCGGCTGTGTCATTACTAAAATGTTTAAAATCTTGACTTTTTAAAATAAATAACTATAATAAAGTTATATAAATCATACAAATCATACTTTTAATATTATACCAACAACGAATGGAGGAAATAATATGAAGCACCCAAACGACAAGTATGCATGGACAGTAAAAATTGGTGAAAAAGGACAATTTGTTATCCCAAAAGAAGCCAGAGATATTTTTGATATCAAGCCTGGCGATACTATTATAGTTCTTGCTGATAAGAAGAAAGGTATTGCTATACCTCCAAAATCACTGTTCACAAAACTGACCAAAACAATTTTTGACGGAGACCTTCCAGAAAAGGAGGATGACGAAGAATGAGTGTACTTGAAGTAGAAAATCTGTGTAAGAAATACTCTGCTATTTTAAAGAATAATGTCGCAGCTGTTATAAATTCAATCATATGGAAATACAGGAGTTAATTATGAGAAAAAATTATTTGGATAATATTCGTTGGGGTATTATCATATTAGTTGTTATTTATCATATAATATACATTTTCAATAGTGTAGGAGTAATATCTAATATCGGGGTAAAGGGAATACCGCAGATGGATGTAATGCTGTATTTTATATATCCATGGTTTATGGCTTCTTTATTTTTAGTAGGAGGAATATCTGCACGTTATTCTTTACAAAAGAGAACTGGAAAACAATTTGCAAAAGAGCGTGTCAAAAGGCTGTTAGTGCCTTCGATTGCAGGTATTTTTATTTTGGGTTGGATAAGTGGTTATGTTACAAATCATTATGTAGATATGTTTGGTGGCAAAGGAGATCTTATTCCAGGTTTTATAAAATATCTGATTTATTCACTTTGCGGAATAGGACCTTTGTGGTTTGCACATGAATTATTTTTAGCGTCTATGATATTGTTGCTATTTAGAAAATTTGATAAAAATGATACATTATGGAAAATATGCAAAAAAGCAAATATGGCAATTATCTTATTGTTGTTCTTTGCAGTATGGGGAAGTTCTTTTATTTTAAATACACCTCTTATTACTGTATATCGCAATGGTATCTATATTTTTATGTTTTTACTCGGATATTACGTTTTTTCACATGATGAAGTGCAGGAAAGACTGAAGAAATGGCATTTACCACTTTTAATTTCTGCAGTTATTTGTGGAATTATTTATACAATTTATTATTATGGAGATAACTATACCACTGCAGCCTGTTTACAAAGCCCATTCACTAATTTTTACCTATGGATAATTATTCTTGCAATTTTAGGTTGTGGAAATGCATGGTTTAATGGAACAAATCACTTTACAGAATATATGAACAAAAGAACATTCGGAATATACGTGCTGCATTATCCAGTTTTAATAATGAGTGCATATTTATTAACCACATATTTGCAATTGCCAATGCTGTTATATTATTTTATTTTATTAGTCATTGAAATTATGGCAATGCCTTTTCTATATGAAATAATAAGCCGTATCCCTGTGCTAAGTTTCCTGATTTTAGGAATATCAAAGCATTCCAGTTAAAAAAGTAAATAATGTAGATTATTAGTATAATCTAATTTGCAATCTTCTTATTTTATACAACATTAAGAGCTGAAATGCTCTTTTTTGTTCTTTATATTTTTACAAAATGTTTATTTAGGGTTTAAGTGAGATTAATGATTTTTAGAATTAAAAATTTTTTAAAGTGTTGACCCTAACACTATGTCATAGTGTAATATAAAAATAGAGTTTGAAAATATAAACTAAAACTCACAGCCGGCAGAGTATCGGGCAGTATTGACAGCTCTAAAATCAAAGTTGGAGGTAAAGTTATGAGAACAGTAAAACAAGTTTCGGATTTAACAGGAGTAAGTGTGCGTATGCTTCATCACTACGACAAAATTGGATTATTAAAACCAACTAAATTAACAGAAGCAGGCTACAGGATTTATGATGATGAGGCTCTTGAAACTTTGCAGCAGATTTTGTTTTTTAAAGAACTTGATTTACCACTGAAAGAAATTAAAGAAATCATAACTAGCCCTCACTTTGATAAGATGAAAGCACTAGAAAGTCATAAAAAGCTAATCGTTTTAAAAAGAGATAGATTGAATAGCTTGATAGAACTTATAGATAAAACTTTGAAGGGAGCCAATACGATGAGTTTTAAAGAATTTGATATGACTGAATATTATAATGTATTAGAAGAATTTAAGAAAGAAAATAAGGATAAAGTAATTAGAATTTATGGTAGTATAGATAATTATAATGAATTTATTAAAAAATGTAAATCTAAGGAAGCTGAGATCGCTAAGGATGCTATAAATCATTATGGAAGTATAAAAAAATTTACTGAAGCTTTGAAGAAAAATTTAAATAATAGTCTGGCAATAACTAAATCAGAACAAATTGATAAGTTTAAAAAAGATTGTCTTTATGATAAGCATCCCAAATTAAAAGAGCTATATAAAAAACTTACAGCTGATTTAAGTAAAGATCCTTCTTCAGTGGAAATTCAACAAATTGCTGGTGAGGTAACTAATATAGCTAAAAAAGATTATGAAGCTTTTAAAACTAATATGGGAGACTATTATTGGTACACTATGGTACAATTTTACTTAGTATTTCCTAAGGAAATAAAAATTGATAAGAAATATGGTGGAAGTGGTATATCGTGGCTAGAAGAAATTGATAAGAAATATGGAGAAGGTGCGTCTAAATTTATTGGAAAAGCTTTAAAAATTTATTTGGGGGATTATGAACCTAAAATAGAAACTCTATATAAAAAGCTTAGATCTAACTTAAGTAAAGATCCCACTTCAAAAGAGATCCAGCAAATTGTTTCTGAAATAGCAAATGAGAACCGAAAAATACATGAAACTTTAAAAGTAGATGAGGGAGAAAATTATTTGGGGTATATTGCAGATTTTTATTTATCAAAGCCTGAATTTATAAAAGCAACAGATAAAAAATATGGAAATGGTGCATCTAAATTTATTGGAGAAGCCCTAAAGTTTTATGCTGAAAATAATAAGTAATGAATTAAAAGGGTATGTTAATCATATGATAATAGGCTAAATACCCAATATGACATATCATAAGGGACTGTTGCACTAAAAATTAGTGCGACAGTTCTGAACTAAAAAATAAGAAGGTATGTCATTAAATTACATTTGTGATACAAGTTAAGAATATTATGTAATAATCTTTAACCTTTATTTCTATACCTTTAATCCATAATATAAATGTGAACATACTTCTCCGTCAAAATCTGCAACTTTAGGTAGATAGCCCCACTCTTTAAATCCAAATTTTTCGAGTAACCTTATACTTGGAATATTCCACTCCAATAATATAGCTATCAAGTTTTTTAAGTTTAATTCTTTACTTTTTTCAAGTGCAAATTCCATCATTTTTGTTCCAATCCCTTGCCTTTGATAGTCATTATGTATATAATAACTGATTTCCGCAGTATATCTCATAGCTCTTCTTCCTTTACGATAACCAGTAAAATGTAGATATCCTACAACTTTATTATCAATTTCATATACATAGAGTGGATATTCTAAACATTGATGTTCCTGAAACCAAGAAATCCTTTCTTCCACTGAAAAAGTATCCATGTCAGCAGTACAACGATGTGTTTCAATTGCTTGGTTATAGATTTTCACCATTTGCTCTAAGTCCTTGTATTCAGCCAATCTTATGCTCATACTTATTTCTCCCATTCCCGTTATTGTTCAATTTGACTCATTTGCACTGTCAGTTTTATTGGATAGATATTTAATAATTCCTCTATACATCCAATAAAGGCCTTGAATCAACCTTCATAGAAAGCAATATGATCGAGCTACACTAAATTCTATCAAGTTTCTCTACTGTTCTTTCATTTTTAACATCTCCAGTATTTAATGTTGTTTTTGCTTCAATTAACATTGCATGCACTTCTTCTTTAGCAACTGGCATATGTTCAATTCCCTTTGGAATAATAAGAAATTCTCCTTGACTTAAAATGACATCCTTATCCCTAAACTTAACAATTAATGACCCTTTTAAAATATAAAACATTTCATCTTCGTTTTCATGAGTGTGCCATAAAAATTCACCACTAAGTTTAACAATTTTTACATAAGAGTCGTTAATTTCACCTAAAATTTTTGGACTCCAATGCTCGTTAAAAAGATTCAATTTTTCATAAACGTTGACCTTATCCATTTAAACATCTCCTTAAATCCATTTTTTTCATAGAACCTATGTGCTGCTAAAAATTGAGATGTTGTTCCTAAAAATATTCTACTAAAATTTTCTTGTTTTGCCCAATCAAGTAATTGCAAGAGAAGGTTACTGGATACTCCTATGTCTTTTCCTCTATTATATTCTTGTTTAACAAACATTTTTCTAAGTGTAGCATTTTTATTACCAATATTCTTTATAGCAATAGTTCCTATAACTACCTGGTTATCAACAGCTACCCAAAAATTTCCGTTGTTTTCCCGATAGAAGGTATCTATATTTGCTAAATCTGGTTGATCATCTGCTGTTATTGGTAACTTATATTCTTCCTGCTGAATCTTTAAAATCATTTTCCGATTTTATATCAATAGCATCTTGTAAAAGTCTTTGAAGAACAGCAGCAAAGACTGCAATCACAATTGAGACAAAAATAAAAATGATTGGAAATCCCATGAGACCTGGAGCGTCGTCTGCATCCGCTATAGGAACTGCAAATGGTATTAGTACTACATATATAATTTTGTATTAATTATTCAACCTCAGCTACTACTCTACAAGGCAATCCTGTCATACCTGAAAAATTAATTGGATAGGTGTTTGCTGTGAACTTCATTATATTTTTTCCATTTAAAACCTTACCCAAGTTACAAAGGTTCTCAATAATAAATATACCTTTGTCAGCACAATATTGGTCTTTGCGTGTATGCTCAATACCACGTCTTACTCCTGCAAAGTCAATACCAATAATTGAAACTCTACGGTGAATCAACTGATCAATTAACTCATCTGATAATTGTGGGTGTAATGTAAAATAAACCTTTGTGCCATAATCTTCCTCTTCTATGAAGCCTGTATAAAAAGCAATAAACATATCCGCTTCAATAAAATTAATATCAATATCCGACACATCAATATCTCTGTCAAATATCCCACTTACATCAAATACTATACCTTTTCTCTTTGTGAACACCAATGGAAACTCTTTATTCATTACATCAAAATGAGTACCCAAATGACCAAAAGAAACCATTTTTTCATTATCTAAAGCATCTTTATTAGATGACCTAGTAACCTTTACGCTTAAATCAATCAACACACTATCACTCCTTATTTTAATTTATTTATCTGTGTCTTACAGAATGTCACTTGAAATATTTATCAAGTGAAACTTTGCTTTTTCAGTTAATTTATAACAGACTTCTTTTTTATTATCTCTACATTTATAGTTTATAATATATCCACTAATTAATAACCATTTTACTAATAGCACTTCTGATCAAATTGAATGTATAATATAAGAATAAAACTGACGTTAGTAAAATACAAGGCTAACTTGCATGTACTGTCTATTTCTTTTATAATAAAATATATTTGGTTAAAAAATACATGAATACATAAAAAATATAAATGAAGAGAGGACTAATAATGACTGAAAAGATTAGAATGAATGTACCTTTAGTAGAAATGGACGGAGATGAAATGACTAGAATCATCTGGAAGATGATTAAGGAGTTACTTTTGGAACCATACATAGACTTAAAAACTGAGTATTATGATCTTGGACTTGTTAAAAGAGACGAAACTAATGATGAAATAACCATTGAAGCTGCAAATGCAATAAAAAAATACGGTGTTGGTGTAAAATGTGCTACTATAACTCCAAATGCTAAAAGAGTTAAGGAATATGACCTTAAGAATATGTGGAAAAGTCCTAACGGAACAATAAGAGCAATTCTGGATGGTACAGTTTTCCGTACACCTATTATAGTGAACAGTATAAGGCCTCTTATGAGAACATGGAAAAAGCCTATTACAGTTGCAAGACATGCATATGGTGATGTGTATAGAGATGTAGAGTACAAAGTAGAAGAACCTGGTAAAATGGAATTGGTGTTCACCTCTGAAAAAGGAGAAGAAACAAGACAAACACTTCATGTTTTCAATGGACCAGGTGTTGTAATGGGAATGCATAACCTTGATAAATCTATTGAAAGTTTTGCACGCTCCTGCTTTAATTATGCATTGGATATGAATCAAAATTTATGGTTTGCTTCAAAAGATACGATTTCCAAAACCTATGATCATAGATTCAAGGATATATTCCAGGAAATATATGATGCTGAATACGATGCTAAGTTTAATGATGCTGATATAGAATATTTTTATACATTAATTGATGATGCTGTTGCCAGAGTTGTAAAATCAGAAGGGGGTTTTATATGGGCATGTAAGAATTATGATGGCGATGTGATGTCGGATATGGTTGCTACTGCTTTTGGAAGTCTTGCAATGATGACTTCAGTACTTGTGTCACCTGAAGGCTATTATGAATACGAAGCTGCTCATGGTACTGTACAAAAACATTATTATCAGCACCTTAAAGGACAGTTAACCTCTACAAATTCCATGGCTACCCTATTTGCATGGACAGGAGCTCTACGAAAAAGAGGAGAAATAGACGAAATAAATGAATTAGTTGAATTTGCAGATAGACTTGAAACTACATCTATTAGAACTATTGAGGAAGGTATTATGACTAAAGATTTAGCTCCACTTTCAGAATTGAAAAATAAGAAAATAGTTAATACTGAGGAATTCCTTTTAGAAATAAAGAAAAAATTAGAACAGTAGTATTAAAGAGGATACTATATTCTTAGTGTGAGTGCTTTCCTTTTTACCAAATGATTCTTATCTTAGGTTCAGATGAAGTTTGTACATAAAGAATGTTTTTCTCCATTTGAACCTTAAAATAATACTAGTTAGCTGTATTCTCAGTCGTTTCATTTGATGATGTTTGTGAATTTGTATTTTTAGTTGTCTCATCTGATGATGTTTTGGAATCTGTATTTTTAGTCGTTCCATCCGATGATGTTTGTGAATCTGTATTTTTAGTCGTTCCATCTGATGATGTTTTGGAATCTGTATTTTTAGTCGTTCCATCTGATGATGTTTGTGAATCTGTATTTTTAGTTGTTCCATCCGATGATGTTTGCGAATCTGTATTTTTAGTCGTTCCATCCGATGATACCTTTGAGTTTATATCTCCATTTGTGTTATTCGATGAAGTTTTCGAATCTGTATTTTTAGTTGTTTTATTTGATGATTCTGTATTGTCAGTAGACTGTTGGTGAACAGTGGTTTTATCGGTAGTTTTTGCACTAGTAAATAGCCCTTTAAAATAAAATTTTCCTAAAATTCCAATCATAATAACGAGTATAATGGATGTAATGGACACCAATGTTTTTTTATTGAAAGACATTGGTTTAGTTTTTCTAGTTTTTTTAGAAATTTTACCATTTATATTTTGGGGTCTATCAGACAATAAAGATACCTTGCCTGTTTTTCCTATAGAACGTATTTCTTTAAATTTTTCAGGTGATCTAATTGTAATAAAAGGTTCGCTTTGCAATCCATCTTTGTCCTCTATATATAATGTAACTGAAAACTTATCCTTTTTACTTAAAAAAGGTATGGAAACATCTAAAACATTATCTTTTATTGAGGAGTGAAATTTTAAACCCTTCGTTATTTTGGCATCTGTAATTTGTAAATTGTTTTTTAAACTTTGTATATTTATAGTTAGTTCATGAATTATTTTATTTGATGCATTTGTTATAGTAACTACATACGCATGAATCTTTTTGTTATTTATCTTTATAGGTACACCATTTCCAACATTGCATAATATCTTAGGTGCCAAGCTTTTATAGTGGTCTAGCAGCCACCCAGATATAAATGATATTATTATAGTTACAACTGCAGTTTTAATAAAAGTTATCATATTCATCTTCGCTTCCTTATTTTTTCCATTATGTAACTAAATTATAAAATAGATATATATCTATGTCAAATTCTAAAATTGATCCTTAGCAATTCGTAATATACAGATTCCATTAACAATTAACTGCTATTCTTCTAAATAAATTAATAAAGTTATTGTATTTACACTTATATATACATTATAATATAGATGTTAACGTTATAAAATTTATAGTATCTAGAGGTGAATATTTATGTAGTAAATTGTTATTATTACAGACATAGTGATAGTATTACATAGAACTAAAGACACTGGATAAAAAAATATATAAATACAGAAAGCGAGATGAATTAAATGAGTACTATTTCGCAAAGAATCGAAAAGTTGCCAGTTACACCTATGCTTTGGAAAGTGCTATTCTTAGCAGGTATAGGCTGGTTGTTTGATGCCATGGATCAGGGTATGGTATCTGGCGTAATGGCTGCAATCGGAAAATCATGGCAACTCACCCCTGCTGATCTCGGTTTATTGGGAAGTGCTTCCGCAGTGGGAATGGCCATTGGTGCTGCCGTAGCTGGAATGGCAGCTGACAGGTGGGGTAGAAGAACAGTTGTTACATTTACTCTTGTACTATATGGATTGGCTAGTGCCGTATCCGGGCTCGCCCCTAATTTTACTGTACTGCTCTTCCTAAGATTTTTAACTGGATTGGGCTTAGGTGGTGAACTGCCGGCAGCGTCTACTTTGGTTAGTGAATTCTCCCCTGCTAAGGCACGTGGTCGAATGGTTGTTTTACTTGAAAGCTTTTGGGCTTGGGGATGGATTGCTGCAGCTTTAATTGCTTACCTTTTAATTCCTGTTTATGGATGGCGTATTGGATTTTTCTTGGGAGGAATACCGGCACTATATGCGGCTTATCTGAGAAGAAATATTCCAGAATCTCCTCGATATCTGGAACAAAAAGGACGTTTCAAGGAAGCAGATGAAATCGTAAGTAAAATGGAGCACCAGGCTGGGATAAATACCAGTGAAGTGGCTATAGATGACCAGATAAAAGGGAAAATAAGTGTCACAACCCTTTCAGATTTATGGAATAAAACTTATTTTAGGCGTACTTTTGTGTTATGGATTTTATGGTTGGGTATTAATTTTGGTTATTATGGTTTTGTTTTATGGACTCCTACTTTACTTGTGGGCAAAGGTTTCAGCTTAGTAAAGGGCTTTCAATTTATATTAATTATGAGTATTGCACAGTTACCAGGATATTATAGTGCTTCCTACCTAATAGAAAAAATTGGCCGTAAGCCGGTTTTAGTAGTTTACCTTATAGGCACTGCTCTGTCATCATACTTATTTGGTCAAGCAGTCTCTGTAACTACTGTGCTTGCTTTCGGATGTTTACTCTACTTTTTCAGTCTAGGTGCCTGGGGGGCTGTATATGCTTATACTCCAGAAGTTTACCCTACGAGTGTAAGAGGCAGTGGAGTTGGTTGGGCAGCTGCAATTGGTCGTATTGGCGCTATTGCTGCTCCTTATATAGTTGGACTAATATATGAAGCTAAGGGTAACCAAGTTGGCTTCACTTATGTATTTATCATATTAACTATAGTATTTGCAGCAGTTGCTGTAGTAGTTGCTATAATAGGCATTGAAACTAAAGGTAGAACTCTTGACGAGATTAATGTATCTTAACTGGAATTAAATATTTCAGAACAAACATGGACTAATTCTAAAAATAAATATAACCAGTTAGAATGTGGACCTTGTCCACATTCTTTATTATCTTTTAAATTGTAGTGGTATATTTTAATATAATTATAAGCCGACTACTTTAACTAATGGGTCGGGTGAGCTATCATCATCTCTTAAAAATTGATTTTTCGCCCATTATACATATATTGTAAAAGCTTTTTCATCTCTTCTTCAGTTATTTTTCTCGGATTTGATCCAGTACAAGCATCCATCATAGCATTATGAGCTATAAAATCTAGATTTTCATTAAAATCGATTTCACTTATACCATATTGCTTTATTGTGAGAGGAATATCCATCTTTTTATTCATATCACGAATCATTTCAGTTAATGAATCTATTAATTCATCTTCATTATTTCCTGGAAGCTTGAGTCTTTTAGCTATTTCAACATATTTTTCTGAACAAACCTTCTTATTAAAATCTATAACATAAGGTAAGTATATAGCATTAGCACACCCATGAGGTATGTGAAATACTGCACCAGTTTTATGAGCTATGCCATGAGTTATTCCAAGAAGTGCATTTGAAAATGCCATTCCAGCAAGGCACTGGGCTATGTGCATATGTCCCCTAGCTTCTTTATCTCCTTCATAGGATTTCAATAAATATTTATGAATCATGATTATAGCATGCATGGCAAGTGGATCTGAAAAATCCGAATGCAAACTCGCCACATACGCCTCTATTGCGTGGGTAAGTGCATCCATCCCAGTATGTGCTGTGAGCTTTTTGGGCATTGTTTCTGCAAGAGCTGGGTCTATTATAGCTGCATCAGGTGTAAGATTAAAATCTGCAAGAGGATATTTAATCTTAGATCTATAATCCGTTATTACAGAAAATGCTGTCACTTCAGTTGCCGTTCCACTTGTAGAAGGTATAGCAATAAATTGTGCTTTCCCCCTTAATTTAGGAAGTCCGAAGGGCACTATTGCCTTCTCAAATGTAAAATCAGGGTATTCATAAAATATCCACATTGCTTTAGCAGCATCAATGGGCGATCCTCCCCCCATAGCTACTATCCAATCTGGTTTAAAATCTCTCATTATTTTAGCGCCATTTACAACAGTATCCACAGATGGATCAGGTTCCACACCTTCTATTAATTTAATTTCAATACCTGCCTTTTTTAAGTATTCTTCAACTTTATCCAAGAATCCAAACCTTTTCATGGAGCCCCCACCTACGACAACTACTGCTCTATTTCCATCTAAATTTTTTAAATTTTCCAGGGCATTTTCACCAAAGTAAATATCCCTGGGCAAAGTAAATCTTCCCATTACTTTCCTCCTTATTATTGAATTCATGCCAATTTACAAACTTCTAAAAATTATATTCTATAAATTCAATATATCAGCAATTACTATGCCAATGCATTTTTTATTATGAGAAGATTTGCTATAGCTAGATATTTTATAAGAATAAAAATAATCATTTAAAAAATTGTTGTAAAAAGCAACATTTTTTTAAGAAATAGTGTTGTTTTTTACAACGGTGTTGTTTTTTCATACGCTTTAAAAAAAATTGATTTCATATTTTTTTATCTTTGCGTATAATGTACTTCTATTTATTCCTAAAATTTTAGAAGCTTTTGATATATTACCATCACAATTATTTATACAATTTACTATTGCCCTCTTTTCCCATTCTTCCAATGAACACATATTGTACTTGAAGCTTTGGTCATAAGAGCCGTTTTGTTTATTTTCTGAAGGATTGTTTTGGAAATAGAAAGATGTACTTCCATTCATGTTTACAATGTTTTCAATACAATTTTCTAATTCTCTGACATTTCCAGGCCAATTATAGCTTAAAAGTTTTTCATATATATGAGGTTTTATTGTTGGAACAGGTTTTTTAAGTTTAAAAGCCTTTATTTCTAAAAAATAATCTATAAGTATTTTTACATCCATGTCCCTTTCTCTCAGTGGCGGCACATATATAGGTATTACATTTAATCTATAATATAAATCTTCACGAAATGTCCCCCTTTTTATTTCTTTCCTCAAGTTTTTATTGGTAGCTGCAATTATTCTCACATCTATTTTTATATATCTGTTTCCCCCTATTCTCGTAATACACTTCTCCTGAAGAACCCTTAAAAGATTTACTTGCATATCCAAAGGCATTTCCCCAATTTCATCTAAAAATAAAGTACCCCCATTTGCAAGTTCAAATTTTCCTGCACGTCCTCCATGTTTTGCCCCTGTAAATGCCCCCTCTTCATATCCAAACAATTCACTTTCTATTAAGTTTTTTGGTATGGCACCACAATTTATGGCTATAAAACTTTTATTTTTTCTATCACTGCTATTGTGGATGGATTGTGCAATAAGCTCCTTACCTGTACCACTTTCTCCCTGGATTAATACGGTGGAAGGACTATTAGATATGTTTTTTAACTGTTCTTTCAAATTTATCATTTTTTCACTTTTAGCAATTATATCATCAAATGTATAAGTAACAGATCCACTCATGTATTTATTAACCAGATTATATATATTCTGAATATCTTTAAATATAACCACCATTCCAGTGACATCATCACTTTTATCCTTTATTGGATACACATTTAAATTGAACCTCTTCTTTTTATCTGAGTATAAAATTTCTTTATCCTTATATACATTTCCTGATTTCAACTCATCAAGTATATATTGCCAATTATATAAAACCTTATGTACATTTTTATCTATAATATATTTTCTATTTATTCCAAGCATATTACAGGCACTATTATTTATAGCTTTAACCATTCCATTATTATCTACAGCTAAAATTCCAAAATCTATGGAATTCATAATTTTATTCAAGTATTGGTATGCTTTAAACAATTCATTTTGAGATTTATGTAATTTCAAGTCATTTTCAATGGACTTTACTGCTGATACAACAAGTCCCAATGTATGAGGATGGGCAAGTTTCCGTTTTCCAGTTAGATTTAGACATCCTATTATATCTCCCTGTTCATTGTGTATAACAGAAGCACAACATGTATAAATCTGAAAAATGTTTATGAAATGTTCCTCACCTGAAATTTGAACTGATGAATCTTCAAAGATAGCAGTTCCCATTGCATTTGTGCCTGCACTTTTTTCACTCATATCAGCACCTTCTACTATTCCAGCTTTTGCTTGCTCTATTACTATATCTTTGTCACCTATAATAGTTAATACAATCCCGTTCTTATCCCCAAGATACAATGAAAAACCTGATTTTTTTAAAAAATCGTAAAGTATTTCCATAAACGGTCTTGCTATTTTTATAATCTCATTATTCTTCTTTATTAGGTTTTCTAATTCCTTGCTGTTAAGTATTCGTTTGGGTCTGGGTATACCCTTTTCCATATAATATTTAATGCACCTATTGAAAGATCTACTGATTATTTCACCATGAGTAGATAGTTTAAACATCTTAAATTCCCCCCTTTTTATCATTATAATTTATTTTTTAATAATTTTTCTAGATTTTATCCAAAATAAAGAGGACAATTCCATACTTTATTTCCATAATATATGATATAATTTACATAAAATACATTTTATTTGATAACTATACTATTTTAAAAATAACTTTATTAATAAAGGATGTGATGTTAAGATGAACTTTAATAAAACAAGGAATATTATTTTAATCTCTTTTTTAACTCTATTGACTCCGTGTTTATTTAAAACTGGAATTGTTAAAGCTTCAACTCTTCCTGCAAAGTACAGCATGGATCTAAACTTTAATGCAAATACTAAAACCTTGACAGGAAGTGAAGAAGTCACTATTAAAAATAACACTGGTACAAGCTTAAATGATATAGTATTTCACCTTTATCCAGACTCTTATAACAAAAAAGAAACCATGCCCTCCCTAGTCGGTATAACTGGTATGGAAGATTTAACTGAATCACAAAAAGGATATATATATATAACCAAAGTCATTGTGAATAAAAAAGATATGAAGTTCACTCAAGATGATCAAATACTGAAAATAAGTTTAAATGAATCTCTTGAAATCAATAAAAACATAAAAATTTCCATTAGTTTTAAATTAAAATTACCTATGGGAACTTCAAGATTAGGATATATAGACAATGACTACTCTTTAACCAATTGGTATCCTATACTATCAATGTACGATAATAAAGAGAACAAATGGGATGAAAATGTTTTCAATGTAGTAGGAGAGTCCAATTACAGCGATACAGCCGACTATGACATAAACTTGAAAGTTCCTAAAGATTATGTAGTGGCATCTACTGGAGAGGAAAAGGAACAATCTTCTGATGAAAATAGTAAAATAATGAATTTAAACGCCAGCAGTGTAAGGGATTTTGTCATTATAATGAGTCCTAATTACAAGGTTCTGTCTAAAGAAATAGATGGAATAAAAGTAAACAGTTATTACTTAGCTAAAGAAGGCTATAGTGATACTAGTACCGCTGAAGATGTTCTGGATTCAGCTGTAAGTGCAGTTGAATTTTTCAGCCAGCAATTTGGTAAATATCCTTACGATGAGTTAGACTTAATGGAAAGTCACCTATCTGGAGGAGCAATGGAATATCCTCAAATAATTCAAATGCCAACGTATCCTGAGAAGATACCAAGTTCTAATAACGATCAATATATATCCAGTTTATATGAGGATTCATTTATTTCACAAGCTGCGGTTCACGAAGTAAGTCATCAATGGTGGTATGTAACTGTGGGCAATAATGAATTTAAAGAACCATTCTTAGATGAGTCTTTAGCAACTTTTTCCACAGCCTATTACTTTGAAAAAACTGAAGGTGAATATTCCCAAAATGGCATACTAAATATGATACCTGCATATAGTAATGAAAGTATTGGAGCACTTTCATCTCAATATAAATTTCCAAGCATAGGATCAGGTGTGGATAAATTTGATGATGATGGTAATGCAACTGCATATATTATGGTTATATACGGTAAAGGTCCTCTTTTAATCGAAGATTTAAGAAAAAGAGTAGGAGATACTGTATTCTTGGATATAATGCAAACTTACTTTAAAGAGTATAAATTTAAAAATTCATCCATAGAAGGATTCTTAAGTGTCATTGAAAAAAAGGCAGGCAAAAATGTAAGTGATATCATTAAAGCTTCTCTAAATTCCAACAATTATATTGCTGAAAATTTGAAGCTTACAGATGAACAAATAGAAAAACTAGCAAATGAACAATATAGGAATATGCTTAAAAATTTAGAAGAAAACAACGGATTAATTCTTGGCAGTCTTCAGCTTAGAATACTAAATGGTGAAAAAGCCCTACTAGTAAAGCCCTCTAATTTAGCTACAGATGAAAAAGAGTCCCTGGATAATATTATAAAAACTATGACATCTAACAGCGATATATCAATAAAAGAAGATAAAGATATAACTGATGAGGATATAAAAAATAATAATATAATACTCTTTGGTAATCCATGGAACAATAAAGTCTTTAATTCTATGAAAGACGATCTTCCAATACTTTTAACTAAAAATACTATTTCCTGTGACAATTTTTCTTTTAAAAATGAAAATATAAATGGAGCTTTTACTATTAAAAATCCTAAGAATGATAATAAACTAATGTTAGCGTTTTTCTGGACAAAAGACAATTCATTTTATACAGATTTAAATTTAATTACAAATTCTCAATTTACCATATCCATAGACAATAAACAATTCTTTAACGGAAGATTTTAGAGAATCATCTTAAAAATGATTCTCTAAAACATAAAAATTCCACTAAAATATCCAAATCATTTAACAGGAGTTGAGTAATGTGACTTATAAAATATTTGATCTACTTCAAAGTTTTATTGATATTGAAAATATGTCGTTAAAGCTGTACTTAAAAATAGAAGAACACTTTAAAAATGAATCTCAAGAAATTAGTATACTTGCTAAAACTATTGCAAAACAAGAACAAAAACATATTGAATATTATGAAAGTCTGTCATCTAGCTTGAAAGGTAAATTGGATGATTCTATCGATTTTTACCTCTACGATAAAATTTCAGGACTTTTATTTGAATTTAAAAAAAATATCAAAATTCCTGAAGTAAATACTTCCAGATACTTAATTGAATTTGCCATAGAATTTGAAAGAAACAATGTAGCACTTCTTTTAAATATTCAAGGTAGATTACTACAAAATATAAATGATGTAAATAATAGAATTTATAGAGTTATATCCATTATCATAAGAGAAGAAGAAGAACATGAAAATATGTTTAGAAAATTGCTAAAATAATTTTTTAAAAAATTCATCATATATTAGTATAAATTATATCTATAAAAATAAATATGTATGGATAGATATATTAAGGAGATATAGAGTATCCATGTATAGTTTAGATTCAAATACCTTGAGTTTTTTAGATAAAATCAGGATTGACAAGGGAATAGATGACTTAAAAAACTTTTTCCTTCAATTATCTAAAAAAAATTTAAAAAAAGCACTAGATTTTATCAACGATAAGCATTTGGGATTTAATATTTTATTTATTCTTGAAGAAATACTTCAGCGAAATAACTTATTTAACAGTTTAACAGAAAAAAACAAAGTAGCACTTTTGATTGTAAAAGAAATACTAACAGATAAAAAATATGATTTGGCATCAGAACAAATATCATTTGATTATATACAAATAATCCATTCAGTTCTAAAGTGGATACTGGAAACTGGATTTCATGATGATGGTATAAATGATGAATACGATCAAGTCCTAGACATTACATCCATACTTCTAACAAAAGTTTATAGAGATACCACCCTGCTTCCTATTATGGCAGATATGATTTTTAAGAGATATAAAAAAGGATTTTTCATCCATGATTTGGTATGGGGTTTTTTTGAATGTGCCAATCCAAAAAGCTTAAATATTATTGGAGAACGCTTGCTATCTTCCAATGTAGAAGACGTTAAAATAGCATCTAAGCTATTGAACTTTATACCAGGAATAGATAAGGTCACTACCAAAGAAAGAAAATACACGATATTTTTAAATTGGATGAAAGAAAATAGTGCATTTTTAAAATATACTGGTGAAAGTTTTCACCAGACTACAAATCCTAAACCTTATAAGATAGTTCTTGAAGGTAAATATTTATGTAAAAGTATTTCCCCTAATACTGGAAAAGCTTTATGTTCTCCATCAAAAAAAGAATCCAATTTATTAAACCAGTTTAATAAATTGGATTATAATACCAAAGTGCTGCTTGCAAATTTTTCATTTAGAATACATTATAAAAATATATATTTATGGCATATATGGTGTGAATACTCCCTGGAAAAACAGATAAAAATTGCTAGAATAGGAGTATTACAATGATTAAAATTTCAAACAGTAATTTTGATATAAATTCAATAATAGCTCAATATAAAGATAACAGCATAGAAAGATATATTCTTAATGAACTTTCCTCAAGCAGCCAAACTTATTATTATAATTCCCTGGAAGAATTGAAATTGGAACTGGATCTAAGAAAAAATATTGTAGATGCATCTATAAAATTAAGTATGAGTAAGTTTCGTTTTCGTACTTTTCGTAAATCAATATGCAACCCAGAGTACTGGGAAAGGACAAAACAAGGTGGTTTTCTATTGAAGGAAGGAATAAAAGCCTCTGCTGCCATTGATGACATCTATAAAAACAGCAGTAAATATGGTACAGAATGTGCTACAGCAATAGTCATAGTATATTACAGAGGTTGTCTTAGCTCTTTCCGCGAAAAAATTTTTGACTCCACTTTTAAACATATATATTTAATGGATTGGCAGAACACAGATGAAAATCTTTCCTTAGATGTTCTTACTGATGTGGATGTTTATTTACCAGGAGATTGCAGATACTTTAAAAATCCTGAAGTGAATCCTATAACTCCAGAATGGCAAGGTGAAAATGTAATTGTACTGGGAAACGGGAAATATTATGGCCATGGAATAGGCATAAAAAATGCAGATGAAATAATTGCAGCATTAAACAAACGTCGAATTATAGGAGCAACACATTCAGCATACCTATTAGATTCTGTTACAAGACCAAACTTCAAACAATTAGCGGATATTTATTTTAATGCATCTTCAAGAACTGATAAAATATCCTCTATCAAAACAAGCCAGACGTGGTAGAGTTACTTTACAGCAAAAAAGATTCCCATGATATAAATCTGGGAATCTTTTTATCCAAAAGCTAGAATTAGCTGCCACTCTAAACCTCTGGATCACTTGATATTCTAAAAAATTTTCTAATAATAGCATACAATAGGAGTACCTACGTCAATATTACGAAATATTGTCTGTGCTAAACCATATGGTGAGTTTACACACCCATGAGAACCATTTGTCTTGTAAATTTCCCCTCCAAATACACTCCTCCAACTTGCATCGTGAATCCCAATGCCTCCATTAAATGGCATCCAGAAACTAACAGGAGAGTTATAATCCTGCCCCTTTAAAGTAGCGTTTTTTTCTTTATATTCTAATTTGTAAATTCCTCCAGGTGTTGCAGTATTTAAACTTACATTACCTGTAACAACATCTCCTTCTACTATCAGTGAACCATTTTTATAAAACCACATATGTTGATTTCCCATATCTATTTCTACATATGTATTTCCAATATCATTGCTGCTGTGGGAAACTGCAGTTTGATTGTATGCTGGTTCTTTTGTTACAGTTTGTCCTTGTTTTATTACCTCAATTAAATCCTGTACTTCTTTATTAATATTAATTTGCCAACCATAGGTACCACCACTAACATTTAAAGTGTTTCCTGATGATGTATGGAAACTTCGCGTTTTACCAACGGTATTATAAGTATTAGCAAGTGATTTTACATATTCTT
This sequence comes from Clostridium kluyveri, assembly GCF_001902295.1. Lineage (NCBI taxonomy): Bacteria > Bacillati > Bacillota > Clostridia > Eubacteriales > Clostridiaceae > Clostridium > Clostridium kluyveri. The sequence goes on along the minus strand of NZ_CP018335.1, from coordinate 663,622 downwards.
TTACTTTTTCCTCATCAAGTGTAACATTAAAATTGTCATCAATTATAAACCACTTATTAATTGTTGAACCATCTAAAATTTCTTTACTATCTCCAAAAGTATATGTAACTTTTGAAGCCACATATTTATTGAGCACATCCCTAGCTTTTATAACATTTTTAGATTTTGAAGTATACTTTGGAGTTATGTAACAATTGGCAGATTCTAAATCTATTGTAGGCTCCATTTTAGATACGGCATCTGATGCACATTTTAGTAGAATATCTTTATCTACCTTATTGCCTTTTACTTGATCTATAATAACAAAGGAATTACCTACATATTTAAAACTAGGCTCTTTAGGCTCAATTATATCGCTGGACGTAAAACAAGATAGATTGTCCACCTGTTTTGTTAACTGTTCTTTATTGTATAAAACCTCAGCTGTCATATTAGAACTCTTTGTATTTAAAAATGATAAGACCCATTTAAAAGGATTCTGTTCATCTTTAAAATCCTGAAATTGTTCATCTGATTTATACTTTAAATTAATATCACTTGCTTTTATTTGTTCTTTTTTACCGTTTCTTTCTTTTATATTCAAAATATATGTATTCAGCTCTGATGTCATTTGTTTCTTAATTTCTTCCACCGTTTTGCCTGATACATTTCTACCGTTAATCTTAGAACCAAAATATAAATGCTTTATAAAATACACTGACGCAAATAAATATACGATAAGTAAAGCGCAAATAAAAATTGTCATCTTTGCGACAATTTTATTGCGCCTATCTACAATTTCCATAGTATCTTCTCTTCCCCTCTATAACCTAGTTTTTCATAATTGTTTTTCACGTACTTTCTTGTAAATGCCATCATCTTATATATTTTTGACAACAAAAATACTCCTAAAAATAAATTTACTTCGAATAAAATTATAGCGGTAAATAAGTACTATTAAATAACAATTATAGTCATAATTTCTTATATTATAACATTTATACTTAATTAATATCAATATAATTTTTATAATAATTATTTATATTTTAAGGCTTTTCACTTTTTATATATACTATTGTCTGCCACCGGAAATTGAATAAAAATTTTACCTTACGGTAACACTATCTTTAGAATTTAAAAATTACCTAAATTAAAAAATTAATTTTAAATAAGTTTATTCACTTTATTAAAATAACTATTGTAATTATATAAAATACACATTAAGTAAAAGGAGATACACAAATATGAAGAATAAGCCAGATGACAGAACAAATAACGTAGATAGAATTCAGAACAATATCAGTAATAATATTAAAAATATCAATCTTGCAGAAGAAATGATTGAAAAAACAGATGATGAAAAAATGGAAAAAACACTAATAGAAAAGAATGAAAGAAGGAAAAAATCTCTTAATTCCATGAGAGCAGAAATTAAAGATGAAGCAATAGACAAAAAAAATGGATATCAGTAAATGACATTTACTTTAATCCATATCCAAGGTTTGATAAAATACCCTTCATCAATTGACAACCCAAACATGATAAATTTATTTAATATCAAAAAGATTCCCATGATAACAGTCACAGGAATCTTTTAGTGCTGTAAAAAAACAATTCAGATTGAATCTAAGAAAGCTTAACTATTCTTCAATATAAGTCCCCTTCTATATTTCTAATAATAGCGGTTTCATCCGGCAAATCTCCAATTTCAATTTTTATCTGTGTACAAATGTCTATTATATTTTCATTATAATTTTTAAGATATTCAAATAGATTATTAGAATTAATACAACTGCGTTTATTTACAATAACAGACATGCTATTTACTTTTGAAATTCTTTCTTTTTTACAACATTCATCCAACCCTCTTGATATTTTACTTAACAATACGGTATCCTGCATAAAACCCTCATCTCCCCCAATAATTTTTTATTATAATCAAACTCCACCTGAATCTAAGGATCACACGATTATGACTAGCTTACTACCTGCATACTTAATTTATAGTAGTTGATTCTCCATAAATCCAGTCTTATAATTAATGATGGTTATTTGATATTATTTATATATTCAAATTTATTATAATTATGTATAATAAAAATTTATTGGGAAAATATTTTTAAACAGTTAACCTATCAATACATTACATGAAAAATCTCCAATTAATTAAAGATTTTCTCACTTTTTTAATATCCATTAACAATAACTTCTAATTTTCCTGTTTCGGGATCCATTATTAACCCATGAATTTTTATATCTCCTGGAATTAAAGGATGCTTTTTTATTAAACTCACACTTTCTTTTACAGATTCTTCTACAGAATTAAACCCTTGCAGCCATTTTTTTATATCAATGCCAGCATCAGATAAAGTTATTATCACATCTTGGGCAATTCCCCGCTTTACGGCCTGTTCTAAAATTTTATCTGAATTTAAATTACTCATACCACAATCATGGTGACCAATTACCAGAACTTCATCTGCCTGAAATTCATATACAGCAACTACAATGCTTCTCATTATACTGCCAAAGGGATGCATCACAGAAGCACCGGCATTCTTAATAAGTTTCACATCCCCATTTTTAAAATTCAACGCCTTTGGAAGAAGCTCTGTTAACCTAGTATCCATACACGATAAAATCACCAACTTTTTATCCGGATGTTTAGAGGTAGTATATTTATTATATTTTTTATTCTCTACAAAACAACGATTATAATCCAATATTTGCTGTAATTTATTCATGATATTCCTCCAAAATTTTTAAATAAATTCATATCTTCTATAATTTCATTTCATTTAGTATATTTTTTAGCTTTTTTAATTCCTCATTTGTTAAAGTAATACCCTTACCCATTTTTGTATGTTCAGGTGACCAATCTCTAATATCAAATTTAGGAGCATTATTATTCCAACTGATTAAGTTCAATTCTTTTTTCCATCCCTTTGGTGATTCTGAAATCATTCCTATAGTTTCTCTTATATCATATTTTATATCTGCCATAATATACCTGCCTCCTATATCTATTAAATATCAATATTTCAATTATACCATATAAAAATTCAGCTTAATGCAAAGTGCATTTAAGCTGTAATCTGTAAAAACTATTATTTCAAATATATTTAATAACTTTTCTAAATTCTTTTTTCAATCCATTTATGTATATCTTCTATAACATTTTCTTTTTGATCTTTTTCACTTAATATTTCATGATAACATTCAGGATATATTTTTATAGACTTATCTTTTGAACTTATATTGTTAAAAAGCCATTCAGATTCTTCTTTTCTAACTATTCTATCCTTTTCCCCATGAAGAATAAGACAAGGATACTCATAACTTTTTACATTTTCTCCAATCCATTTAGATCCCTTTATAAATGATTCTCCCAAGAGTTTTATATTAGTTTCCCTTAATACGAGAGGATCATTATTATAATCTTCAATCACCACTTTATCTCTACACATGAGTTTGGCTAAAAGATTAGGAGATTTTTCCCTTGGATTTTTTTCAAAATAATCATTCTCTTTTAAGCTTTTAAAAGCTGGAGGTTCTAAAACTGCAGCTCCTGATAATATTTGGCCTTTTAATTTATTTTTATATTTCATTCCATAACCTGCTGTAATAAATCCTCCCATACTATGACCGAACATAAAAACAGGAATTTCTTTATTTTCTTCTTGAGCCATGTTTACCACTTTATCAGCATCCTGAAAGAAATACTGAAAATCTTCTACATATCCTCTTTCTCCTTCGGATTTTCCATGTCCTCTATTATCAAACCTGTAAACGGTATAGTTAAATTGATTTAACTTTTCTGTAAAATACCCATATCTCCCTGAATGTTCACAAAGTCCATGCACTATTACAACTACTGCCCTGGCACAATCCACTACATCTTTAGTATAAAATAACTCAATGCCATCAAATGTGCTAAATTTTCCTTCTAAATGATTTGACATATATATCACTCTCCCTATTAGATTATTCTACAAAAGATTTACTTTTCCTTCAAACTGTTTTTTTAAAATTTTGTAGAAATATATTACATTTATTGTTTAAAGGAGTTAATACAAAATTTAACCCAGTGTTTTTATTCATAAATCACCGGGCTAAATTAGAAATCAATATAATTATTGTTTATCTTTAACTGGTATTGTAAGAACTATACTTAAGTATCCGAAAACAGGCCCTAATGCATTACCAATTAATGCCCATACTAAAGCCATCAAAATATCATAACTCTGTACTCCCGTCTTTGGGAAAAATCCTCCATAAAATACTGCAAATGTAGTTGAATATGCATTAAATGCAGACAGAGAACAATTGGTATAAGGAATTTTCAAACAAACCATAAGTAAAAATACAGTTATAAGTACTGCTATCATCATTGCCGGCATTGATGGCATAATCTTTCCAAAGCCATTAATAAGGAATATGCAAAGTACTGCCAGCAAGGCCCCTGGTAACATTGAAGGATATATACTCTTCATAGTAGAGGGGGTTGCACCTAAAGCAAAATACCAGGCCCATCCTATAAACAGTGCCCATACTGGAAATCCTAGTCCAGGCAATGAAACTAAACAGGAAAGAGCAGCAAGTACAGCAACTACAATTTCTATAGGAATTTTTGGCTTCATATACTTCCTCCTTTAAACATATATATTTGATATACTACTTAATTCTACGCCATTTGATATCAACACTTCTTTAATTTCCTTCACTACTTCAACAGCATTGGGAGAATCGCCGTGGACACATACTGTGATTGCATCAGCCTTTATAAGCTTGCCAGTTACGGTTTCAATTTTCTTATCTTTAGCTACCATAAGTGCCCTCTCTGCAACTTCTTTAGGAGAGCGAGCTTTTTTAGTTCTCTCAAGTACCCAATTACCAGAATCATCATAATCTAAATCAACCAGCATTTCTGAAACCATTTTAAGTTCTTTTTGCTTTCCCCTTCCAAAGGCAATGGTATTTTCGGGAAGTACAACATAAAGCTCTGGATTATACTCTTTAACTGTATCTAAAAAACAATCTACATATTTCTCATATTCAGAAACCATACGATACAATATCCCATGAGGCTTAATATGCTGCATCTTTAAATTATTTACTTTTAGAAAACCATCTAAAGCCCCAAGTTGATAGATGACATCTGCCCTCAATTCTTCTGGAGTCAAATTAATTTCTCTTCTGCCAAAGCCCTGTTTGTCATTAAGCCCCACATGTGCACCAACTGCGACATTGTATTTTTTAGCAAATTGTATTGTCTTTTCCATTACTAAAGAATCTCCTGCATGAAATCCCGCAGCTATATTAGCAGAGGTTATATACTTCATAACTTCCTCATCATTGCCCAAGGTGTATCTACCAAAACTTTCCCCCATATCAACATTTATATCTATTTTCATAATCATACCTCCACCGATTCAACCGCATTCATACTAGATATGAATGAAGTATCAAAATCACCTGAAATATACTTCTGATTTTTTAATATATTTAAATTTATAGATATATTTGTTTTAATACCTTCAATTTTGAAATCATTTAGAGCTTGTACTAATATCCTAATAGCCTCATCTCTATTTTGTCCCCATGAAATTACCTTAGCCAGCATTGGATCATAATAAGGGGGAACTACGCTTCCTTTTTCAAGTGCATGCTCAATTCTTAAATGCTTAGAATCAATAGTTGGAAAACTTATGTCTTCAATTGTTCCTGGAGAAGGTATAAATTTCACGGGATCTTCTGCATATATTCTACATTCAATAGAATGACCATTAAGCTTTATATCGTCTTGAGTAAAACTAATTTCTTCTCCACAGGCAATCCTAATTTGATTTTCTACTATATCTACACCTGTTACAAATTCACTTACAGGATGTTCTACTTGAAGCCTTGCATTTACTTCAATAAAATAGAACTTCCCACTTTCATCCCTTATAAATTCCATTGTACCTGCGCCTTTGTATTGCATTTTAGATGCTAATTTTTTAGTATAATCATATAGTCTTTCTCTATCTTCTTGTGTTACAACCGGCGAAGGAGATTCTTCAATAATTTTTTGGTATCTTCTTTGAATAGAACATTCTCTTTCACCTAGACACACACATTTTCCAAATTGGTCCATGATAAATTGTATTTCAATATGCCTTGGATTTTTTATAGCTTTTTCTACATAGCAGTCAGAAGATGCAAAGGCAAGAGTTCCAACTCGACAAAGACGTTCAAATATATTTTTTATGTCATTGCCATTTTCAGCAATTTCTATTCCCTTTCCTCCGCCGCTCTTATCCAATTTTAAAAGAATAGGATACCCTATAGAATTTGCTATATCTAATATTTCATCAACGCTACTTACAAGCTTATCAGAACCTGGAACTACAGGTACCCCCACATCATTGGCAATTTCTCTGCAATAACATTTGGATTCTATTTCCTCAAGTATTTTAGGAGATGGTCCAATCCAGCTTGCACCAAGTTCTGAAATAACATTTGCAAAGGAACTGTTCTCCGACAGAAAACCATACCCGGGATGAACTGCATCCGCATTTGATATTTTTAGCACTTTAACTATTTCATCAATATTTAGATAACTTTTCATTGGATTAGCCGGTCCAATATTATAGGCTTCATCTGCCCTCTTTATATACGTGGCATTTTTATCCGCTTCGGAATATATAACTACAGTTTTTATACCCATTTTTTCGCAAGTATTTATTATTCTATTTACAATTTCTCCTCTATTTGCTATAAGAAGTTTCTTAAACATAAATCTCCCCCCATTAAACCTCCAATATGACCATAGGAGTTCCTATTTCCATTTCATCCCACTCTTTTGCCAAAATGCCTTTTACTACACCATCATCACTAGCAAGTACAGGTATTTCTACTTTCATGCAATTTAACACGGCAACTTCCTGATTTTTTGTAACCTTATCTCCTTCATTAACCACTACACGGGCAACAAGTCCAGGCATATGAGCACATACTTTCTTTTCCATATATATTCCTCCTAAAAACATCTATTTTTTTATTTTATAATAGTGAATTTTCTGTAAGCATCTTACTTCTGTCTATTCTCGCTTGCACTGCTTCATCTCTAGTACAATAAACTAATTTTATGTAATCTCTAGATGGGGTGCCCTGTCCTATTTTCCACAAATCTGCATTAATTATATTTGCAACACATATATATCCTCCAAGGGTTGGACCATCTGCAATTAAAATAATTGGAGTATTTCCACATATATTTATAGCTCCCCGCATATTATATCCATGATCAACAATATTTGAAGGATGACTTCCACCTTTCCCACCATCCTCTCTTGAGAAAAAGTAAGATGGTATCTCTGAAATTCTATATGCAGAACGATTCGAACTATAGGAAACTTTAAATTCATTACTGAATAAATAGTCCATACCTTCTTCTGTTACATAATCCGGCACTGAATTCATTCCTGGAATAGCTCTTAATTCCCATGTTCTTGAATACTCTGGAATTATTTCTGATTTTAGCTTTCGTCCTTCCAGGCTGCTAAGTTCACCCAGTGGTTTTCCAACTTTAATTTTGTCCCCAGGGACCAGCCGTCTACCTTCAAAGCCTCCATAAGAACCAAAAACACAGGTAGATTTGCTTCCTAAATATTCTGGAACGTCAACCCCTCCGGCAACACATATATAACATCTGAATCCAAATTCTCCAAAGTGAGAAAATTTTAATACATCACCTTTATTTACTTTAAAAGATTCCCATAACTTAATTTTTTCATCATTTATAGTAGGATTCATATCCGTACCGGTAACAGCTATAACCATATCCTCTTCAAACTGCGCTTGAAAGTACCCTCCTGCAACTTCTATTCCTGCTTCACCTATTTTATTTCCCACAATTAAATTTCCTAGTTGAAGTGCCAAATTATCCATAGCACCTGCCGCTGCCATTCCAAGTCCCATATAGCCTAATCTTCCCGGCCAATCCTCAACAATAGCTTCTATTCCTCCATTTTGTATTTTTATCATTTTTACTCACCTCACTTTATAATATTTAAAGCCTAGGGGCTTTTTTTGTACCTTCTTCTTGTTTCTTTTGAAATTCTTCAGTGCCTTTTACAACATCGTCTCTTTTTAAAAATTCAAGGTAATCCTTAACAATTATTTCACCATCTTCAATTTCGTATTTATAATCGGTTTTATTGTGGACGTGATCATATATGTTCAACAATTCTTTCTCTGTAATTTCATAAAATTTAATTCTGTCTCCTGAAGGCCTATATAAGAATGGACTTTCCTTAAATTGAGGATGCTTCATGCTAAGCTGAAATGTAGGTATAGTTCTTCCAAAGAGTTGATACCCTCCTCCAGTAGGAGTAGTATAGGTAAATACACATGGTCCCCCAATTCCCACTGCTCCCTCTGGTGTCCAAATTCTAGGTGGGTTATACTTTGGAACTACAATGGCACACCTTGGATCCATGGCCCAGAAAAATCCACCTCCAGGCCAAAATCCACAACCGCTGTTATACCAATAGGTATTTAGCAATGTTTTCTTAATCTCATCCACTGAAATTCCATTACACATGGCCATGTACTCAAGATTATAACCATTAATTACATTTGGAGCTTTAGGTCTAACCTCCTTTTCATACTTTTCCACTGCTTTTTTTGTTTCACTATCCTCAAATGCAATAGGCAGGTGTATAATCCTTGAATCAATTACCATATCCTCTATACTCGTTATGGAATCCTCTGCATCTTTTATTTCATCGATTATTTTTTCCGCTGGAATTTCCACAGGATCAAAATGTATCATATTTGTTCTGATACCAGGAAGGGTTTCAATAAGCCCCTTTATATTTTTCCCTTTTATCAATTCATCTACAGCAAGCATTCTAAAAGAATCCAATATATCTGCCCGTTGTTCCCTGCCATATTCAATTTGGATAAAACCATCACCCGCCTGCCTGAAAAGTACCTCTACTCTATTTTTTGTCTCAGGCAGGGTGGATAAAATTACTTCATATTTACTTTTTGCCATTTGTTTATCCTCCTTTTACATAATTTTTTATAATTCTTTATGTACACATTTTACGTTGTGATGTACAAAATAACATTGTTAATATTACCGTTTTATAATTATTATTTTTACTAATAAACATGCTATTTATTATTAATTTAATAATAAATTTAGATACATAATATCACACTGTGAATTTAGTGTATATGTTCAAATTGAACAATTGTATGTGAATTTATTTATCCTATTATTACAAATGAGCATCCTAATTTATCCATGGATGCATCTTATCCATTAAATATTGCATGTTAAAAGAAATCTATAGTTTTAATTTGGGTAATTCAATAAAATAAAATTGTAAAGATCAGGAGGTGTTGTTTTTGAAGATAATTGTCTTAAATGGAAGTCCAAAATCACAAAAAAGCGTTACAATGCAATCAATGAAATATCTAGAACAGAATTATGAAAATCATCAATTTGAGTATATCCACACTATAAAAGATATAAAAAAATATGAGCAATCCAAGGAAGAATTAGAAACTTTATGTAAAAAAATTGGAGAAGCAGATGCTGTCATATGGGCTTTTCCACTATATTATGCCCTGGTACCTTCTCATTATAAAAGGTTTATTGAATTAATATTTGAAAATAATTTAACAGGTTATTTTTCAGCAAAATATACCAGTGTATTCTCTACTTCTATTCATTATGCAGATATTCATGCACATAATTACATGAGGGCAATATGTGAGGATCTGGGCATGAACTATGTAGAATATCTATCCCATGAAATGCAGGATTTAACAAAAGAAAATAGAAGGCAGGAACTTAAGTTATTCTTTGAAAATTTACTTACCTACGTTGATGAAGGTTTAATTACTAATAAGTTATTTAACACCTTAAGTGAAAGCACATTTAAATATAATCCAGGTAAAACAGATAAGTTTATTCATACTACTAAAAAAATAATTATTTTAACAGATGCCCAAAAAAAAGATAGTAATCTTAATGAAATGATTAATAAATATAAAAGCTATTTACAAAATTTAGTAGAAGTATTTAATCTTCATCAGATAGATATAAAAGGTCCTTGTTTAGGCTGCTGCAGCTGCGCCCAAGAAAATATATGTGTTTACCACCACAAGGATGGTTACCGAAAATTTTTAGATTATATTATTAAAAATGGAGATATAATTATTTTTGCCGGCACTATAAAAGATAGGTATTTATCCTCACGTTTTAAACTTTATTATGATAGAAGCTTTTGCTACACCCATATTCCTTTCTTAAAGGGTAAACAAATAGGTTATATTATTTCTGGAAAATTAAGTGAACACCAAAATTTAAGACAAATATTAGAGTTATATACTGGAGAAGACAGAAATTTAATCGGATTTGTCACTGATGAAAGTGAAAACAGTGATGTTATAGATAAGCAAATATACACCTTTGCTAAAATGAGTGTAAATTACTGTGAAAGAAATTATTTTAAATCCGAAACCTTTTTAGGCGTAGCCTCAAGAAAATTGTTCTCCGATGCCATAGGAGGCAACTTAGGAGCCATATTTGCAGCTGATTATAAATACTATAAAAAAAATGGACTGATAAAAAACATATCCTTTAAGCAAAAAATACAGGTGAAAGTTATGAGATACTTTATGGGCAAAGAAAGATTCAGGAAAGAAGTACAAAAAAATATGATTGATCATATGATTGCAGGCCATAAAAAAGTTCTTCAAAAAATAGGTACTAAGTAATGATTAACAGTTTAAAGGCAAGTTTAAATGTAACACTAGGCTTTCTTCCTTTAATACTTCTTTGGAGTATGTCAAGTAAACTAGGACTTATTTTAGGTTTAGGTTCTATTGCAATATTATTCATAAAAAATGTGATGAATAAGAATATGGGAATTATGTCCTGTGTGTTATTAGTATACTTTATTACATCTAATATATTATACTTTTATTTTCAAATGGATTTTGTTGTGGGGTATAAATATTTAACTTCTTATATAACACTAGGTTTAATGGGACTTATCTCTATTATAATATCAAAGCCCTACACTATGTATGAAGCTAAAAGTGGATACAAAAAAGGTTTTGGAAAATCCCCATTATTTATAGAGGTTAATATTTTGATAACAAAGATATGGACGACTATATACTTAATTAATGCTATTATAGAATTAACAGGCCATAATACTATTACTATTATAATTATAAATATGTTAATAATTCTCGGAATTGCATTGTCTATCATAATCCCGGGATTACTTCCAGAAGCTTAAAATAGAAGAGGGTTTTATATGGAGATGGATTTAATTTGCTCAGAGAACATAAAAAGAATATTAGAGGAAGTTCTTACTAACCGTAAAATAACAATTAGTAAAAAGTCTAAAGTATGCATTATTGAAAAAGGATTTGATTTAGAAGCAGGTAAAATAGGCATATATTTTGATATGGGTACCCTAAACCTTTTAATGGACTATTTAGAGCAGAGCACAGCCAGTAAGGAAGAAATTAAAAATATAATAACAGGAAAATGTGAAGAGGACGAACTTAAAGTACTCACTTATGATAACATTTATTATTTCGAATCTGTAGGGAACAATGTATTTTGTAAGACAAAAGATAAAAAATACAAGGTAAAGGAAAAACTCTATGAATTGGAAAAAAAGTTAGAAAATAAGGAATTTATAAGGGTAAGCAAATGTTTTATTGTAAACATAGTAAAAGTAGATCGTATTATTTCATGGTTTAATAGTAGGCTTATATTAAAAATCATGGATATAGATGAGGAGATTTATGTTACACGAAAATATTTAAATGATTTCAAAAAATTTCTTGGATTTTGAGGTGAGCTAGATATGAAAGGAAATTTAAAAGATTTTTTATTTAATTTATCAATATCCATGTTTATAGGATTATTTGTAGGTATGGTTCAAGTAACAGCTGTAAACATAAACAGTGAAGCTTTAACTATATTAATTATATCTTCCATAATTGGAGGAGTTATTGGAACAATTTCCAGGTTTATTTTCATATATATATTTGCCATAAAACAAAAAGATGTAAAACTGGCATTTATATCAGTATTTATAATAATAGGAGCTATTTCCTATATGCCATCCTTTTACTATTATTTAGCTTATAATAATGCTATATCCTTGATACAATTAATACCAACCTTAATATCCGCAGAACTCCTTGGAATGAGTTTTTGTTACTGTTCCTATAAAAGATGTTTGGATTTAAATTTAAAACTGAAAGATAAAAAACAGCAGTTAAAAAGAAAATCCCAATTACATTAAAATTTTTTACTATATGAATATATACATTTATGGGGTATTTTTATTTTAATACCCCATATTTTTTCTGATTGAAAATTTCTCTTTTCAATTTACTAATTTACCTACACTTTCTATGTTTAATCTACCTAACGTTTTACAACTTCAGTATAAATTTTTTCCAACAAATTAAATGCTCCACGATATCCCACATATGAACGAGTAATTACCAATTCATTATATGACGGAAAACCTACCTCAACTACAAATGTTTTTAAAGCTTTTGCAATATCTTGTTCCCAGCTAGTGCCAAAAATAATCGGAGGTTTATGACCAAAATCAGTATTTCTAATTTTTTCTTGAATTATATATCCATCTTCCTCAAATTCAACATCTGTAGAAACATCTTCTGCAATATTTTTATACTGTTCCCGAATTGCTTCATGATATTCTTCTGGTGGTTTTTCTGTAATAATCTGTTTTCTTGGAACTAGTCCCAGTTGATTTGTCAAAAATTTAGTTAATGCTAGATTGTAAGCACTATCACCAATTACTGCAAACTTAGCCGGTAAACCCCACCAATACTCAGAATAAAAATCCGAAAATTCCTCCAAATATTGATAATAAATCTCTTCTTCTTTCTTGATGAATCTTTCAGCTTTTTTACTATTGAGGCCAGCAAAATCAACTACTTTACGTAAAAAACTACTGGTTTCTTCAGCACCAATAGGAACTACCGGAATGTGTAAAAATGGCTGACCATATTTTTTTTGAAGATGTTTAACTGTTTCCAGACCCAGCCATGGTGAAAGCACTAAATTAAACTGAACCTTAGGTATATTCTTCCATTCGGAAATTCCTTTTGATCCATTGCCAAAAAGTATATTCACCTTAAGTCCAATACCTTCCAAAATCCTCTTAATTTCAGTAAAGTCACCGCGCCAGAAAATATTTTGATAAGGGAGTAATGACCAAACATTAACAGAGGCTTGATTACGCTCACCGCCATAATATCCTACATACTGATCTATAATGGCTCTAGTAACTACTTCATGTCCTTTGAAATTATTCCCTTTAAATCCACCAGTTTCAGCATATACAATTGGAACTCCTTTGTCTTGAAACTCTTTAACTACGGATCCCACATCTTCTCCTATAAGATCTGAAACACAACCTGTAAGTACAACAAATAAATCTGCATCCAAAATTTTCAATGATGCTTCAATTAATTCTCTTAATTTCTTTTCACCTCCAAATACTACTTCATTCTCCGTAAAATTCACACTTGGTATAACTGATCCACCGCCATATGAACTACCTTGATAACCGGATCCAATATTACTTTGTTGATTAGACACACAGCCTGCACCACAATGAGTGATTGGAATGACTCTTGGTATTGCAGCGGCACTGTTCATGGCTCCAATAGAACAAGTATAGCGAGCTTGGCTGATAGAATTAGTCTTTTTTAAATGTAACTTTGATATACTTTTATCTGTAATCTTATTTATTGACATATTCCACTTTCCCCTTTTAAACTTATATTTTACTTTTTTAGCGCCAGATTAGGCTCTTTTGCCAGTATATAGGGATCTTTTTGATTCAACCACCATTTTTTATATGGTAATCTGGCATGAACAGCTACAGAACGATGTAATTTCTTAAAAGAAAGAATATCTAAAATGGCTTCTCCTAAATTAATAATTCCCTGATATCCTATAACGCTGTTTTCATCACCAAGTGGAGCTGCTGGAATACCTAAACGCGTAGCTAACGGTGCTAATCCGCCATGTCTTATGAGAATAAAATCTGGATTTACTCTTTTTAACAATCCGTAAAATTGATATTGCTGATGATTGCTTACACTAAAAGCAGGTACATCTCCATAATTATCAACTAGATGAGCAAGAGAATTCTGCCTTTTATCCCCACTGTCATAAATAGGATCATGATGAAATACTAGAGAACCATCTACTTCAATTTCAAGTTCTTTAAGTACAGCTATCAATCCGTGAGAATATGCAGAACCCGTTGCAACATATCCTTTTTTACCCTTAAGTAATTTTCTCAATTCTTTAACACGCGGCATTACTCTTGCATGTTCCTTTGCTATATAAGCTTCACCTTCCTTCTCACGATGAGTAACTCTTGTCAATTCACGAATCCATGCATCCGTCCCTGAAAATCCATAGGGTTGAGGTGCTTTAATTTCCGGAACACCAAATTCCTGTTCCAAAGCTGCCGCTATATAAGAAGACAATGTATAACAGAAACCTACTGTTGCCGCGGCCTCAGAAAGTTGTGCCAACTCATCTACAGAAGCCAAATCTACCGCATAATTAACTCTAAGGCCCAATTCTTTCAACATTGGAGTAAATACATCGGAGCCCCAAAGATTAATCACATTAACTAGATCATCTTGCTTCTTTTTAGATTTTTTACGTACAATTTGTCGTAAAATTCCGTGTTGAGACACATCAAATCCAGTACTCCAATGTTTAGATTTAAATCCTTCACAGTGCATGGCAACAACTGGGATTTTTAGCTTTTTTTCAAATTCAGAAGCTACACTATCTATATCATCTCCAATAATACCAGTTGCACAAGAATTACCTATAAAGATTGCCTTTGGATGATAGCGGTCCCATGCATCTTGTATAGACTGAGCTAATTTATCAACTCCTCCGAATATCATATCATTTTCTTGCAAATTAGTAGAAATTATACGGATATTTTCTACAGGTAAGTTTCGCATTGCCAGTCCATTTCGAAATATAGAATTGTTTCCTCCTTGCCCAGCAGAACACCCTATAGGTGAGTGTTGAATTAAAACTGCATCACGTACATGACCAGCTTGACATTCAACCATTTGCATAGTACAGCTAGTCCCTTGAGTAAAAGGGCCATTAAGTTCACATAACTTACAACTTTTATTACCACTGTTTGATCCGCATCCTTCACGTGAATATAATGTTTTTGATAAGGTTGATAAAGTTGATGCTTTCCCATCCCATGAAATTATAGTACCCAATCGCTGTTCACGGCTTTCTACAACTGTATTATTAAGATCAATTTTTTTACTACTCATTTTGTTCCTCCTGACTTTAATACCTTAGTTAACATGCCCTTCATAATGAATCTTAAAATCGCTTGATATAAATTTTCTAACTTTCTCCCATATCACAAAGAGTTTCATCATTCATTTCTCATTTTTCTTTTAATCTTCTCTTATATAAGTAAACGGCTCCTTATCATACCACTCTCTTTTATACGGAAGTGATCTATTTTTTGAAATATTTTTATTGAATTGATTGTTTTTAATTTTTCTACTTAGTCTACAGGCAATTTCAAATACACCTGCATATCCCATATAAATATTGGTGGGTCCAAACAGAGGCAATATAGGTAAGCCTTGTTTAGCAGTAATATTATTAATTCCACTATGAATTACAATTACATCTGGTTTTAATTTATTTACAATATTTACTTGTTCAAAAGGTTGTTGAGTTGCTACATTAAATACAACATCATCTATATTTTCCAGGGCCTCAAAGGTTGGCTCTATGAATTTATCTATATGATGTCCTTTAAACCCTACAATCTCCATTCCTAAATCCTGTAATACTTCTGCAGTAGCAACTATTCTGATAGCCCCTCCTCCTAAATACACCCTTTTACCTTTAAGATTCTTTCTATATGGTTTAAGACTTTCATTAAGCAATTCATCTTCTTTTTTCAGAAAAGCTTCTGCTTCTTTTTCTAGATTAAAGTGCTCTGCAATTTTTAAAACCCAACGTGTCGTATTCTTTCTTCCAATTGGGATTGTATCAATTATAAAAGGAATTCCATATTCTTGTTCTACATATTTAATATAATAATCATCATGTGTTCCACATACGCTTATATTTAGAGAGTTTTCCAAAGAATATGCAAAATCTTTTGGTGCAGAGTAACAAGGCAGGAAAGATACAGCTAACCCTATGGCATTTAACAGCCTTTCTAGTTCAAGTTCATCAGCTCTACTCATGGAACCCACATTAAAAATATTAACATGTCTGCTGAGCAAATATTTTCTCTGAATTTCTTCAAAGTCATCTTCAACTAAATTTTCTTCCCTGACTACATTCTTTAAAAGTTTTTTCATTATACCATTATAAGCTGCATCATATGCCGTAGCCATTACTTTTGTTTTAAATCCTTCACAAGTAACAGGTATTAAAGCAGCGGCAACTTCTGATTGCAGATCAGAGATTATTCCATCTATATCATCTCCAATTAATGCCGGAACACATCCACTTACTGCAATAATCATTTCTGGCCTAAATTCCTTATCAGCATATATAATTGTATCTCTCAGCTTTTTTTCTCCTCCACTTATTACATCTGATTCATCCAGATTAGTACTCAGCCATATTGTTCCTTCAGCTTTAGGATCTCTTAAACGCTTAAAATTAGAACCTTGTCCTACAGAACTATTAGTAGAGGCTCCACATCCTAGCGGAGAATGCATTATAACAACAGCATTTCTTAATGTATTTAAAATTCCAAGACTTAACCCATGTTGGCATCCATAAGTTTGAGAAAAGCTGCGATTTGCATTATTTAAACATGCTTTATTCAAGCAATATTTTAAATTGGCACATGTTCCTCCAAAGGCAATACCAGCTTTCAATCTTTCTTCACGTGCTGGTGCAGTCGTGCTTAATTCCATTTTCATACATTATCCCTCCTTATCTACCTGTAATCAATGAGCTCAGTATGTCTTCAGTAAGAGTTAATCCTCCATTAAATCCAACATAGGATCTATTAAGAACAATTCTGTTTGTAATGGGAAATGAAACTGTAACTAAAGGTACATTTATGCTGGCTGCCAATTCCTTTTCAAATATACTTCCTATAACCACAAGAGGTGCCATAGCCTCATAATACCTTTGATTTTTGTTAGGCTCCCATACTTCTCGTAAATATCTTTTAATAGAACTTGTATCAGTATCAAATTTAACTGTTGTCTTCAATCCTGATTCAAATCCTTTAAATTGCTCTTCTACTTTATCTTTTTCATTTTCACTTAATAGATCAGTAATCACAGCAAGTTCTGGCAGCCATCCCAATTCATCCGATACAAAACGTGATAAAGAGGGTGCATAATTGGAATCTCCAACTACAAGGGCATATCTTTGCAAATCTGCATCAGTATAAATATCTAAAAATCTTTCAAAATAATCGTAATAGATATTTCTTTCCTTCTCCAGTGCTTTGTCTATTATGCTTTCTTGTATATCAAAATACCTTCCTATCTTTCTTATGAATTTTTCTGTTTGAATATATCCAATAGGAATTTGAGCTGTTATATATGGTATATTATGAGCTTCCTTATACTCTTCTGCTGTTTCCTTTCCAAATACTTTTGAAAGCACAATATTTAAGCCTGCATTAGCTGAATTTTTAATATCTTCAATATCTTCACCTTCTCCAAATAATGTATTAGCTTTTATACCTATAAGACCAAGAATACGTTTTATTTCTTTTAAATTACCTTTCCAAAATATATCTTGTCCAGGCACAATACCCAATATATTTACTTGTTTTTCAGTTTTTTTCTCCTTTGGTTCAACATATTGTTTTACCAAGCCCTGTAAAAGAAGATCATAACCATAATAGGAATTTCCTTTAAAGCTAGGGGTTGGAACTGCTATAACTGGTTTTTCAGTACCAGTAAAATCTTTAACCACTGCTTCTATATCATCACCAATCATTTCTACCATACATCCTGTTACAACGACATATATATCTCCATCCATTATCTCCAATGTACTTTTTATTTGTTCCTTCAATCTTTTTTCTCCACCAAAAACAATATCCCTTTCCGTCACATTTGTGCTAGGCAGGGATGTTGCTCCACAATAACCTCCTCCTAGATAAGCTGAACCAGCATTAGTTGCGTTGTGTAAATTATAACCACAACCTGAAGCTGCATGTATGATGGGTATTGCTCTAGAAATAGCTCTTAATGTAGACAGTGCACCTCCTAGTGCACATGAGTATCGTGGTCTGTCAACAAACTTGCTCATCTTTCCTCCAATCTGCCATCTGGCTGACTAATATTTTATAATTTAAAATTGTATTTTATCTATTCTATCAAAGAGATCTGTGGACAAATATCTCTCCCCTGTATCAGGTAATAGAACTACCACATTTTTTCCTTTAAATTCTAAACGTTTTGCAATTTGTGTGGCAGCAAAAGCTGCTGCACCTGACGAAAAACCTACTAATAGCCCTTCTGTCCTAGCCAAATCTTGTGCAGTTTCAATTGCTTCTTCATTTCTAACCTTGTATATTCCATCAATATTTTCGAATTTAACTAATTCTGGCACAAAATTTGCTCCTATCCCTTGCAGTTTGTGGGAACCAGGTACTCCGCCAGATAAAACTGGCGAATCATATGGCTCTACTGCAATTATTTTTATATTAGGATTTTTTTCTTTTAATCCTTCACCAACCCCTGTGATTGTCCCTCCTGTTCCAACTCCTGCAACAAAGGCTGCAATCTCTCCCTCTAAATCATTCCAAATTTCAACGGCTGTTGTTTCTTTGTGTATTTTAGGATTCACTTCATTAAAAAATTGCTGAGGTTGAAATGAATTCTCAATTTGAAAAGAAAGTTCTTCGGCCCTTCTTATTGCACCCTTCATTCCATCTTTTGCTGGTGTCAGTATTAATTCAACATTTAATGCTTTTAATAGCTTTTTACGTTCATCACTCATACTCTCGGGCATGGTTATGATAATATGATATCCTTTTGCAGCAGCTACAAATGCCAGGCCAATTCCTGTATTACCACTTGTAGGCTCAATAATTACAGTATCTTTATTTATCAATCCCTTCTCCTCAGCATCTTCTATCATAGCTAGAGCAATACGATCTTTAACTGAACTTAGAGGATTAAAATATTCTAGTTTTGCAATTAAATTACCTCTTATTTTTTTTTCTTTGTTATAATCAGTCAACTGTAATAATGGTGTATTTCCCACCAATTCAGTTAACTTTATAGAAACTCTGCCCATGTAATCACTCCCTATTTAATACCTTCTTTCTTACTTTCTTAAAAAGAATTTATTTTCTGCTTTTTTATACCTTTCAATGATTTACGTTCATCACTTTTTTTGTAATATCCTATTATTGTTTTTAATGCCTCATCAAGTTTCATATTAATACCAAATACAGAAATGTTATTTTTCCCTAATTGCTTTTCTGAACTAGGTCCGTATCTACTACATAGCAAACATCTGCAATCAGAAATAGCTTCTACTTTTCTTTGAATCTTGGGATTAATGTTACCAAAAGAATGTTTAGATGAATATGAACTACAATTCACACTATTCTTTTGATTTTTTTCAACTAATCTTTCTCCTAAATTCTCATAGCTTTCATCATCATTTACTTTTATTATGAAAAAAGAATTTGAAGCTCCAAAATGCTTATCAATGTTGACTCCATCTGTTGAAGCAACTGCAATATTATATCCCATTAATACTTTCATCTCCTTCTTCGTTAATGTATTTAACACTCTAATTTATAAATTAAATATATTAAACATTACTATATAATCCATATGGAAACTTTAAAAATAAAAAAACTATACTTTTCATCAAGAAAAATATAGCCTCCAGTTTCCTAGTCAACCATTTTAAAGTGAATCTTCTATGATCTATAACATTTTCTACAAAATTATTTTCTAACCAACAAGAAAAAGACTATAATTCCTATATAAGAAAAATAGCCTCTATTAACTAACAAAACAATTTAATAAGATTTCTACTTTTCTTATCTTTCAGAGCATTAATACACTCTGTAGGAATTAACACCGATGCACAAAATGTCGGTTGTCGGGCTTCACAGGGCCTATCCCTCCGCCGCTCTTGATAAGAATAACTGTATTAAGTTTCAGCCAATTCATTTTTTAAATATTTATAATAATTAACTATATGATCATTATATTAATTATACTATATTATGTCAATACTAAATTTATAAAAACTTACAGTATATGTTTAAATAAAAACTGCTGTAAACTACTTTAAAGAATAGTCTCGCAGCACTCCATTTTCATCTAAAAAACATACTTTGTATTCTGATTAAGTTTAAATTGCTTTCTATATATTGTATACAACGCTTTTATAAATAGTTATAAATTTTATTACTTATACAAAAATAAGTGTTTGTAATTTGTTATAAGTTTCTCTGGCTTTTTTTCTCCAAAAAACTTATATCTTAAGTAATCATCAATATATATGTTAAATGGAACCAGTAAAAACCATATTACTGCATATGGAATACATATCTGTCCCAAAATATTTCCCCAAGTGTTAGAATAATCCCATATTCCAAGCTGAAGCCATATGTTTAGAATGACCCCTGAAACAAACTCCAATATTAAAATTATAAGAGTTCCTATCAAACATTGTTCCAACATTTTACGATTAGAAAAAGCATGATCTTCATTTAACTTTCCAATAAAGAAAGCCGATATACCTCCTACTATCAGCATGGATATATGCGTCCATCCACGCCATATTCCTTCTAAAACCATGTAAATACTGCCCATTATAAATATGAGAATTAAATCCTTTTTTAAATTTTTATACTTATATATCATAATGCACCCTCCAAATTATTTTGGTTTAAAACTTATTAATATTATCAAATATGTGATAAATATTTCCTTATTATAATTTATACACCAAAACAATTTTTTATGTCAGGGCTGAACCTCTGAATCACTGATATATTAAATCTATCTATTTCACTTTCAAATTTAAAGGTAAGAGTTAATTGATTATAAAGATATAGACTCTACAATATCACCATTTCTCAATAAATTTCTCAATGATGATATTTTATTGTCCATAGTTTGTAAACTTTCAAGAACTTTTTTTTCTTCAGGACTTGTAAAAATCACTTTATTTATTCCTCCATTTTTGATAATTATGCGCTTAATTGACATAAGTATTAAAATTGGATCATGGGTGGCCATAAGTACTATTTTTTCTTTTTTAATTAGAGCATCCAATGCCTTTTTTCTATCTATACCTGCATTTTCTATTTCATCAATTAAAACTATAGGAGATGTACTTAAATAGGCAGTATCTGCAATCATAAGAGCCCTGGACTGTCCTCCACTTAAAGCAGTCAAAGGAGTATAATGAAAAAATTTTTCCCCTGAAAGTTCATTGGCTTTTTTAATTATACTATCTACTATCTCTTTTGAAGCATAATTTTTCCTGCACCTTGAATGCATATTTAAAAATTCACCTACTGTAACATCCATTACAAAATTCATATTTTGAGAAAGCTGTGCCACCAATTTTTCTTCTGAAGAAAAGCGATTTGATATATCCGGTACTTTATCATTTATAAGTATTTGTCTGCCCGTAGGTGTATCCTTTTGAGACATATATTCTATATCCGCCAGCAGACGACTTTTTCCTGAACCTGTAGGTCCTACTATAGATATAATCTGTCCCACATTTAAATCCAATGTTATATTTTCGGGTTTACCCTGTTTATCATACCCTCCAATAACAGTTATTTTATTAACAGTAGATTTACCGTCATTTTCTATAACTTTTTTATCTGACAACAAACACACCTCCTTTAAATGTTCTTAATCATATTTCTCAAGTGATTCTTGAGGTCAGGTGGAATTTGCTCATTCGGATAACTCCATTTTCTTAACATTTCCCAGTTGAAAGTCACTGCCAATTTGAGTTTCCCCAAGGCAATAGGAACATAATGCAGAGGGCATGGTAAACCTCAATTTTTTATGTTCTATATTTTCAATATCGCAGGCTTTAATGAAAAGCTCTCCAAGTTCATTACTTCCCTGACCGGTTATTCCATTTACATGTAGTATGATGGCTTTAGAATTACATTGTCTTATACGAAATGTGAAAACTTCCCGTTCAGCTTGAGACACAATTTCCCCCTTGGTAACTACAATAATATCTGCATATTTAAGCATAGGTCCTATTTTTTGAGGTGTATTAATTCCCGATAAATTATCAATAACACAAACCGCAAGTACTTCTTTTATATAGGGAGAACATCTATTGCACAGTCCTGCACTTTCACTTATTAAAATATCAAAGCCTTTATTTAAGCCCCAACTTATACACTCATCAATATTGGCCACAAAATAATGATCCGGGCATAGGTTTCCTGAAACACCTACTTTTACTTCAACTCCCCTGTCACTATATACCTCGTTATCATAAGTAGAAAGACAGTCAAACTTAATTACTCCAACTTTTAAATTTTTAAGTCTAATGGAATTTATGGTTTTAAGTATTACAGATGTTTTTCCTGTGGATGGCGGTCCTGAAACTGTTATTAATTTCATAGTTTACCTCTATGAGATTTAATGAAAACAGTATTCAATTCTTTTATAAGTGAACCTATATCTCTTTCCTTTATAAAATCCCAACCTATCCAATTAAAAGTAGCTCCCTTAGGTACTTTATTGGAAGCCTCAGGATTCAAAGAAGGTAAGAATGCCCCTGCACATATCTCACCTAATTTATCACCCGTAAAAAAATCTATAATTTTAGTTAGTTTTTCTCTACAGGACTTTTTCACCATCATTGTAATAGGACTTACAATAGCTCCATCTTCAGGCCATATTATTCTTACATCTTTTTTATTTTGCATGGTTTTAGTAAAAAAATAAGGCATGACACTTACGGCAGGTGCCCCGGTCCTTCCGCTTCCAGCCATTTTTACCATTTGGGATGGATGCCATCCATATTTCACAGCTCTGCCTAATTTCTCTATTCCTTCATATCCACATTGTTTAAATATAGTAAGTAAAGTTGTCTCACAAAATGAATCATTATATCCTCTTATAGCAACTCTTTTTTCAAATTCAGGCTTTAAAAGTTCCTCCCATGTACATGGACATTTAACATCTCCTAAAGCTTTCATGTCAACTACCATAACCAATGTATTTAAAGCTATTATGGTATAATTGCCTTCAGGATCTTTTATACCACTGTCTGAAAACATAGAATTAATCCAGGGGCTTAATGCGTCATAGAAATATCCTTTTTCAACAAAATTTTCTCTGAAATTTTTATAATAAAAACTATTTATTCCCGAAGTTATTGTAATATCTGGTATGGACTCTATATCTGTATATTCTTCCACCTGTTGATTATATGAAATCTGCTTATTTGCATTTCCCTCAATAATATAATTTAATACATTATTTTCACCACACATACTATCATGTAAATGATTTTCGAATGCAATTTCTACAGGAACTTTTAAAGGACAAGGCAGTAGTGCCAGTATATCCAAATTTTTCAAATTGATATCCCCCATTATTATCTCCTCATAATTTATAGCATTTACATATATTATAATAATATTTTATTATTTTATCAATTGATAGGTTTATAAATTAATAAAACTATTTAATACCCCTTAATTTTCTATTATTGATTATATAGCGTATCAGTAGTAACTATAGCATATTCATTATCGCTTTGATTAAGCATTTTTATAAAATTAGCAAATATACCCGAACCAATAATCTTTCCATTAGTCTCATAATCTAATATAGGTGATGATTTCAAATCTGTATATATTTTAATATAGGTGGTATTGATTTCAACATATAATCCTGAAGATTTCACTAATTCCTTTGAACTTGATCCAATATCATAATATAATAATTGATTTAAATTTTCGATATTATCCAGAGACAGGCTATTTCTATCGTATGAAAATAACTTTATTGTATTATCTTTAATACCTAGAAGTAATCCTGAATTTATTCTATCTACAACAGGGATAAATACATCTGTTGAATCAGATATATTAGTGTCTAATTTAAGTTTAAATAACACTTTATGTTCAAAATAATTTTGTAATTTATATGGAGCTAAAAACTGTTTTGTAACAGTACTATTATTTTGAGATATAGATATTTTAGAAGTATAATTCTTAAAATCTTGTGAGATGTAAAAACCAACTGCTGCTATTCTATTAAATTGTCCAGAGTATAATTTTATTTCATTCAGACCAAATTTTAATTTATCAACTAAAAATAATTTATACATATTTGCCAGAGAGAAATAGCTATCTATAAAAGTATCATTTAAAATATAATTTTTATCATTGAATGTAACATATGGCTTTTGAATATCTAATGAAGGTAAACTGTACCCTGGATTTTCAGGTATCTGAATCTGTATACTATATAAATTCAAATTATTCGACAAGTTTAAAATTATAAAATCTTGAAGTAAAACATCAGACATATCTTCTTTATCACAATAAATAAAGCTATTAAATAAATAATTTGTATACCAAAGATTAATCTGATTGTCCTCCAATGACACCTTATCACTTGATATATTACTTTTTATGTACTGAGAAGTAAAATCTAATTTCATTTGTTTCTTGCCATCTAATATAATTACTCTTGGATTAAAGTATGCAAACAATACTTCAGATTCAAATCTATGCCCCTTATCAACAAAATGGAGATGATCGGTACTAATTATATCTTTCAAAGTATCACTTTCATTATTTGCCAGAAGTTTTGAAGTATAATAATTCATATCTATTAATTCAATATTATACTTTTTAGATAACTCTTTTTTTACTGTATTTGCTATAGAGTTTATATTTTCACTTGTACGATATGGATAATTTAAACTATCAATACTTCCAGGCTCTACTGTAGCTTGAGTAGTAATTAAAAATGGTTGTATATTATTTTTAAAACACCATATTATAATATTTTCTATGTTTTTCTTGAACTGCTCCTTATAATCTTTAGTTGAAGTTTTATTAAGCCTATCATTAATACCAAATCCTATACCAATCATTTTCACATCTGAATAAGCCCCTGAAAAGATATCACTGATATTTGAATATCCCCAGTCAGCAGTTTGTCCAGAAAATCCAGCATTATATATTCTGGCCGCAGTAGAACCTGTATATTTTCTAATTAAATTTTGTAAATACGTTGTAAGGGCATTAGGTGGCTGATGATCTTGTCCTATTTCATTTTTAATCCATCCTGATGTTTGATTGCCATCGAATGTACTATCTCCAAAAAATGCAACAGGAAATTTCTCATTATTTTCCCAAGCTACCCAAGCATCGTGAAGTGTTATTCTGTTGAAACTATTAATATTTTCCACTTGTGATTCATCTCTTTCTATTAAATTAGTATTATCTTCAGCTAACACTATTGTAGCTGATACTATAATAATAACAGTCATAGTCAAAAGAAATATCTTATTTAATATCTTCATCATAAATAAAATCCCACCTAATGAATTAAATAAATCTAATATTATATTATTTAAATCTTTCTATAGACAATTATACTTAATAATTATGATAACAATATTGAATAAAAATGTGAATTTTATATTATTTACAATGCTAATAGAATTTTGTATCAATATCTATCCACATAAAAATAAATATTAGAAGGGGTGTTTACACTACCCCTTCTAATATCTATTCTTCTGCACTAACTGCAGCATTATTTATCTTGGAAATAAGATATTCTGTTATTAGCTTATCTCCTCCTAATACATTAAGTGTAACTTTTTTATTTCTTGTAAGATTTTTTATTGTTTTTCCTGCTGTGCCATAGGAATACTCTGATACAAGAACTAGAGGCGCTCCACTGTTTACTGCAGCTGCTGCACTTCCACTTAATGAATCAGCAAAATCTTCCCCATTAGCCAAATAGACTTTTGTCCACTGATTTCCATAAAAATATTTATTTATCTTTTCACAGGTTATATATCTATCTTCTCCACCTAATCTGATAATTTTACTACTGTCTAAATTAGTAATCTGAGCAATATTATTTTCTACGCTTTTTGAAATAACCCCGGTTTCTCCCAATATATATACCTTAGAAGGTTTCACATCTTTTATATACTCTATAACTTCCTCACTTAATCCATCTCTTGAAGTTAATAAAATAGGTACACGATCTGAGGCTGCTTTGGATGACACACTTAATGCATCTGCAAAGGAAGAATCACTAGCTATTATAATAGGTTTATTCTTTGAAACATCCATTTCTTTGGCAATATTAACACTAGTCTCAAGTCTGTTGGAGCCGCCAATCCTTACTATATTGTTTTTTTCATATCCATTTTTCTCTAGATATTCTACATAGGAATTACTTAAAACCCCTTCTCCCCCCAGCAGATATATTTTTGCATCTCTACCAACATTTTTCATTATATACTGCAATGTAATTTGACTTCCTTCATCTGAAGGCTCATTATCTACAAGAAGCATAGGGGAATTAAGTTTTCTAGCCAAAGTAACTCCCGCCAGGCCATCTGCAAAATCATTTCCATTTGTTATAACTATATTTTGTAAACTAAAATTTTTGAACTCATTTTCAGCTATTATCTTTGAGGTTTCATACCTGCTGCTTCCTCCATACCTTACCACACTATTTATTTTGGAAGGAAATTTACTTATATCACTTGTAAATTCAAAAGGAGCTGCTGTGGGACTACTCCAGTAACCCTTATTACTTTTAACTTCTAAAATAAAATAATAGCTTCCCTCTGGCATATCACTAAAATATACCTTTGCTTCCTTAGCTTGAGAATCCTGATAAACTTGTTTAACCAATATTCCTGATGAGTCTGAAGTACTATTTAAATCTCCACTATAAATCCTAATTCTATAAGAAGTTTGATACTGTCCATTATCCTCATTATCAAAATTCCATTTAAGATTAATACCATTGCAGTTTTTATCAATAGCTTGTCCGTATAAAGGAGCTTCCAGTTTAGGTTCCAGTGCATTATCTTCTATATAGTCATCACTTATATAACTATATCTATATGCCTTAAAATTATTTACTATATAATCTTTAGACCTGTAGTACTCCTTAACTTTCTGACCTGTATTGTCATCATTGTCAATGGTAGCCTCCAATGTGGCGG